>NZ_RCWN01000001.1:0-350625 GCF_003668555.1 Notoacmeibacter ruber | reverse complement strand
CCGCGAGCGGATCGAGACTCTGGCGCGACGCTCCAAGGCGTCGGAAATGGAGGTCACCGACACGGTAATCGAAATGGCGCGGGAAGGTGCCGATCTTCCCGATCCGCTGATCGTCGGCAATATCGGATATTATTTGGTCGGCAACGGTGTGGAGGCGCTGCGAGACCGGGTGAACTACTGCCGCCGCCCGACTGAGCGGATGCGGCTTCTGTTCGCCCGTCTTAGCTGGTTCGGCATCGTCTTGCCGGTTGCACTTCTGACGGTGGCCATCCTGGCGCTCGCCGCTCTGACCATCGATCCCATCGAAGGGGCCAGCACGACTGCCATACTCATGCTCCTTCTGGCGCTTCCGGCCTCGGAGGCGGCGATGGGCATTTTCAACATGCTGTCGTCCTATATGGTGCGACCCTATCACATGCCGGGCTACGAATATCCGCAGGGCATTCCCAAAGAGGCCCGGACGCTGGTTGTCGTACCCTGCATGATCAATGATCGCGATACGATCGACGAACTCGTCCGCAATCTTGAAGTGCATTACCTCAGCAATCCGAAAGGCGAGACCTATTTCGCGCTTCTTTCGGACTGGCCCGACGCCGATTCCGAAGAGAAGACCGGCGATCAGGACATGCTGGAATATGCGCAGCGGGCCATCGATGAATTGTCGGAAACCTATGCTCATACCGGGCGGCGCTTCTTCCTCCTCCACCGCGCCCGAACCTACAATGAGACCGACGATGTCTGGATGGGGTGGGAGCGAAAGCGGGGCAAGCTGGAAGAACTGTTCGACCTGATCCGAGGTGAGACCCACACCAGCTATCTGAAACCGACCCATCCCCTGCCCGATGAAATTGCCTTCGTCCTGACGCTGGATTCCGATACGCGCCTTCCTCGTGACACGGTGACCAAGCTCGTGGGCAAGATGGCCCATCCGCTCAACGCGCCCATCAACGACCCCAAGACGAACCGCGTGACAGGCGGTTACGGCATTCTCCAGCCACGTATCACGCCGTCACTGACCACCGGCGAAGAGGCCTCGGCCTTCCAGCGGATCTTCTCGACCAATCGCGGGCTGGACCCTTACGTCTTCGCGGTCTCCGACACCTATCAGGACGTGTTTCGCGAAGGCAGCTTTACCGGCAAGGGGCTGATCCATGTCGATGCCTTCCGGCAAGCCATGGCCGAGCGGATCGAAGACAATACCGTGCTTTCCCACGACCTTCTCGAAGGCGCGCTGGTGCGGTCGGCCCTTGTGACCGATGTGGAATTCGTCGAAGATTTTCCGACCAAATATTCCGTCGAGGTCAGCCGTCAGCACCGCTGGATACGCGGCGACTGGCAGTTGCTGCCGTTCATCTTTGGACAGGAAAGCGACGTCACAGCGCTGAACCGCTTCAAGATGCTCGACAATCTGCGACGCTCGCTGCTGCCGATCGCATGGGTGTTGGCTTCGATCGCGGGCTGGGTGAAATTCGATACCTTGCCGGCTTTCGTCTGGCAGGTGGTTCTGATCGGGATGCTTATCATCGCGCCGCTCACGACCATGTTCGCCGGCTTCATCGCGCCCCCCGTCGGAGTGACCCTTCGGTCGCATTTGCGGACCTATGGCTGGGAGCTTCTGTCGCTGCTGGCGCAGACGAGTCTTCGCGTCGCCTTCATGGCGCATACGGCATGGTATGCCGCCGATGCGGTCGGCCGCACGCTCTACCGGCTTTTTGTTTCCCGCCGTCAATTGCTGGAATGGAAGACCGCCGCGCAAATTCACAAAAGCTCAGGTGGCACGATTGCATCCTATATCGAGTTGATGTGGCCTTCCTCGGCGATTGCCGCGATTGGCCTGATGCTGGCGATTTTCTACGGTCACAACAGCGTCTGGGTCGCGCTGCCGATCGCGGGCGCATGGTTCTTCGCGCCACTGATCGCATGGCAGGTCTCCCGCTCGGCGGAGACCGAAGACCGCCTTTTCGTGTCCGAAGATGACCGCAGGGCCCTGCGTCGCATCGCACGGCGGACATGGCGCTATTTCGAGACCTTCGTCACGGACGAACACAATCACCTGCCGCCCGACAACTTCCAGGAAGACCCCGAGCCGCTGGTAGCGCCTCGCACTTCACCGACCAATATCGGCCTCTACCTGATTTCCACCGTCTCGGCGCGTGATCTTGGCTGGATCGGTTTCGAGGAGATGCTGAACCGGATCGAATCCACGCTCGTCACGATCCGGCGAATGGAAAAACACCGCGGCCATCTCTACAACTGGTACGATACGAAGACGCTCCAGCCGCTTCCGCCGCGCTACATTTCCGCGGTCGATAGCGGCAATCTGGCCGGGCATCTGATCGTCGTTTCCTCAGCTCTCCGAGAAGCCGCTGCCGCCCCGGCGGCCTTCCTGCACGGCGATGTGGAAGGCATTCGCGACACGGCCACGATCATCGAGGAGGTCCTGCAGGACATTCCGGACGACCGTCGAACGATCCGCCCGCTCCGCGCTCGTATTCGCGAGCGGCTTCACAGTTTTGTCCTGGCGCTTGACCGGGGTGCCGCAGTCACCTCCGTCAAGGCCACCGGCCTGATGACGGTCGCGCAGGAGATCGAACGGCTGGCGCTGGACATCGATCTGGAGGTCGGCAGCCATGAAAGTCGCCGGCTGATGCGATGGGGCACCGCGCTGGTACGGACCTGCGAAGCGCACTTCAACGATCCGAGCACAAGCCGCGAAGCCATGGACCGGTTGCGCCGGCGACTTGTCGACGTATCGGAGACGGCGCGTGGCCTGGCATTCGATATGGAATTCGGCTTCCTGATGAACAAGCAGCGGCGGCTGCTCGCCATCGGCTATCGCGTGGAAGAAGGCGAGCTCGATGAATCCTGTTACGACCTTCTGGCCTCCGAAGCGCGGCTGACAAGCCTCTTCGCGATCGCGAAAGGCGACCTGCCCAATGAGCACTGGTTCCGCCTCGGCCGGCCGGTGGTGCCCGTTTCCGGCCGGGCGACCCTAGCCTCCTGGTCGGGTTCGATGTTCGAATATCTGATGCCACCGCTCGTCATGCATGAAAGGCAGGGCGGCCTTCTCTATCAGACGAACCGGATGGTCGTGCGCGTTCAGCGCAACTATGCACGCGAACTCGGCGTGCCGTGGGGCATTTCGGAATCGGCCTATAATGCGCGCGACCACATGCTGACCTATCAGTACTCCAATTTCGGCGTGCCGTCCCTCGGACTGAAACGTGATCTTTCCCGCAATGCGGTTATTGCACCTTACGCGACGATGCTGGCTTGCCAGGTGGACCCGAACGAAGCCGTCCGCAATATGGAGAGGCTGCGGCAGATCGGTGCCCGCGGGGCCTATGGGTTCTACGAATCCGTCGATTTCACCCCTTCGCGCCTGCCAAAAGGCGAAAAGTGCGCCGTCATCAAAGCCTATTTCGCTCACCACCAGGGGATGAGCATCTGCGCGGCGGCAAATGTGGTCACGGCCGGACGCTTGCGCGAACTCTTTCACTCCGACCCCGTTATCGAGGCGGCGGAGCTCCTTCTCCAGGAGCGTGCGCCCAACACGGTGGCCCCGGTGTCTCGCCCCGAGGAAGTCCTTCGCCAGAAAAACGATGGGGGCGCCCTCGCCGCTCCGGCCATGCAAATCTACGACGACCCGGCAACGACCGATCGCCGTACGCATCTCATGTCCAACGGGCATTACAGCGTTATGGTTACGGCGACCGGCGCCGGCTATTCCAAGTGGAACGGGCTGGCGATCACGCGCTGGCGGCCCGATCCGGTCGAAGACAGCTGGGGCCAGTATGTCTTCCTGCGGGACGTTGCCTCTGGGCAGTGGTGGAGCGCCACCAGCCAGCCGCGACACCTGGCCAATGAGCGCGCCAGCACCGTCTTCACAGATTCACAGGCGGAGTTTCGCAAGCATGTGGGCACCATCCATTCCCATATGGATGTGCTGGTCACGACCGAGGGGGACGGCGAGGGCCGACGGCTGACGCTGTCTAACAGCGGAACCGTCGACAGGCTGATCGAAGTCACATCCTTTGCAGAGCTGGTTCTCTCGAACGACCAGGCCGACATGGCCCACCCCGCCTTTTCGAAAATGTTCGTCCGCACCGAGATCGATCGCGCCGGCGATGCCATCCTGGCCACCCGCAACAAACGCACTCATGGCGAGCCTGATATTCACGTCGCCCATCTCGTCACGGAAAATGCCGCGCAGCGGCGTTCCACCCAGTTCGAGACGGACCGGCGCGCCTTTATCGGACGGGGCCGGAGCCTGGCGTCGGCCGCCGCCTTCGATCCCGGCGCGGAACTGAGCGGCAGTGCCGGCTTCACGCTCGATCCCATCATGTCGTTACGGCGGGTGGTCCGGATACCGGCCGGGAAGAAGGCCACCATTACCTTCTGGACACTCGCCGCCGCTGATCGCGACACGCTGATCGAGAGGCTTGCCCACTATCGCCATACCGAGACCTTCAATCACGAAAGCCAGTTGGCTTGGACCCGAAGCCAGGTGCAGCTTCGCCACATCGATGTGACCAGCCAGGACGCCGAGACGTTCCAGCGGATCGCCCGCTATCTCATCTATCCCGATATGGATATGCGGATCGGCGAGGAAGCGGTGCGCGAGGGATTGGCCAGCCAGAGCGCGTTGTGGCCGCTCGGTGTATCGGGCGATCATCCGATCTTCGTGCTTCGGACGGATGACGAGAACGATCTGAAGATCGTTAGAGAAGCGCTCGCCATGCAAGAATATCTGCGCGGACGCGGTCTTCTCTTCGATCTGGTAATTCTCAACGAGCGTGTCACATCCTACGCACAGGACATGCAGCAGGCCGTCGATATTCTCTGCGAGAACGCACGGCATCGCGGCCTCTCCGACGCCGTGCGCGCCCATATTTTCAATGTGCGCCGCGATCTGATGGACGAGACCACTTATGATGCGCTGCTGGCGGCATCACGCATCACGCTTCACACACGAAACGGCCGCCTTTCCGAACAATTGGCCCGCCTCGGAACGGAGCTGGAAACCAAGGAAGCCCCCCGTCCCTTCGCGAAAGATGAGGAGGTGTCGGCCAGGATCATCAAGCCGGTTCCCGCCACGATCAGCACGAGCGGGGAGGATCTCCTCTTCTGGAACGGTATGGGCGGTTTCGATCCCCGGAGCGGTGAATATGTGGTCCGGCTGAGCGGCACCGACCGGACACCCCAGCCCTGGATCAACGTTATTTCGGGCAAGGATTTCGGCTTCCATGTCTCCGCTGGCGGCGCCGCCTTCACCTGGAGCATCAATTCGCGCGACTACCAGTTAACCCCATGGACCAACGACCCGGTTCAGAACCGTCCGGGCGAAGCGCTTTATGT
This sequence comes from Notoacmeibacter ruber, assembly GCF_003668555.1. Classification (NCBI taxonomy): domain Bacteria; kingdom Pseudomonadati; phylum Pseudomonadota; class Alphaproteobacteria; order Hyphomicrobiales; family Notoacmeibacteraceae; genus Notoacmeibacter; species Notoacmeibacter ruber. The sequence goes on along the minus strand of NZ_RCWN01000001.1, from coordinate 345,267 downwards.
CCGCGACCTGGACAGCGGGATCACGCTCACGCCCTTTGCTGCGCTCGCAGGGGCCGCTTCGGAACCTTACGAAGCGCGGCACGGCATGGGTTACTCTACGTTCCGGGCTGCCGGCGGCGGTTTGCGGCTCAAAGCAACCATGGCGATGGCTGCAGGCCACAATGCCAAGCTGACCCGTCTCCGCATCCGCAACGAATTCGACCGCCCCCGAAAATTGCGACTCTATGCTTTCGCGGAATGGGTGCTCGGCAACAATGCGGGCAAGAACGCTCCCTTCATTGCTTCCCATTTCGACGATGCCTCCGGCGTCATCACGGCGACGAACCCCTATTCGATCGATTTTTCTGGCCGCTACGCCTTTCTGGCTCTGTCGACGGACGTTTCGTCCCACACGGCTTCGCGTCGCAACTTCATCGGCACCCAGTCGGTTTCCTTCCCGCAGATCGTGGCCGAAGGCGCCAAGCTGGATGACACGACGGCCATTGCGGGCGATCCCTGCGCAGCCTTGTCCTCCGATATCGATCTGCCGGCAGAAGGATCGGTCGAAATCCTTGTCATTCTTGGCGACAGCGGCTCGGTCAGCGAAGCGGTTGCACTGGCGGATACGCTGCGACAGGAAGGCTTCGACACGCAGATCGATGCTGCGCGGCAGGAGTGGGATTCCTTCCTCGGCACATTGCAGGTCGAGACCCCCGACCAGGCCATGAACCTGATGGTCAATCACTGGCTGCCCTATCAAGCACTTGCCTGCCGTATCCGTGCGCGATCGGCCTTCTATCAGGCATCGGGAGCCTACGGTTTCCGCGATCAGTTACAGGATACCTCGGCCCTTCTGCTTCAGGATCCCTCCTACGCACGGGCTCAAATCCTGAATGCGGCGGGCCGGCAGTTCCCCGAAGGAGACGTTCAGCACTGGTGGTTGCCGCGCACCGGCGCAGGGGTGCGGACGATGATCTCGGATGATGTGGTCTGGCTCGGCTATCTGACCGCGCACTATGTGCGGGTAACGGGCGATACCGGCTTTCTCGACACCAAGCTGCCTTTCATCGACGGGCGGCAATTGGAACCTGGCGAACACGACGCCTTCTACACGCCCGAGGTTCTGGAAGAGGAAGCCAGCCTTTATGAACATTGCGCACGGGCGCTTGATCTTGGCTGCGAGCGGCGCGGCGAGAACGGTCTGCCGCTGATACTGGGCGGGGACTGGAACGACGGGATGAACCGTGTGGGCGAGGAAGGACGCGGGACCTCAGTCTGGCTCGGCTGGTTCATGGCCGGCGGCCTCTCGGCGATGATATCGATCGCAGAAGCACGCCGCGACGAAGATCGCGTCGCACGCTGGACCGAACGCCGCGACGAATTGCGGGCGGCGCTTCAGGAGACCGGCTGGGACGGCGAATGGTATCGGCGTGGCACCTTCGACGACGGTACGCCCCTCGGCAGTCACCAGTCCGACGAATGCCGGATCGATACGATTGCGCAGAGCTGGAGCGTCTTGTCCGGCGAAGGTGAAGAAAAGCGGAGCCATCAGGCGCTCAACAAGGTGCTCGAAATCCTCACCGATGATGAGGTTAAGATCATCAAGCTGTTCACTCCTCCCTTTCAGCATACCGATCACAACCCCGGCTATATTAAGGGATATCCGCCGGGCGTCCGGGAGAATGGCGGCCAGTATACCCATGGCGCAATCTGGACGGCCTACGCGCTGGCAGAGATGGGCCGCGCAGACGATGCCTGGAAGGCCTATTCCTACCTGCTGCCGATCAATCACGCGCTGACCGAAGAAGATATGCAGCGCTACCGGGTCGAGCCCTACGTGGTTGCCGCCGACATCTACGGGGAGGAAGACCGCAAGGGTCGCGGCGGCTGGACCTGGTATACCGGATCGGCTGGCTGGCTCTACCGCTGTTCGGTGGAGGCCATTCTCGGCATTCGCCGGCAGGGCGACCGGATGATCGTAAGACCGTCCATTCCAAGCCATTGGGAGGGCTATTCCGCCAAGCTGCATCAGAATGGGCACGAGTATCATATCGAGGTGGAGCGGTCGGACGAAAAGCTGGTCGTGCGTGTCAACGGCGATCGGGAAGAAACAGAGGGCGAAGGTTTCCCCCTCGCCTGACCATCGTGCGTGCATGGAGCCGCAGATGGGCACCGGGCCCGGCCGCTCTATGTGCAGCGGACCACAAGACTGAAAGGATGAACGGACCCGATGAAACGAGCGGATATCGCCGATCTGATCAAGAGATATATCGTTCTTGTGGCTGCGATCATCGGTTGCGTTGGGTTCGGATGGCTGTCCCTCGATCACTCGCCCTGGTGGCTCTTCGCTTTCATTCCCTGTGCGATTGGTGTGCTGATCGGCATCTACGACGTCTTTCAGGAGCGGCATACGATGACGCGCAATTATCCGATTGCGGCGCGCATTCGTTGGCTTGCCTATGATCTTCGGCCCTATCTGCGTGCCTATATCGTCGAGGGTGATCTGGAGGATACGCCGTATTCCGTGCAGGCCCGCAATCTGGTCTATGCCCGCGCCAAAGGTCGCGGCGGCACCATGCCGTTTGGAACGGAACTGGAAGTCGGAAAAGCGGGCTATGCCTGGCTCGATCACTCCATCGTGCCGGCCGGTACGCCCGAACATCATCCGCGCGTGGAGATAGGCGGCGAGCAATGCTCGAAACCTTACAGCGCTTCTATTCTCAATATCTCCGCCATGAGTTTTGGCTCACTCTCCGCTCGCGCTGTCGAAGCGCTGAACTGGGGTGCGGCGGAAGGTGATTTCTATCACGATACCGGCGAAGGGGGTGTATCGCCCTATCACCGCAAGCATGGCGGCGACCTTGTCTGGGAAATCGGCTCCGGATATTTCGGTGCACGCGACAGAAGCGGGCACTTCGATGCCGGCAAGTTCTCCGATACTGCTCAAGCCGACCAGATCCGGATGACCGAGATCAAGCTGTCGCAAGGCGCCAAGCCGGGCCATGGCGGGATGCTGCCGGGCGCAAAGGTCACAGAAGAAATTGCGAGCGTCCGTCAGGTGGATGTCGGCCAGGACTGCCTGTCACCACGCGGCCACAGCGCCTTCTCCACTCCGATGGAGATGATGGAATTCGCTGCGAAGATGCGGGAATTGTCGGGAGGCAAGCCGGTCGGCATCAAGCTTTGCGTCGGCCAGCTTCACGAGATTTTCGCTATCATGAAGGCGATGCGCAAAAGCGGTATCTACCTGGATTTCATCGTGGTCGATGGGGCGGAAGGAGGCACCGGCGCCGCGCCGCTGGAACTGTCCAACCATGTCGGCATGCCGCTCCGCGACGGGCTGATTCATATGCGCAACGCCCTGGTCGGGGCCGGGCTTCGTGACAAGGTCCGCCTGGCAGCCAGCGGCAAGATCTATTCCGGCTGGTCGATGGCCGAGCACATGGCAATCGGCGCCGACTGGTGCAACGCCGCCCGGGCTTTCATGTTCTCGATCGGATGCATTCAGGCGCAGCGCTGCGACACCGATACGTGTCCGACTGGCATCACCACCCAGAACAAGTGGCGGCAGCGGGGCCTCGTTCCTGAAATCCAAGGCAAGCGCGCAGCATCGTTTCATCGTGAGACGTTGCACGCGCTTTCTGAGATAACGGCTGCCGCCGGACTGGAGCACCCGCGCGACCTGATGCCCCACCATGTCTCCTTGAGGCCCGAAGCATTGGAGGCCGATACCTACGATTCGGCCTTCGTTTTCCTGAAGGAGAACGTGCTGATCGATGATCCGGGTGAGACGATCTATGAGCGCCACTGGCAAGCGGCCAGCGCGGATACGTTCCGTCCGGCGGAAGAGATACCATTATCGCAGATCAATGCGGTCAGACAGGCGCACTCGGCGGCCTGACAAAGAAGGAGGGAAATATGCGAACCATTCAAAGACTGGACTCTGGCGACGCGCAGTTGCTGATCGAAGGCGCCGCCGCGGAGGCCGATGCGATCGGCGTGCCGATGTGCATCGCCATCACCGATGAGAGCGGTAACCTGCTCGCCTTCAAACGCATGGATGGCGGCAAGGTCACCTCCATCACGATCGCTGTCGACAAGAGCTTCACGGCCTCGGGCGCGCAGAAGGCGACGCATGAATATGGCGAGGCCAGCCAGCCGGGCGCACCGGCTTACGGAATTTTCTCGGCTATCGGCGGCCGCCTGATGGTCTTTGGCGGCGGTCTGCCGGTCAAAGTGGATGGCGCCGTGGTCGGGGGCATCGGCATTTCTTCGGGAACACCCGCGCAGGACCGTCAGTGCGCCGAAGCCGGCATCAAGCATTTGATGGAAAAGAAAGGCTATTCCGAATGAGCCTCTATCGCCTTGGCGAGCACCGCCCGGAACTCGCCGACGAGAGCGTTTTCGTGGCGCCAGGCGCGCGGGTGATGGGCAAGGTCATTCTCGGCGCGCAAAGCGGCATATGGTTCAATGCGGTGCTACGCGGCGACAATGAGCCGATCACCATCGGTGCACGGACGAATATTCAGGATCTCACCATGATCCATACCGACCCCGGTGCCCCCGTGACAATCGGCGAAGGCTGCACCATCGGCCACAAGGCGATCATTCATGGCTGCACCATCGGAGAAAATTCGCTGATCGGAATGGGCGCGATCGTTCTCAATCGCGCCAGGATCGGCAAGAACTGTCTCATCGGCGCAGGCGCGCTCATCACCGAAGGCAAGGAAATACCCGATGGGAGCCTTGTCGTCGGCGCGCCCGGCAAAGTCATTCGCCAGCTTGATGAAGGCGCGATCTCGGCGCTGCGCATGAGCGCCGAGACCTACGTCCAGAATGCGGCCCGATTTCTCAAGGATCTCGAGCCGCTCGACTGAAAAGGGATCAGTGCGCGCCGGACAGTGAACCGGTGCGCACCCCATAATCCACGGCGAGTCCGTAATCCGGATCGTCATCCTCTTCCACGACAAGCTGTCCTGCCCGATTGAGCAGCCGATGACAGTCATGCGACAAGTGGCGCAGGCTGACCCGTTTGCCGCGTTGCTCGTACTTGCCTGCAATATCCTCGATCGCCTGCAATGCCGACTGATCCACCACGCGCGAATCCGCGAAATCGATGATGATTTCCTCGGGATCTTCATTCGGGTCGAACAGTTCGATGAAACCATCGGTCGAGCCGAAGAAGAGCGGCCCGTCGACGGCATAGATCTTCCGGCCGCCCTCTACGCGCGTCCGTGCATGGATCCGCCTGGCATTATTCCAGGCATAGACGAGCGCGGAAACGATCACGCCCACAACAACTGCGGCAGCAAGGTCGGTGGCGACTGTGACGGCCGTGACCAGAACGATCACGAAGCTGTCCGCCAACGGGATCTTGCGCATGATGAGGATCGACCGCCAAGCGAAAGTGCCGATAACCACCATGAACATCACTCCGACGAGCGCAGCCAGTGGAATCATCTCGATAAGAGGCGCGGCAAACAGGATGAAGCTCAGAAGAAAAAGTGCGGCCGACAGGCCCGAGAGCCGTGTGCGTCCGCCCGATCGCACATTGATCATCGACTGGCCGATCATGGCGCAACCGCCCATTCCGCCGAAGAAGCCGGTGATGGTGTTGGCCGCGCCCTGAGCCAGACACTCCTGCGAAGCGCCGCCTCTCTCATCGACGATCTCGCCCACCAGATTGAGCGTCAAAAGCGACTCGATAAGGCCGATCGCGGCCAAGATCACTGCGTAAGGCGCGATGATCGTGAAGGTTTCCCAGTTCAGAGGAACAAGCGGAAGGTGAAAGGCAGGCAAGCCACCCTCGATTGAGGCCAGGTCCCCGACCCGCGGCGTATCCAGTCCGAGACCGATGACGAGGAGCGCGACCACTGCGATGCCGGCCAGCGGCGCGGGGACCGGCACCTTGAGCTTCGGAACGAACCAGATGAGCGCCATCGTCAGGGCGACGAGACCCAACATGATGGCCAACTCGCCACCCTGCATCCAGGCATGGCCGCCATTGGCCTCGGCCGTGCGGAACTGGCCGAGCTGCGCAAGTCCGATGACGATCGCCAGCCCATTCACGAAACCGAGCATGACGGGCGTCGGCACCAGACGGATGAACTTGCCGAGACGAAAGACGCCGGCAAGAATCTGCAGAATGCCCATCAGAACGACGGTGGCGAAGAGATATTCCACCCCGTGCTCACTGACGAGCGAGACCATGACGACGGCCAGCGCGCCCGTCGCGCCGGAAATCATGCCGGGGCGACCGCCGAACAGCGCCGTGACCAAGCCGACGATGAACGCGGCATAGAGGCCGACGAGCGGCGCAACGCCGGCGACGAACGCAAACGCCACCGCCTCCGGCACCAGAGCGAGCGCAACGGTCAGGCCGGCCAGCGTTTCGCGGCCAAGCAGGAAGGGATTGAGCTCTGCCATCTGCGGCGCGCGTTTGAGGAAGGAGGGTCGCGCAACAAGTGTTGCGAGCATCGACTTTGCCACGAGGCGTGCTCCGAAATTGAGATCGATTATGGGATTTGAACCGGTTTAGCGCGACAAACGGCTCTCTGCAACATCTTCGGCTGGATACTGCCATGCGCTCAGCACATCGCGGCGGCACCCTAATTGCTGCGCCCGGCGGTTGAGCGGACCCATGCAATGGCGTTGCATCGTCTTCTTGCCGGCACTAGCGTGGTGGTTGAATCGCGCGGCAGGAAAGAACCGTCATGAACCATCCCTTCGCAGCCAATGATATCAGCAATGTGGTCGAAGCCGACCGCGTCCATGTCTGGCACCATCTGACCCAGCACAAGCCTTATGAGACCTCCGACCCCAAAGTGATGGTCGAGGGAAAGGGCATGAAGATCTGGGATGCCACCGGCAAGGAGCATCTTGACGCCGTGTCCGGCGGGGTATGGACCGTCAACATTGGCTATGGCCGCGAAAGCATGGCCGACGTGATCCGTGACCAGTTGCTGAAGCTCAACTATTATGCCGGCGCAGCCGGTTCGGTGCCCGGCGCGCTGTTCGCCGAAAAGCTGATCGAGAAGATGCCAGGCATGAGCCGGGTCTACTATTCGAACTCGGGCTCCGAGGCCAATGAAAAGGCCTTCAAGATGATCCGCCAGATCGCGCACCGGAAGCATGGCGGCAGGAAATGGAAGATCCTCTACCGCGAGCGTGATTACCACGGCACAACATTCGGCGCGCTTTCGGCCGGGGGACAGGCCCAGCGCAATGCGCAATATGGCCCGTTCCTTCCCGGCTTTGTCGAAGTACCGCACTGCATGGAATATCGCAGCCAATGGGGTGAGATCGAGAACTACGGCGAGCGCGCTGCCGATGCGATTGAAGAGGTCATTCTGCGTGAAGGCCCCGATACGGTGGGCGGCCTCTGTCTGGAGCCCATAACGGCGGGCGGCGGGGTCATCGTCCCCCCTGCCGGCTATTGGGAACGCGTCCAGCAGATTTGCGAAAAGTACGACATCCTTCTCCATATCGACGAGGTCGTCTGCGGTGTCGGCCGAACCGGAGAATGGTTCGGCTACCAGCATTACGGCGTGAAGCCGGATTTCGTGACGATGGCCAAGGGCGTCGCCTCCGGCTACGCCGCGATTTCCTGTACCGTCACGACAGAGGCGATCTTCGATCAGTTCAAGGACGATCCGGACGATCCCATGAGCTTCTTTCGCGACATCTCCACCTTTGGCGGCTGCACGTCCGGCCCCGCCGCCGCGCTCGAAAACATGCGGATCGTCGAAGAGGAGGGCCTGCTCAGCAACACGACCAAGATGGGAGAAAGGCTGCTCGGCAATCTTCAGTCCCTCATGGAAAAGCATGAAGTCGTCGGCGATGTGCGTGGCAAGGGCCTTTTCTGCGGGGCGGAACTTGTCGCCGACCGGCAGACGAAAGACCCGGTACCTGAAGCCAAGGTGAAAGCAGTCGCCGCTGACTGCATGGAACAGGGTGTCATTATCGGCGCGCAAAACCGATCCTTGGAAAACGGAATGAACTGCGCCCTCCTTTTCAGTCCGGCTCTGATTGCCACTGAAAGCGATATCGATGCGATCACAGAGGCGGTCGATGGCGCGCTCGGCCGGGTTTTCGGCTGAAATCGCGCAAGATGAGCGCAAATACCAGAGGCGGCTTCGGCCGCCTTTTTTCATGCCGCCATAATGAGTTAAGACCTGAGTGTTGTGCTCACAAAATAGGCATGAACAAAATATACGCAGAAAGAATTTGACCTTCTGGTAAAAAATGCGAAGCTACCCCCGATGGAAGCGATCAAGATAAGGGGGTCTTCATGAGCGTCGAGCGTCGTGGCAACACCATTTCGGGCGGACGCCTGCCGCCCGAGCGATTGCGCGAGAACTTTCGCGATCTCCATGCGCCACTGACCGCGCACGAAGCGGCCGTCGAAGCCGATCGCTGCTATTTCTGCTACGATGCGCCGTGCATGACGGCCTGCCCGACAAGCATCGACATTCCGCTTTTCATTCGCGAAATCGCGGCCGACAATCCGAAGGGCGCGGCGAAGACGATCTTCAGCGCCAATATTTTCGGCGCGATGTGCGCACGGGTCTGCCCGACAGAGACGCTTTGCGAAGAGGTCTGTGTGCGCGAGGTCGCCGAAGAGAAGCCGGTCCGGATCGGAATGCTTCAGCGATATGCCACCGACCATCTGATGGAAACGACGACTGAACATCCGTTCAGCCGCGCGGCTGAGACCGGCAAACGGATCGCGGTGGTCGGTGCGGGGCCTGCGGGCCTCTCCTGTGCGCACCGGCTGGCCACCCACGGCCACACTGTCACCGTGTTCGAGGCCAGGCAAAAGCCAGGCGGCCTCAACGAATACGGCATCGCAGCCTACAAGGCGACGAACAATATCGCCCAGGCCGAGGTGGAATGGCTACTCGGCATCGGCGGCATCACGATCGACGCCGGCAAGGCGCTGGGCCGCGACATCCACCTGAAAGATCTGGCCGCGGACTACGATGCCGTTTTTCTCGGCATGGGCCTTGCGGGCGTCAACGCGCTGACAGCCGAAGGCGCAACCAGCGAAGGATCGTCCGACGCGGTGGGCTGGATCGCCGACCTGCGCCAGACGACCGATATGACGCAGGTGCCGGTCGGAGAAAAGGTCGTTGTCATCGGCGGCGGCATGACGGCGGTCGATGCCGCGGTTCAGGCCAAAAATCTTGGTGCCGAGGACGTGACCATTGCATATCGGCGCGGCAAGGATGCCATGAGCGCCTCCGAATATGAGCAGGAGATCGCGGCCACACGAGGCGTCCAGCTTCGCTATAATCTGCAGCCGAAGCGCATTCTGGCCGAAGAGGGCCACGTCACCGGTATTACTTTCGAGAAGACGGCGTCCGACGGTAACGGCAAGCTCGTCGCGACGGGTGAAGAGGTCACGATGGAAGCAGACCAGATCTTCAAGGCCATCGGCCAGAGCTTCATGCCCGATGGCGTGGCCGCCGAAGGTGCCGCGTTGACACTTGAGAGCGGCCGCATCGCAGTCGACGGCGAACGCAGGACCTCCATGGCCAAGGTCTGGGCCGGCGGCGATTGCGTGGCTGGGGGCGAAGACCTGACGGTCGTTGCAGTAGAGGATGGCAAGATCGCCGCCGAAAGCATCAACGCAGCCCTCGGCGCGTGAAGGAGAGACAATATCATGGCTGACATCTCTACCAATTTTCTCGGCATCCAGTCGCCCAATCCGTTCTGGCTCGCCTCCGCTCCGCCGACAGACAAGCAATATAATGTCGAGCGCGCTTTCGAAGCGGGATGGGGCGGTGTTGTCTGGAAGACGCTTGGCGAGGCCGGCCCGCCAGTCGTCAATGTAAACGGCCCGCGCTACGGCGCCATTCACGGCGGCGACCGCCGGCTTCTCGGCCTCAACAATATCGAGCTCATCACCGACCGGGATCTGGAGGTGAATCTGCGGGAGATGACCGAGACGAAGAAGAAATGGCCGGATCGGGTGATTATCGCGTCTCTCATGGTGCCATGCGAAGAAGCGGCGTGGAAGGCGATCCTGAAGCGCGTTGAGGAGACTGGCTGCGATGGCATCGAGCTCAATTTCGGCTGCCCTCACGGAATGAGCGAGCGCGGCATGGGCTCGGCCGTTGGACAGGTGCCCGAATATATTGAGATGGTCGCGCGCTGGTGCAAGGAAAACACCGACCTGCCAGTCATCGTGAAGCTGACGCCGAACATTACCGACATCCGCAAACCGGCCGAAGCCGCCAAACGCGGCGGCGCGGACGCCGTCAGCCTCATCAATACGATCAATTCGATCACCGCGATCGATCTGGACGATTTCGCGCCGCAGCCCACCATCGATGGCAAGGGCAGCCATGGCGGCTATTGCGGGCCTGCGGTGAAGCCCATCGCGCTGTCGATGGTCTCGGAAATCGCCCGCAACCCCGAAACGCAGGGTTTGCCGATCTCGGGCATAGGTGGCATCACCACATGGCGCGATGCGGCGGAGTTCATCGCTCTTGGATGCGGAACGGTTCAGGTCTGTACGGCCGCCATGACCTATGGCTTCCATATCGTGCAAGAGATGATAGCGGGCCTTTCCAACTATATGGACGAGAAGGGTTACGCCTCGATCGAAGACTTCCGCGGCCGCGCCGTCCCGAACGTCACGGACTGGCAGTATCTCAACCTCAAATACGTTACCAAAGCCAAGATCGACCAGGACCTCTGCATCAAATGCGGCCGCTGCCACATCGCCTGTGAAGACACCTCGCATCAGGCGATCACTCACATGGTCGATGGCGTCCGCCATTTCGAGGTGATCGACGAGGAGTGTGTCGGTTGCAATCTGTGCGTCAATGTCTGCCCGGTGGAGAACTGCATTTCGATGGAGCAGATATCAGGCATCGATCCGCGCACCGGCAAACCAGCCAATGACGGCTACGCCAACTGGACGACCCACCCTAACAACCCGTCCGCCAAGACGAGCGGGGAAGCGGTGCAATTTACGCCGAATGCGGCGGAGTAACCGACCAGACAAACGCGCCGGCCCTGACGGGCCGGCGCTTTCTTTTGATCCCGCGGCTCTCTTCAGTCCGCGAGATAGCAGGCTTAATCTTCCAGCTTCTGCTGGTTGCCGTCCTCGACAAGGACATCGCCTGAGGGCCGTGGCGTCTCTGCCGTCTCGGCGGGCAGGACCGGATAGACGACTTCCGGCATCTCGCCCGTCAGCGAATTCAGGAATGCCACAATCTTGGTGGCTTCCTCGTCGGTGATTTCCTCACCCAGCTGAGACTCGGCCATGATTTCGACCGCTGTCTTGAGATCCCACACCTTGCCGGAATGGAAATAGGGCGCGGTCAGTGCGACATTGCGAAGCGGAGCGGCACGGAAGACGTATTCGTCATCGACCGTCTCGGTCACTGCGAACCGGCCCTTGTCGCCAGCCGGTAGGATATCCGCACCGGGCTTCTCGATAAGGCCGAACGGATAGTAGTCCTGACCGCCGACATTGACGCCGGCGTGGCACGAGGCACACCCCTTATCCATGAAGAGTTCCAGACCAGCCCGCTCCTCCTCGTTCAGAGCGGCATCATCGCCGTTCAGAAACGCATCGAAAGGCGCCGGCGTGATCAAGGTAGCTTCGAAAGCCTCAATCGCCTTGGCAAAATTGTCGAACGTGATGGTGTCATCGCTATCCGGGAAGGATGCGTCGAACCATTCGACATATTGCGGCATCGATTTCAGCATCGCCGTGACGTTTTCCGGCGTATTGGCCATTTCGACACCAGCCTGAACCGGACCCTTGGCCTGTGCTTTCAGGTCTTCGGCCCGGCCATCCCAGAACTGCGCTCCATTGAAGACAGCATTGAGGGCGGTCGGGGAGTTTCGGGGGCCCTTCTGCCAACCGTGGCCGATGGAGGTTTCAAGGTTATCGTCGCCGCCCGTCGCCAGGTTGTGGCAGGAGTTACATGAAAAAACCCCGGAGGCAGAGACACGCGGATCGAAAAACAGGGCCTTGCCCAGTTCAACCTTTTCCGGAGTGACAGGGTTGTCGACTTGCGCCGGAGTGGTTGCCGGCACCGGCTGGAAATAATCCATCGCGGTATCGCGCAACGCGTCTGCCCTCGCGGCGCTCCCATAGACCAGCAGCAAGGCTGAGGTTGTGAGAATAGCTTTAGTGAAGGACTTCATTTTGATGCTCTTCAAGCTGTGCAGCAGGCATCGAGCCTGCATCGGACGGACACGATAAGCCCGCCAGCCTTAAACTAATTGAGCGCCCGAAAGAGGATTTGATCCCGATCAAGCGGAAAAGGTATATTGCCGCCCGTCAACGAATATTTTTCGGCCATTCGGTAGATAAAGAGAAATCCGTGCCACCGAAGATTGAATATTTCCCCGAAAAGATAAAGTATTCCTTGAGTGTCAAGAAATGCATTCGCAGCTTTAAACTGGAGCAGGCGACGGCTGCCGAGGACCGGTTTTGATAGGAGCAAGGTCGGGCGTCGCGAAGGAAGCGCCGTAGGATCCTGCCTAACCGGTCAGGGCATCGCGAATGGCACGGCCTTGCACAACGGCTTCTTCGAAAACGACGGGCTCGGAGGTGATCTCGAAGCGGTTCCGCCCACGGTATTTCGCCCAATAGAGCGCCCGGTCCGCAGCAGCGAGCACTTCAGCGACGCTGTCGTTTTTGTCGCGGAATGCGAGCCCAACGCTGACCGTCACGACACCGCCTGGACCGCAAGGATGCTCGATTGCCATGGATTCCACCGCGCAGACGAGGGCGTGCGCGAAGCGTTGCGCGGCGTTGCGCTCGACATTGCGAATGACGACGGCGAACTCTTCTCCGCCATAGCGGGCAGCAAACATTCCCTCATCTGAGGTCGCGGCCTGCAGGACCTGGCCGATCTGCCTGAGGCACTCATCGCCGGCCTGATGACCGAAGCGGTCATTGAACTCTTTGAAATGATCCAGATCGACCATCATGATCGTGACGGGGTCTGGACCTTGAAACCAATCACGGAACGTGTCGTCGAGCGCGCGACGATTGGGCAATCCTGTCAGCGCGTCCCTCCTGGCGAGATCGCGCAGCTTGAGCCCCTCCGTCTCGGCGCGCTCCGCCCGCTGTTTCGCGGAGAGAGTCATGAGGTAGTCGAGCGCGCGACGCCGCTCGGAAAGGTAATTCCCGTAAAGAGAATAGGCGCAGGCCGTAAACACCTGGAGCAAAAGGGCGAGAGATAGACCGGAGGGAATATCCTGCCTAATGAAGAATGCTGCACAGGAGGAGAGAAAAGCGATCGCGGTGTAAACCACAGCGTGCGGAAAGCGCAGAACCGCCACCATATTGGCGAAAATGACCGCCAGCCCCACCTCCCCTATCGTGTGAATGGAATCGGGCGCGGTACTCACGCTGAATAATGCGACGATGATGACGACGCCGACGATACAGCCGAAAAGGACCGAGCGTTCCCGCCAGACCGCGTCGACGTGCCCAGCCGTCAAAAAAATCAGAAACCCCGCGGATGTCAGAACAAGCGACCGCAAGGCCGGCGCGATCCAGCCGATATCCGGCAGCAGAATGTGGTCGACCAGATTATAGCAATTATAGAGCAGCAGCCCGAGCAGAACCGTCTTGCGCAGATGGGCCACGCGCTCGGCGCCATATTCCTTCTCGAATTGCGGCACGACCGATTGAGGCAGACGCAGCCACCGATCCAGACGATAACGCTGATCGCCCACCGTTATCTTCGGCGGTGCACCATGCAGACTATTCACTGCGTCCTTGCCCCTGCAAATTGCCCGGTTGCCGATGATGGGCCATGCCACTTTCGATTGCGTTAAATTGCATATTGCGAATTGATCCATTCCCCGAATAGTGCCGCGACCGGCGGCGGAACGACGGGATGATGCGAGGGCTGAAACGCGTGAACTGACCTGGCAGGCCGCTCAACGCGGTGCGACGCCCTTCAGGATAACATCGAGGACGGCCTGCGCGGCCCGTTCGTGAAAAGCCGGGTCGCTGACCTGACGGCCCAGCACAGCGCGGATTTGCACGTCGAAATCCGCATAGTGCTGCGTGGTGGCCCATATGGTGAAGATCAGATGATAGGGATCGACCGGTGCCAACCGCCCCTCCTCCACCCATCGACGAATTGTTCCCGCCTTGCGCTCCACCAATTGCCGCAGGTCCCGCTCGAGAAACCCGCGAATGTGAGGCGCGCCCGCCAGAATTTCGCCGGCGAACAGGCGGGAGGCGTCCGGCTGCTCGGCGGAGAGCGCCATTTTTGCCGTGATATAGCGACCTAGCTCTTCCACCGGTTCGCCATCCGGGTTCAGCGCATCGAGCGGCATCAGCCAGTCTCTCAGAACCTCTTCCAGTACGGCGACATACATGTCCTGCTTGCGTCCGAAATAATAGAGAAGGTTCGGCTTGCTCATTTTCGCCCGCGCAGCGATCTCATCCAGCCTTGCACCGCGAAGCCCGTGAAGGGCGAAGACCTCGCGCGCAGCGCGGAGGATCACCTGCCGGTTCTGGCTCTGGATACGAGTCTGACTTTCTCCCTCCGGCGCTGAGCGTTTTCCTTGCGTCAAAACTTACAGTCCTCCCTCAAGTTTGCGCGCAAATTGTGCAATGCAAACTACTGCCTATGTATGATGCAGGAAACGCTTGACCGGGTCTGCCTCATTCCATAGCCTCCGATTTTGACCAAACAGTCAAGTTTGGTGTCACAGTCAGAAGTCAGGGGGAAAAGCGCCATGAGCCAGCAGTCCAACATGCGGATCGATGCGGACCGGCTCTGGGACTCGATCCATGAAATGGCAAAGATCGGCCCCGGCGTTGCCGGCGGCAGCAATCGCCAGACCTTGACCGACGAGGATGCAAAAGGCCGCGAGCTTTTCCAGGACTGGTGCGATGCAGCCGGGCTTTCAATGGGCATCGACGAGATGGGCAATATGTTCGCCCGGCGCGAAGGCACCGATCCCGATGCCCTGCCCGTCTATGTCGGCAGCCACCTCGATACGCAGCCAACCGGCGGGCGCTATGACGGCGTCCTCGGCGTGCTCGGCGCGCTGGAAGTTGTGCGGACGCTGAACGATCTCAACATCAAGACGAAACACCCGATCGTTGTCACCAACTGGACGAATGAGGAAGGCACGCGCTTCGCGCCGGCGATGCTGGCCTCGGGCGTCTTTGCCGGCGAACATGAGCGCGACTGGGCCTATGACCGCGAGGATGCGGACGGCAAACGTTTCGGCGACGAATTGGAGCGCATCGGCTGGAAGGGCGATGAGACGGTCGGCGAGCGCAAGATGCACGCCTTCTTCGAGCTGCATATCGAGCAGGGCCCGATCCTGGAGGCCGAAGGCAAGCAGATCGGCGTCGTCACTCACGGGCAAGGCCTCTGGTGGCTACAGGTGACACTGACCGGCAAGGACGCGCATACCGGCTCGACGCCGATGGACATGCGCGTCAATGCCGGGCTTGGCATGGCGCGGATCACCGAGCTTGTCCACAAGATTGCGATGGATAATCAGCCGGGGGCGGTGGGCGCGATCGGTCAGGCCAATGTTTATCCCAATAGCCGCAACGTTATCCCCGGCAAGGCGGTCTTCACCATCGATTTCCGCTCCCCGGAGCAGGAAAAGCTCGACGGGATGAAAGCCCGGCTAGAAGCCGAAGCACCGGGCATTGCGGACGATCTGGGCCTCGGCATCGAGATCGAGGTCGCCGGTCACTTCGACCCCGTCACCTTCGACGAAGGCTGCGTCATCGCCATACGCAACGGGGCCGAGGCGCTCGGCTATTCACACCGCGACATCATCTCCGGCGCGGGCCATGACGCCTGCTGGATCAACAAGCTCTACCCCACCGCCATGGTGATGTGCCCCTGCGTTGACGGCCTTTCGCACAATGAGGCCGAGGAGATTTCGAAGGAATGGGCGCAAGCCGGCGCGGACGTGCTGCTGCATGCGGTTGTGGAGACGGCCGAGGTGGTGGGGTGAGAATATTTCATTTGCCCACGGGACGAGAAGCCAAGCCATCGCAGGGCAAGAGCGATAGATTTCCTGCCTATAAATGCTTCCCACCAGGCGGCCGTAAAAACCTTGATGCGAACGCAGTCAAGTTTGCCAGAGTCGAAGACGCTGCGGCATGGCTAAAAAAGACTTCTGGAGGTGGAGTAAGGGTTGCGGCGATCGGAACCAAAACTGGAGAGCGTACCGCAATACTTAATTCCGGGCTCGCCATTGAGCACGACGATGGACGATTGGAAAAGCTATGACCACCACACTTATTCGCAACGGCACGGTCGTCACGGCCGATCTGACCTACAAGGCCGATGTCCGGATCGAGAACGGCAAAATTGCCGAGATCGGGCAGAACCTCTCCGCCGATGGCGCGACCGAACTGGATGCGAGCGGCTGCTATGTCATGCCGGGCGGCATTGACCCACACGTCCATCTCGAAATGCCGTTCATGGGCACCTATTCGAGCGACGATTTCGAGAGCGGCACGCGCGCCGGCCTTGCCGGCGGCACCACCATGGTGGTTGATTTCTGCCTGCCCGATCCGGGCCAGTCGCTGCTCGACGCGCTGAAGCGCTGGGACAACAAGTCCACCCGCGCCAATTGCGACTATTCCTTCCACATGGCCATCACCTGGTGGGACAAGCAGGTGTGGGACGAGATGGAAACCGTGGTGAAGGACCACGGCATCAACACTTTCAAGCACTTCATGGCCTATAAGGGCGCGCTGATGGTGAATGATGACGAGATGTTCGCATCCTTCACGCGCTGCGCTTCGCTCGGTGCGCTGCCGCTTGTCCATGCCGAGAATGGCGACGTGGTCGCGACGCTGCAGCAGAAGCTGCTGGCCGAGGGCAATGACGGGCCCGAAGGCCATGCCTATTCGCGCCCGCCCGAGGTCGAGGGCGAAGCGACCAACCGCGCCATCATGATCGCCGACATGGCGGGCGTGCCGCTCTATGTCGTTCACACCTCCTGCGAACAGTCGCACGAAGCGATCCGCCGCGCCCGGCAGAAGGGCATGCGCGTCTATGGCGAGCCGCTGATCCAGCATCTGACGCTGGATGAGGGCGAATATTTCAACGAGGACTGGGACCATTCGGCGCGGCGCGTCATGTCGCCCCCCTTCCGCAACAAGATGCATCAGGATTCGCTCTGGGCGGGGCTGCAATCCGGCTCGCTCTCGGTCGTCGCGACGGATCACTGCGCCTTCACCACCGAGCAGAAGCGCACCGGCGTCGGCGATTTCACCAAGATTCCGAACGGCACGGGCGGTCTGGAAGATCGGCTACCGATGCTCTGGACCTATGGTGTCGGCACAGGCCGTCTGACGCCGAATGAGTTCGTCGCCGTCACCTCGACCAATATCGCCAAGATTCTGAACATCTATCCGCGAAAGGGCGCGATTCTTGTCGGCGCGGATGCCGATATCGTCGTCTTCGATCCGGAGAAGGAAAAGACGATTTCGGCCGACGGCCAGCAATCGTCGATCGACTACAACGTTTTCGAAGGCAAGAAGGTCAAAGGCTTGCCGCGCTACGTGCTCACCCGCGGCAAAGTCGTCATCGACGATGGCGCGGTGAAGACCGAGGAAGGGCACGGCCAGTTCGTCAAGCGTGAGCCGTATCAGGCGGTCAACAAGGCGCTCTCGACATGGAAGGATCTCGTCGCCCCGCGCAAGGTCGAGCGCAGCGGCATTCCGGCGAGCGGGGTGTGAGGGCGTTGGTCGAGAACAATTCCCCCTCTCCGCCACGCTCCGCGCGGCACCTCTCCCCAAAGGGGCGAGGGTGGAGCAAACCGCACCCGTCGCGAGTCAAGCCAACCGGCGCATTGAAACGCGCCCGGACAATGCGCAAGAAGCCGACCGATGCGGAAGCTTGGCTCTGGACCGAACTTCGCAAAGAGCGATTGAATGGCTATCGCTTCAGCCGGCAGGTTCCACTCGGACGATACATTGCCGATTTCGTTTGCCGAAAGGAGCGGTTGATCGTGGAAGTCGATGGCAGCCAGCATGCCGAAAGCACCCGCGATGCAGTTCGCACGGACTGGCTCAATAGGAATGGTTACTCTGTCCTGCGATTCTGGAATGAGGAAGTGCTAAGACAACGCACTGTAGTCTTGAATACGATCCTTGCCGCACTCGACAAACGTTTGCCACCAAGCGATTTCCATGCGCCTGCCCACCCTCTCCCCGGTGGGGAGAGGTGCCGAGTGCAGCGAGGCGGAGAGGGGATGCGGCCATGACAGTTGCAAAATCTTCGACGACTGATCGTCTTCTTTGGATAAGGAGGCTGATATCGCATGAATGAAACACCCGCTCTCAACGGCGTTCTCGAAGCGGCGGTCTATATCGACGATATCGAGGCTGCGCGGCGCTTTTACGGGGAGTTACTCGGCCTGAAGGAGATGACTGCGGCAGAGGGCCGACATGTCTTCTTCCGGTGCGGCACGACGATCGTTCTTTGCTTCATCGCCGACGCCACGCGGCAGCCGGAGAAACCGGGCGGCCTGCCGGTGCCGCCGCATGGGGCGAAGGGTCCGGGACATATCTGCTTCTCTGCGAATGGCGAGACGCTCGATCGCTGGGTGGAACACCTCGAGATAGGCGGTATTGCAATCGAATCCGACTTTCGCTGGCCGAACGGCGCGCGTTCCGTCTATGTGCGCGACCCTGCCGGCAATTCGGTCGAATTCGCCGAGCCAAAACTGTGGGGCCTGGAATGAATATTGCGACTGCCCCGGCCCACACCTCCGAAGCCGTGATTGAGACACACGACCTCGATCTTGTCTTTCAGACGTCCGACGCGCCGGTTCATGCCCTGTCGAATATCGACCTGACAATAAGAAAGGGCGAGTTCGTTTCGCTGATCGGCCCCTCAGGCTGCGGCAAGACCACCCTCCTCCGCGTGATTGCGGATCTTGAACAGCCGACGGGCGGCACGATCTCGGTCGAGGGCATGACACCCAAGGAAGCGCGAGAAAATCGCGCTTATGGCTACGTTTTCCAGCACTCGGCGCTCTTTCCATGGCGGACTATCGCCAAGAATATCGCCCTACCGCTTGAAGTGATGGGCATCGACAAGGCCGAGCGCGAACGGCGCATCGCAGAAAACCTCGAACTGGTCGACCTGAAGGGGTTCGGCAAAAAGTTTCCCTGGCAATTGTCCGGCGGCATGCAGCAGCGCGCCTCCATTGCGCGCGCCCTGGCCGTCCAGCCGGACATGCTGCTGATGGACGAGCCCTTCGGCGCGCTGGACGAGATCGTCCGCGATCACCTCAACGAGCAGCTTCTGAAGCTCTGGGCGCGCACGAAAAAGACCGTGGTCTTCGTGACGCACTCCATTCCGGAGGCCGTCTTCCTCTCCACCCGCATCGTGGTGATGAGCCCGCGGCCCGGTCGCATCCATGAAGTCATCGATTGCAACCTCGGCGAGGAGCGCCCCCTCGACATTCGCGAGACGCCGGAGTTCCTCGCCATTGCCCAACGCGTCCGCGACGGGCTCAGAGCCGGCCACGCCTATGATGAGTGAGGCGCGCATATGAGGCTCGGAGCATTCGTCACTCTTCTGCGCGTGCGCGCCCTGCCCGTCATCGCGGTGGTGCTGGGCATTCTCGTCCTCTGGTATCTCGGCGCGGTCTGGCTCAATTCGGCCTTCGCCTACGATGCCGCGGCGCGCGGCGGCACCGACCTCTCCTTTTCGAAAATGGTCGCGCAGACGATGAGCCAACGGCGACCGGTGCTGCCCGCGCCGCATCAGGTCGCGGCTGAGATGTGGAAGACGATCGTCGAGATCGCGCCAACCTCCAAGCGCAGCCTCCTCTACCATTCCGGCATCACGCTATCCTCCACCTTGCTCGGCTTCGTGCTCGGCACGGCGCTCGGAATCGTGCTCGCCATCGGCATCGTCCATTCGCGCGTGCTCGACCGCAGCCTGATGCCGTGGATCATCACCTCGCAGACCATCCCGATCCTCGCCATCGCGCCGATGATCATCGTCATCTTCGCCAGCCAGGGCATCACCGGGCTTTTCCCGAAGGCCTTCATCTCGATGTATCTGTCGTTCTTTCCCGTCGCGGTCGGTATGGTGAAGGGCCTCCGCTCGCCGGACGCGATGCATCTGGACCTGATGCGCACCTATAATGCCAGCCGGTTGCAGACGCTTCTAAAGCTGCGTCTGCCTGCCGCCATGCCGTTTCTCTTCACCTCCATGAAGGTCGGCGTCGCGACGAGCCTTGTCGGCGCGATTATCGGCGAACTGCCGACCGGCGCTATTGCCGGACTTGGCGCGCGCCTTCTCGCCGGCTCCTATTACGGCCAGACGGTGCAGATCTGGAGCGCCCTGATGACGGCGGCAATCCTCGCCGCCATTCTGGTCATCCTGATCGATATCGCATCGCGGGCCGTCACGGCCTGCATGGGGGTGCGCTCATGAGCCAGACAGCCCTCCTCTGGACCGGCCTTATCACCTGGGTCCTGACCTTCGCGGCCAATCTCGGCCTGTCGCGCATCGAGGCGAAGGGCGGCGCGAAACGCTCCATCGACCTTTTAATCCCGATCCTGTTCGGCATCGGCCTTCTGGCGCTCTGGGAAGGCCTGACACGCGGATTCGGCGTGCCGACCGTGATCCTGCCGCCGCCCAGCATGATCTGGGACCAGATCACCACATCGGTGCCGACGCTCTGGGCCGATTTCCAGCAGACCTATCTCAAGGCGGTGATTGCCGGCTATGCGATCGGCTGCGGCTCCGGCTTCGTCGTCGCCATTCTCGTCGACCGCTCTCCCTTTTTGCGGGCCGGGTTACTCCCTGTCGGCAATCTGGTTTCCGCGCTGCCGATCATCGGGATCGCGCCGATCATGGTCATGTGGTTCGGTTTCGACTGGCCATCCAAGGCGGCCGTGGTGGTCGTCATGACCTTCTTCCCCATGCTGGTAAATACGCTGGCGGGGCTGACAGCCGCAGGCCGCATGGAGCGCGACCTGATGGCCACCTACGCCGCCTCTTACTGGCAAACGCTTTTCTCGCTGCGCCTGCCCGCCGCCATGCCCTTCATCTTCAATGCGCTGAAGATCAATTCCACGCTGGCGCTAATCGGCGCGATCGTGGCCGAATTCTTCGGCACGCCGATCGTCGGTATGGGTTTTCGGATTTCAACCGAGGTCGGCCGAATGAATGTAGACATGGTCTGGGCCGAGATCTTCGTCGCCGCGCTCGCCGGCTCGCTCTCCTATGGATTGCTGGCGCTGGCCGAGCGTTCGATCACATTCTGGCACCCGTCCAACAGGAGCGGCTGAAAAACCATTCGCTACTGGCGCTGCCCATCGGACCACGTTAAAGTCCAGAAAACAAGCACAGGGAGAATTTGCATATGAAACAGGCACTTCTTGGAGCGATCAGCGCCGCAGCGATGATTGCGGGGGCCTCGTCCGCTCTCGCGCAGGACATGGACACGCTGACGCTCCAGCTCAAATGGGTCACCCAGGGCCAGTTCGCCGGCTACTATGTGGCCAAGGACAAGGGCTTCTACGAAGACGTCAATCTGGACGTCGAGATCAAGCCGGGCGGTCCGGACATCGCGCCTCCCCAGGTCATTGCCGGTGGCGGCGCCGATGTGATCGTCGACTGGATGCCCTCCGCGCTTGCCAGCCGGGAAAAAGGCGTTCCGCTGGTCAATATCGCGCAGCCCTTTGCCCGCTCCGGCATGATGCTCACATGCCTGAAGGAAACCGGCATCGAAAGCCCGGATGACTTCAAGGGGCGAACGCTGGGCGTCTGGTTTTTCGGTAATGAATATCCATTCCTTGCCTGGATGAGCAAACTCGGTATCCCGACGGAAGGCGGCGATGAGGGCGTCGAAGTCCTCAAGCAGGGCTTCAATGTCGACCCGCTGATCCAGAAGCAGGCCGACTGCATCTCCACCATGACCTATAATGAGTACTGGCAGGTTATCGACGCCGGCTATAGCGAGGACGATCTCGTCGTCTTCAACTATACCGACCAGGGCGTCGCCACGCTGGAAGACGGGCTCTATGTCCTTGAAGAGGATCTCGCAGACCCTGAGATGGTCGATAAATATGCCCGCTTCGTCGCGGCATCGATGAAGGGCTGGGAGTATACCTGCGACAATCAGCAGGAGGCCGCCGAGATCGTTCTTGAGAATGATGCTACGGGCGCACAGACCGAAGAGCACCAGACGCGCATGGTCAGCGAGATCTGCAAGCTGACCGAGGGGTCGGACGGCTCGCTCGATGTCGCTGCCGCGCAGCAGACAGTCGAAACGCTGCTGTCGGGCGGCTCCGATCCGGTCATTACCAAGGAGCCGGAAGGCGCCTGGACCGATGAGGTCACGACGAAGGCCGCAGACGTCGACATGGAATGACTGCCACGGCAGCGTTTCAATGACGCCATAAAGACGGGACGGATCGGTTTCGATCCGTCCCGTTTTGCGTTGCGCCAAATTTCTTCACCTTGGCGCTTGCAAAGCGGCGCAAGCCCCTTTAGGTAGCCGCTCACGGCAGCGCTGGCGACGCCCGCTGCCCGATGCCTTTATGGCATGCGCGCTCGTAGCTCAGCTGGATAGAGCACCAGACTACGAATCTGGGGGTCGGGAGTTCGAATCTTCCCGAGCGCGCCATCCACCCAAAGGCTTTGCAGCGTTTCCAAAAATCTATCCGTTCGTACCGGGTAACGGATGGGGTAACGTCAACAGCCGGAACGTTCCAAAGAGCGGCGCGCTCTTTCTTCTCTAAAGCAAAGGCAAATCCGTCAAGGACAAGGTTGCCGCCTATCTCAATTCATGCTCATTCGGTTATCTCAGGGGGGTCCACCTTTGAGGAAGAATTCGGCGAGGCTGAGCGCAAACTTTGTCTGAGCGTATGCGCCCGTAGTGGGGACGTTCACCAAGCCCCCGGCAACGCGGTCACTCGCTTCAATAATATGAAGGCAGCGGGTGCGGCGATCGTTGATCTATGGGACGCGATCGCTCCGGAGCGTTATGAAGCGACGTCTCGCGAATTCAGCAACCTATCTTTGCCGGGCGCCGTCCTTTTTCATCGGCCAAAGTGCCTCTATCCCGGCCTTTTGATCTCAAGCGACATGTCGCGAAGCTGTTGCCTCTTCGTGCGTTATCGGCATATCAGCCTCGATCGGCAGCGATTGAGGAAGTTCGAAGTAGAATTTCGTGCCGGCGCCTTCGACTGTATCGAAGCCGATCGTACCGTTCATGCGTTCGATCAGAGCTTTCGAAATGCTAAGACCCAGACCGGTACCGCCCTTGGCCCGAGCATCGGACGTATCCACTTGTTCAAATTTATCGAAAATCCGGCTGCGATATTGTGGCGGGATACCCGGACCCTCGTCGGCGACGCTGACGCGCCAGTTTTCGCCGGCGGGGTCAAGCCGCAATGTGATCTTCCCTTTAGCAGGGGAGAACTTGATTGCGTTCGATAGGAGGTTGGCCATCACCTGAGCAAAGCGGTCGGCGTCGATGATAGCTGTCGCGCCCGGGGTGTCATTTTCGAACACCATTTTCACTTCGCTTTCGGCAAGATAGGCCTCGTTGGCTTCGATCGCCGACTGGATCAACGGAGCGATTTCCTGCGTCTTCATATCGAAGGTCATATTGCCGGACTCAATCTTTTCCATGTCGAGAATATCGTCGACAAGACGTTTCAGCCGCTCAGCATTGCCTCCCGCGATCCACAATAGTCTGTGTAGAGGCGCCGGGACCTCTCCGGCCGCACCGCCAAGTGCCAACTGCAGCGCTCCGTTGATCGACGTCAGAGGCGTTCTCAGTTCGTGACTGACGGTGGCGACGAATTCCTTCTTGATGATTTCCGAGCGATGCTGTGCGCTGATATCGGACAAGCTGCCATCCCAGATCAGCCTGTTCTCCTTGTTCATACGCGGTTTTGCGATCATTCGCACCCAGATGGTCTGCCCATCGGACTGCTGAAATTCGGTATCAAAAGACCAGCGCTTAAAATCTTGAGCGGATTTCTTGAGAACAGATCTGAGCTGTTCATAGCTCGATCGCTGCAAAATCTGCTGGAGAATGACGGGATCGTTCATCAGCGACGCGGGAGGAACTTCGAGTATCGATCGGCAACCTTCCGACACATAGGGAAAAACGAGAGCATCGTTCTCGTCGACTATCAGCTGGAAAAGCATGATGGGTGCGTTATTCGCAACGCCGCCGAGACGAGCCTTGATCTCTTCCTTCTCGGCGATCTCGCGGCGCCGGGTCTGCTCGCGAACGATCAGTCCTCCAATCAGCAAGACAGCCAGAAAATTGGTGGGTGCAAACAAGGAAGCGGACTTTCTGAAGACGTCCGGTGGTGCCGCGCTGAGAGCGTAGATCGTGAATGTGGGAATCGTCAGAGCGATGACCGCATGCCAAGAGATGTAGCTATATGAGAAAGGCTTGCGAATACGATACCGCCACCATGCCCACAAAAGGGTTGAAGCAAGAGCTCCAGCCGCAATCCCCGCGCTACCTGGCAGGGCACCGATTCCACCGAATGAATATCTCACTGTAATGAGAACTCCGGCCGTAATCACTGCGCTGATCGGCCCGCCGATCGCCGCCGATAGCGATGCGACTGCGTTGCGGGGGTCCGTGCGGACGCCTTCGATCAATTCAATGGGCGTCATCATGATGATGAAGCCTGTCACGGCAAAAACGATGCCGTAAATAATTCCGCTGCGGACGACCGACTCCCGATATCTATCACCGAAAGCGGCACAGCAAAGCACTGCCAAAATGATGACCGACGCGCCTTCAACCATTGTCACAATAGCATTCATGGCGGACCCTCCTGCAGAGAGAGTAGGACGAATAAGATTAACGACCCGTCTCCTATGCCGGTTTCATTTTAAACGGGGCCATTTTGACTTCAGAAGCCGCTTACAGTCGCTGTGAAGCGGGGCGCAGAAAATCTTTCGTGTTCTTGTCTCGCGATTGCGCGAGCCTTGACGAAGCGCCGCACCTGACGAACCAGATTGCCCGGATTGAAGTGATATCGATGCCCGCCAAAGTTGGGCGCTCGTCTGCGGTCTTATGTCGAAAGATTTTCGAGTCTTGTCGTATCGAGTAGCAACACGATGGAACTGCTTAATCCGATTGAACATCCGCTCGATGCGGTTTCGATCCTTGTAGGTTCTGAAGTCGCAGACGGGCGGGGCTTTCCGGTTTGTCTTCGGCGGGATGACCGGTCTGATCCCTTGGAATGGGCGGCGACAATCACGCCGACGTCTTCTTCGAAATGGGGCTCATGTATGCGACCGGTCGCGGCTGCGCCGTTGATTTCATCGCCGCCCACAAGTGGCTGAACATCGCCGCCAACAAGGGCTCCGACCGGGTTGCAGCACTGCGCGGTGACCTTGCCCAGACGATAAGCAAGGCCGAACTCGCCGCTGCACTACGCGCCGCCCGCAAATGGATGACGATGCACTGATGAGTGATACAAGCTCGGACGCAATTAGAGCTGTGGGCTGTCCTGTTTTCCCAGCCACGTTTCGATCACAGACGGATTGACGACGTATTCAGGCACCCGCCACTCTGCCACCGCGAGAAGGTTCTCGCAAAATGCCTCCCGCAGGCGCATCTGCGACTCGACCGTATGTCCCACCATGTGTGGGGTGAGGATGGCGTTCGGAAGGTCGCGCAGCGGACTATCCTCTTTCAACGGCTCCGGGTCGAACACATCGAGGGCAAGGCGCATGGCCGGTCGCTCTGCGGCGAGCGTGGCGAGTGTATCGTCGGGGATGATGCCGCCCCGCGTGATGTTGACAAACACCACGTCCGGTTTCATTCGGCGCAACGCGTCAAGATCCAGCATTCCCCGTGATTCAGGAGTGAGTGAAGCCGCCATGATAACGACATCGCTTGTCGCGAGCACTTCATCAAGGCTCTGGGAGGTGACGTAGGCGGGCATCGATCGCGGCGTGCGCACCGAAACGACGAGCCTCACGCCCCATACAGACAGCCGTTCCGCGATAGCCTGTCCAATTTTGCCAAAGCCTATCAGGCCAACTGTCTTTCCCATGAGCATGCGCGCACGGACCTGCGAGGGACGCGGCAGGTTTTCACGAAGGTAGCGCTCCGTGCCATGAAGGTCATAGAGCGAAGCCAGGGTGAAGAGAACTGCGGCCTCGGCCATGCTGACGGTGTTTTCCGCAATCTGGCCATTCGCCACGAGGATGTCGTTTTCCGTCGCGGCCGAAACATCGAACCCTTCGACCCCTGTGAACGGAGAAACCAGTGCGCGCAGACGCGGCATCCTGGCAAACAGCTCCTGGTCGGCTGCAAAGCTTGAGGTCGCGCCAAGGATTTCCAAAGACTGCAGTGCATCAACGGCGGCAAGCAGTTCCTCGCGCGTGACGAACCGTGCCACACCATGGCCACGCCGTTGCAACGCGTCATGGGCTGGATTGAAGAACCGATCAAAGGACGACGTTCCCACCAAAGCAACAGTCAAGATTTTAGCCTCCAAATGAGTTACGCGGAAAATTTCACTTTCCGTAGCGCTCATGCATGTCGCGCCCGGGGCAGCCGACCCGCAGAACACGTATCACGCCGTTCAGATACCGTCGATTATCATGCGCGGGCCGGGACTTTCTACCGCGCTCCGACGGCAAAAGCCCTTTGATGATCCGCCATTTGATAACCGTCAGGTCGCCGTGTGCCAAAACCGCCTCCTAAAAAGCAGTCTTGAATCATGCTTCCACTGATTTCGGAATCCACTTTGTCAACGGGACCTAGGGCGGCATTTCTGTTCATCCAGAGAGGAGGTCTGGATTAACAGAAACGCCGCGCTCGTCGGCACACTTGCTGACGGGTGCTTTGCTTTGGCGAAGGCACTTGCCCACCCGCCTCACCAGATCAGACGTGTACTTCCTGTCTCTGGCATCGTGTCCGTTTACTCCATGATCTGCTGCGCAATCCCTCGGCTTGCAACAGGTAGAGCCGGCTTACGCGGCACCGTTGTGCAAGCCGGCTAACTTTTCGATTGGAGAGTTAACACCATCTCCTAGGATAAGGGCGTAGAAGCCTGCTGACCGATCCTAAAAAGGCGCAGTTCGCGGCCTGCGGGATTCGTGAACCTTTTTCCGCGCTCTTTTATGTGCCTTCGGCGTCCGGATTGAGCCATGGTAGCCACCCTCTGGACGGCCAGTGTCCTGACGAACCGCGATTGATCAGCTGCCACCCTCCACAAATTGTGATTCGCAAGCAATTAACCTCCGTATTCTAGGATTTGAGGATCAGACCTTCCTAGGATGGATCATGGCGAAGCATTTTCAAAAGCCCTATCCGATACCGGCAAATGAGGAGAAGCGCCTAAAGGTGTTGGCGGAATATCATCTGATGGACACGCCGCCCGAAGAGGATTTTGATCGTCTCGCGAGACTGGCATCGCAATTGTTCGATGTGCCGATTGTTCTCGTATCTTTGCTGGAGGGTGATCGACAGTTCTTCAAGACACATGTGGGCCTCGATGTGTGCGAGACGAGCCGAGAGGTCTCGTTTTGCGCACATGCGATTATGCGCGACGATATCCTCTTTGTTCCCGATGCGTTGAAGGACGATAGATTTGCGTCTAACCCACTGGTGCTTGGACCTCCGTTTATCCGGTTTTATGCGGGCAAGCCGTTATCGGCACCCTCGGGAGAGAAGCTCGGCACAGTCTGCCTGATCGACACAAAACCAAGGAATCGCTTCACTGCCGAAGACCGTAAGAACCTGACCGACCTAGCAGCACTTGTCATGGATCGCATGGAAATCCGGCGGCTCGACTATGTCAGATCGGTCAGTCAGGCACGCTTCGAGAACATCGCAGCCACCTCTCCCGATGCGATCATCTGCTCCAACTCGAAAGGGAGCATCACGTTCTGGAATCAATCAGCCGAAAGGCTTTTCGGCTATCCGCCTGACGAAGCGCTCGACCGAGGGGTTGAAATCATCGTGCCCGCCAGCTGGCGGGCGATCTATGAATCGGAGCGTAGCCATCTGCAGAAAGGCGAGCGAATGGAGCTTGCCGATCAAACCCTAGAACTATCCGGATTGCGCAAGGACGGCAGCGAATTTCCTGCGGAGTTCTCATTGTCCACTTGGGAAGAGGGCAACACCACCAGCGTCGGCGCGATTGTTCGCGATATATCCGAACGGCGTCAGAACGAAGAGCGTTTATCTCGTCTCGCCTCCCTCGATGCCCTGACGGATTTACCCAATCGCGCCGCATGGCGAGCACGTCTCGACGAAACTATGGCTGCGGAAAAGCCATGCACAGTTCTTCTTCTCGATCTTGATCGATTCAAGGAGGTGAATGACACGCTCGGGCACTCCGCAGGAGACTCGGTTCTGAAAGACGTCGCCAAGCGGCTTACTTCAATTTGTCATCAGGCGAACATGGTCGCGCGTCTTGGCGGTGACGAATTCGTTGTCCTGCTCAACGGAAATGATTCGCGTCAGGCCAATGTGATTGCAGGCAAACTGGTTTCAGCGTTATCAGAGCCTTACGAGTTCGCGGGTCACCGTTGTAATGTCGGCGTCACCGTCGGAGTGGCCCACGGACCCCAGCATGGCCATCGCGCGGAAGATTTGCTCAGCGCCGCCGACCTCGCGCTTTACCGGGCGAAAGCCGGCGGAAAGGGCCGGCATCAGCTCTTTGAACCGCAATTTCGCGAAACGGCAGTTGCTCGCAGAGAGTTCGAGCAGGAGCTACGTCGAGCGTTCGAAGGTGGCGAGTTCGAACTCTTCTATCAGCCTCAAGTTTCGATCAGCGATAGACGTCTTACTGGCGCGGAAGCATTGATCCGGTGGAATCATCCGGAACGCGGCTTGCTAACACCGGCCTCCTTTATAGAGGTGCTGAGCAGAGAACCGTCTGCGGCTTCAGTTGGAGATTGGATATTGCGCACGGCCTGTCGTCAGGCGGCAGCGTGGCGGAAAGCCATTCCAGATTTTGTCATAGGCATCAATCTGTTCGAGGCCCAATTTCGCTCAGGGCAGTTGCTGACCGAAGTGCGCGAGGCGATGAAAGATAACAATCTTCCAGCTGAGGCGATTGAACTTGAAATTGTCGAGAATATTCTGCTGCAAAACGATGCGCCCACACTCGAACTTCTGCAAAGTCTTCGGAATCTGGGCGTAGGGCTTGCCTTCGACGACTACGGCACTGGCTTCGCGTCACTCAGCCTCCTGAAGCGTTATCCCGTGACGCGCCTCAAGATCGACCGCTCCTTTATCAGAGACGTTACCACAGTCCCAGAGGATGCCGCCGTGGTTAAAGCTGTGCTCTATCTGGGCCGCAGCTTTGGCCTTAACACTATCGCCGAAGGTGTTGAGACCGAAGCTCAGCTGGAATTTCTCAAAGAGTACAATTGCCAGGATGCCCAAGGCTATTTGTTCAGCAAACCCATTCCAATCGAGGAGTTTGAAAAAAAGTATGTGCGTCCAGCAGTGGCAAAGCGGGCACGTTTGAAAGCACCATCCTTAACTGAGATGCTTGAGTCGTGAGGACACCTCCTGGGTTCTGGTCGAAAGCATCGCGCCGAAATTTCAACGTCAACCGGGAAGGATTTTGTTCGAGTTGGCTCCGACGTCGTCACTAAATTATGCCGATTTCCTCGAAAGCCCGCGAGGATATCGTGATGCTGACCAGGCGCGGGTATCTCAAGTTTGTTAAGTCGACGAATGATAGGGGCGAGAATTCAAACGGGTCGCTACCCAGCCGTTACCCAGAAAGTCCAGCTTGCCGGTCAGTAGAAAAGGCATATCCGGCAAAAAACGGTTCTGATTGATCAGAGTAAGGTACAGGCCGCTGATTTCATATCAGAGGATAGTAGTTCTCCGCCGAGTTGCGACCGCCGATGTTTACATTTGTTGACATTTTTCCGGCGTGCGAACGGAAATATAAGGTCTATGCGACCTAACGGCACGAGCGGCATTGACCAACCTTTGCGATAGACTCGATCTCATCATGATAGGTTTCTAAGTCAGAAAGCCCCCCGCCAATGCTGCATCACTGACGAGGGCTTGGCGCGGATCACGAATATTGCTCGCGTTCACTTATAGCCGACACCAAATTTCGGTTGTCCGCCTGTCAAATCCTGCAAGCCGAGATCGGCAACCATTTCCTCAAGGCGCTCTTTTCGCGGATCGCGAATGTTGCGTTTTGTCGCGCCGACCGTGATCCGCTCCATAAAGCGTTCGTCTCGGCTTTTCAGAACGGAGACACTGCGGTCCTTTGTGATCTGCCATTCCGCTTCGGGATAGTGTCGGCGAAGGGTGGCGACCAGATAGTTCATGGCGAAATTGATTTCTTCGTCAGGCGTCATCGGCTCGTCGTCGTCTCCGCTTTCGTCGGCTTCCGCCTTCGTAGGGTCAGAACCGAGCAATGCAGCGAGAGAGGCAACGCCCGTAAGGAAGGCGCGGCGGGTAGTCTGGAAGGCGTCAGTCATGTTGCTTTTCATCGATAGTTCCTCCGTTGATTGATAGCTTTACAGCTTCATGCGCGCTGCATGGTGCGCAGTTGAGCAGTCGAGAAGCCCAAGCATTCGAGGGGTTCAAAGCGGCCGTTGTCGTAGGCGCCAGCGAAGGCCGGATCGGCGTCATAGAGCCGATCAGCCATGCGCTGCGCTTCGTCCAGAAGGTCGGCCATCGCCTTGGCGGTCGGTTCCGTTTTCATTACGCGGCCACCGCTTCAAGTTCGGCGATCCGGGCACGGCATGCGCGTTCGGTCTGACCGATGTCATAGCGGAAGCTCTTGAGGGACAGCGCCGCAATCTCGTTTTTCAGCGAGACGATTTCGGCCTGACGATCGGCGGCAGGAATAGAGGCGATTTGAGCGGCGCGGCGCACCTCGGCCCATGCCTGACGAAGGCAAGTAGAGAAGATTTCGCCATTGGTCAGTTCACGGCTCACGCCGTTGCAATAGAGCCAACGACGACCATTGTGGACCGTGTTCCGCAGTTCCCAGGCACGGAACATGATGTTGCGGCGGTTGAACATGTTTGCGATCCGTTATTGCTTTTGTCTGTTTCGTTATCCATAATGTATTATGCACTAATCTTTTTGTAAACCCTTTTGGATGAAAAAATATCCGAAAAGTTTAACGGATCGAGAATATGGATGAAGCGCAGATGCGCGCGGCAAGGGCGCTATTGGGGTGGTCTCAGACAGAGCTTGCGGAGGCGTCCGGCTTATCGCTGCCGACAATCAAGCGGATGGAAAAGATCGGCCCGAGGCGAAGCGGATTCGAGACGGTCGAAGCCGTCGAACATGCGCTAGAGAAAGGAGGCGTGCAGTTCATCGCCGAGAATGGCGGAGGACCGGGCGTCCGTCTTGCCAAGAGCGAAAAGTGATCCGCCGCCTATCCCCGGCGATCCGGACCAGACTATGCTTTGCGGATGATTCTTCGCCGTGGCCTATTCTGTTGGCGGCTGACGTGGCCGCATGAACAAAACGCAGCGCACTTCGGAACCTGCATTCGGGTCCACGACGGCGCGACCGTTGGCGTTGTCGTCAAGCACTTCGATGATCGATGGAATTGGGCGGCCTATGACGCGGAAACCAACCCGCGCGGGATCGAGACCGATAAGGCGCTCGCAAAGATCGCCGTCGAACGCAATGCACGAGCGATGCGCAAAGAGCCTGATTTCATGTATCGGGCGAACTACAAATCTGCCAGCGCAAGAATGATCGAGGTAGTTGATGACCGGCTATGAAAAATCGCCAGATTACGGAGGATCGCCGCCCCGATGGCGCGAGGCGCTTTGGATAGTCGCAGCTTTCGTCTTCATCGCTGGCGCGCTCTATGCCTGCAACGCGATTGCCGATCCGCTACCGGTCTGCAAAGGCGGCCATCGAGCCGAACGAAAGCTGACCTGCGTATATGACGGCGACGGCGGCTGGGAGAATGGTGTCAAGTGGAGACTTACACGGCGTGATGGTGGCGTTGATGCGCCTGAGCTCTTCGACCCAAGCTGCGGCGAAGAATATCGGCTAGCAATTCTCTCCCGCGATCGGCTCCGTGCGCTGATGAGCGAAGGGTACACCGTCCTCTGGCTTGGACGAGTCGGTGGCAAAGGTCGCAGCCTTGCATGGATCGGGCTTAAAGATGGCCGGGATGTAGGTCAGACTCTAATCGACGAAGGTCTCGCGCAGGTCTGGCCCAATTTCGGGAACCTGTGGTGTCCGTGAAGTCTGGAGCTAACTGGATGCGTGATTGACGACTATTGGTCGCTGAAATAGCAGCGCGGGCTTCTCCCGCCAGGTCGTGAATAAGCACTTCGGCCGCCGCACCTACTGCCGTTCCGCGCTCGATCGTAGGGACAATCGCAACGGCCTGTCATCGGCGAACGGATTGGCCCCGTCCGCTGCGGCTGCGTCTGGACCAACCTGGCGGGTATTTGCGCTGGTTGGCGCACCAATTCATCCGCTAGGTAGTCACCGTGCACCCAAGCGCCTTCATAAAAGCCCGTCGCGATCTGCCGCCATTTCCCATCTGACGGACCAACTGTAATCCTCGTCCCGTCCTGCAACAGACCCACCACTTGATTGCTGGTTGACGGGCCGTTGCGCACATTCAGTCGCGTGGTAGCGTAGAGAATGGTTGTCGCTGCCTTCCCGATGATCGACGGTGCGGTCGGCTGCCGACCTTTATCATCCTTGTCATCGCTCAGCAGAGCATGAAGCAGGCTCTCGTTTCGGGTTGGTTTTGTGTCCGTCGCGCGCGGAGGCGCCGGCCGGGGCGGCGATGATCGAGGCTGAAATTCCGGCTCCGTTTTCGCAGGCTGGACAATCTTCTGCTCTACAGGGTTGTCGTCCTCGCGAGTGAGAGCGAAAAATAGAACCGCGCCGATTATGAGATAAAAGCGCTTTTGTACAGCCATCGGCCCCTCCCTCTTTTGGAGAGTAAAGGGAAATCTGTCCTAGAGTCGATGGTTAGATCGATCCTTGGAGCATTTCACGATTCAAGTCTTCGCACAGAAATTTTGGCAAGGTTGCCGACCCACTAGGTGCCTATTGATCGAGTCGACTGACAGAACGCTTGTGCTATCTTCGTTCATCATAATGGGAGGATCGGAATGGCTGTAAATGTTAAATTGCACGAGCGACGAGCCAGATTGGCGTGGCCATTTCTGGTTAGGAGAGCTTCATCTGACCGTTGGGATAAGCCCTTCACTTATAAGGATATATCAGCCCGAATTGGTGTCCACTGGAGACCGGCGGGATGGTATCTGGGAGTAATCCAAGATTACTGTCATCAGAATGGCCTTCCGCCCCTTCAGGCGTTAGCGGTTCGCCATGACACTGGCTTACCTGGAGGAGGCTACCACGGATCGATCCGAACGCCGAAAGCACATAAGAAGGCGCTCAAAAAAGTGCGCAAATTTAACTGGCCGCCAAAGGCACCCTTTTAGGCTTAATCGAGGATGCTCCTTGCCCTCAGCGGATAAGCCCAAAGTTGGGATGGTAAGGCAGCCGGCAAATCAACGGTTCCGCAAATCGCGCAAAGCTAGCTAAGCGACCACACCACATTCCCGCGCCCGTCAGCACCCTTGCTGACAGGCGCTTTGCTCATTCAGCCGCAGTGAGGTCGGCTCTGGCAGAGAATGCGTTTTCATTGTCGCTTGCATCTGAGAAAGGACGCGGCGTCTGAATCCACGTCGCAATTTTGATTTCTTTGATTATTTTTCAAACGCATTGCCCGGAAATCGTATAGATCAGCATCAGTGTTAGCCAGAGGAGCCGGCAGTGACACCACCAACACATTTTGTCCTGATCTTTATCGTGTGCGCTGTCGGCGGTGCGATTGGTGCCCGTCTAGGGGGCGCGGCGGTGTGGAAAGGGGCGCTCGCGACATTGGCGGGCATCGCCGCTGGGGAATTGGTCGGAAAGCTTCTGCCAGAGGCTGGGCATTTCGCAACCTTTGCTGCGAATCTGTTGATCCTTGGCGTGGTCGGAGGTGCCCTGGGAATGCACGGCCGGCAGATAGGCAGTGTCGCTTTTGGCGCGATCCTGTTTGGATTTGCGTACTTCGCTTTGATTGAATCGCTCGTCTATTAGCAGCGTTGGCCTATCAGAGGAGTAGCGAGAACCGATCCGCAGACGGGAAAGTAGCTGTAGGCCACCGAAGAAAGGCGGACATGTCGGAGAAGCCCATGCTTCGCGCATGTCGCTCAGCAGCATCGGCATCGCTTTCGCCTTCGTCTTTGCCAGACAATGCAACAAATTCGCGTATCCAATGATCTCGATCGCCGACAGGCTGGTTTCGTTCATCTGCCTTCGCAGGCTTCAAGCGCCTCAATCCGATGTAGCAACTCTGTTTTCAATGCCGAAGCTCCACGCAAATCATGTGGTTCCAGATACATCATCAGGGTGTCAAATATCGCACAACCCTTCGCATGAAAGGCCTTCCCTCTGCCATCTGACGCTGCCACCGCCGTTTGGGTAACGATGGGGTAAGGATCGGGCGCAAAATGCTCATAAGCGCAAGCTCGTGGAGCCGCGCAGAGACCTGAGAATCCCGCCTAATCCGCCGCGCACAATCTGATGCGTCACAGCGGCACGCATAGCGCCGGTATCAATGAGGGGATTTGACGAACCTTTCTGTCGGATCGTACTTGCAGCGTTCGGGGGAGAGGACAGTGCCGTTATTTCGTCCTGAATATCGCCAACAGCGACGATGCCAAGCCGGTTAAGCGCACTTTCAATCGGCCGCGCCCTTGTGCGTCCTTTGATGGCATCGGCAATGATCTGGCGCACCTCGGATTTCATGCCATCGACATATTTTGTCCGG
This sequence comes from Notoacmeibacter ruber, assembly GCF_003668555.1. Taxonomy (NCBI): domain Bacteria; kingdom Pseudomonadati; phylum Pseudomonadota; class Alphaproteobacteria; order Hyphomicrobiales; family Notoacmeibacteraceae; genus Notoacmeibacter; species Notoacmeibacter ruber. Next base: position 310,487 of record NZ_RCWN01000001.1, on the reverse strand, counting down.
TTGGCGCGCATGGCGTTCCGCAGAAAGGGACGTTCAGGAATGTGGCGTGTGCCAAACTCATTGTAGACGGCGCGCTCGATAATTTCGCCACTCGCCTTGCCAGCAGGAAAGCCGACCTTCACGCCGGCCGGCTCGCCACGCAAGGCGGCGATAGCCTGGAAAAAGCGCCTAGCGCCGTCGGCGTTGCTCCGCTGAACCTTTATCGATGCGCCAAGCCTCATGGCTGACCCGCTGACGCTTCCACAGTCGGGCGCGGAGCCATCGGGCCTGATGAGCGGCCGGCTCCGATCCTGCCCATGGATTGGTTGATCCGCGCTACCGTTTCGTTGGCCTGCAACTCCATTTGGCGAAGTTTGGCGGTGAATGATGACGTGTTCACATCGGCATTGGCGGTGATGTCGCGCTCAAGCTTCTGCGCTGCGATTTCGGCCTGTTTCGCCGGGTTCAGATACTCCTCGACCTTCAATGTTGCCGAGCCTTCGACGGAGCGCCCTATTCGGTCGTACAGACTTGTCGCATCTCCCATTTGCCCGGCGCTGACGCCGGCTCTTGGCGGCCCTGCGACAGCGCGCGGGGATCGCATCTGCGGTTTTGCGAACAGTTGATCGCGCAAGCTCATGAGCCATCGGTTTATGTCGCCAAAAATAGAATTCTCCGCCATGTCGCGGAAATGTTTGCCGCTGGCCTCCATCTCTTCCATTGAAGTTGGCATATTCGATCCGAGTTGGTAGGCTCCTAGTGCGCCAATAGCCTGCCGACCTATACCGACCCTGCCCTTGTTAGAGCTGCTCGAAGCTGTTGCATTCACGCCGGCCGATCCGGCTGCCATCGCGGAACCGACGCCACCCAGCCGCCTCAGGAGGCCGACGACGCCCGACACGCCCTTGAGGAGGACGAGTGCGCCAGCAAGCGAGCGGATCGCACCGCCGAACAGACCTACCCCCAGCGCAGCCGCTGCGAGCCATCCCGCAGCCTTCGCGATCTCGCCAAGGATCTCCGCAACCTTTTCAGGTTCTGCTCCGAGAAACGCGGAAATGGCGGCGACCATATCACCGATGACGCTTTCGCCGCCGGCCATGTATGTGAGCCAGTCGTCAACCGCCAGGCCGAGTGCGATGAACAGAGCCGTGATCGGAAAAAGGCGTGCCATAAGCAGTCCGAAGGCCGTCAAGATCGGTTTCAGATTGTCGCTGATTTGCTGCCAGGCATCATCCCTGAAGAAGCCCTTGATCGTATTGACGTGCATTTTGATCTGCCCGACCGACCATTGCAGCGCCTTGGTCACTGACACGAAGGCGTCAGATATGGTCTGCGCCCAATAGTCGATGGTTCCGTTGCTGTCGGCGGCTTTAAACCAGTCGAGCACGTCCTGCATAATCAGCTTGACGGATTCGAAGGCACCGCTGTCCGAAATCTGCTTTTTGAACTTCGTCCAGCTATCAAGAATGTTGGACATCATGCCGTCGAAAGTGCGGCTATATTCCGCGCTCGCGCCTTTGTATTTCACGGCAATCTCATTGATGAGGAGCTTGATTTCCTCGCGCCCCAGCCGGCCCTTGCTGGACATTTCCTGAAGCTGTTCGACGTTCTTTCCCGTCGCCTCGGCGAGCATATCCCAGACCGGGATTCCCCGCTCCATGAGCTGCATGATTTCTTCGCCCTGCAACCTCCCTTTCGTCCAAGCCTGCCCCAGTCCAGTTGCGAGGCCCATCAGTTTTTCAGAGCCTCCGCCCGTCGCGGCCATGGCGTCGGTGAGCGCCTGCATCGATCCGGCGGTTGGGTCCAGCCCGTAGGTGCGAAGCTGTGCATAGGCGCGCACGGCATCAGCCAGCTCGAGTGGCGTCTGGACGGCGAAATCCGTAATCCAGTCGAGCGCCGCTTGACCCTTCTCCTTGCTGCCTTCCAAAGCCGAGAGTTGGACGCCGAACGCCTCGAATTGCGCGCCCGTGGCGATAATACTTTTGCCAAAAGCCGCCATCCCGGTCGTCGCCGCCGCACCCGCGACCGCGACGAACTTTCCAATGGATCGCCCGACCTTTTCGGCCCGCTTCTCCATGCGCTTCATGCCATCTTCGAAACGCCTGGCGCTACCATCGTCCCGATACTCAAAACCCAAAAGAGCGACGATTTCGTCAATGTAGGCCATCAGGCAAACCCTCCGCGACCGCCATTATTGAGTTGCGCCCGGCTTTCGGCGGCTTCCGCCAGCGCACCGCGAAGGTCCAGCGCTTCGTGCATCTGCATCAGATGATCGAGTGTGACCCAGGTGAATAGATCGTGGACGGTGCAGAGCGGATCGGCCGCAAGGACCGGACGCCATAGGGTATGATCGAGCCGGGGCGCGATGGCCTGCACCATATCCGCACTCATCAGGGGTTTATCGCCTTGACCCGGTTCCCAGCGGTCGCCAAGGCTCCACCGAAAAAATCCCCAAGCTGCTCCTGCAATATCCAGAGGATCGCGGGGATGATCTGCCCTTTCTCCGTCGAAAAGTCCGTGTCCATATCGACCTGCTCGAATTTGCCATTCTCCGCCTTCACTTCAGCCAGACCAAGAATGTCCGCCATCAGTTCGACCATATCGGCCGGCTGCAAGCTGTCGAGGATCGCGCCGATGGCCTTCATCGCAGCCGCGTCCGACGCCGCCTTGTCAACCTCATTCGCGCCCTCGCCATATCCCGCGACGATAGCCCGGAAATTGGTCAGGACAGGCGCGGCGTGTCGCATCAGCCGTGCGTTCAGTAGCAGCGCGTCCTTGGCGAGCATGTCCTGCGTTCGCAGATGGAGTTTGCCGAATTTCTTCTCAGCCATGGTTTTCCCTCGTTATAAGAAACTGGTTGGATCGCAGAGCCGATAGCCGCCGATCGCAGCTTCGGCCTGATCGTCTGGCAAAGTCTCCCGGAAGTGTTCGAAAGCGTTCTTCCGGCTTTCTTCCGTGATGCCGTCGATACTGTCGCGGTCGGACATGGCCTGACTTCCGCCAAGAATACGCGCCGCGATGATGAGCCATTCCGGGCTAGACATTCCGCATGGCCTCCGTCGTTTCCAAAAGCCGGCCGGCGTCGATAACGAGGCCGCGCACATCTGGACGCTCGAATGCGCCGGGGATTTCGCCAGCCCGTGCCATGGAGCACACCCGCGCATAGGGCAGGCTCACATCCTTGTTTTCGCGCCAGACGCGAGCGAGGGGGACCGTTCCCGAAACTGTCGCGGTCATTCGATGGCCCCCATGGATCGACCCTGTTCGCGATAGGCAACAAGGCGGCTCAAAAAGCAGTCGTCAGGAATCGGATCGCCTCGGTTCAGTCGATCATGAGCGCGCTGGATAATTTTCTGCCGCTCGAAATCGGTCATCATTGTCGGCGTGGTGACGCGGCGCGCGACCGTTAGGGATTCGATGCCACCCGGATCGTTCAGAACATGGCGGATGTAGCGATCGACCGCAGCCCGCTCGGTTTCATGAGGCAAGCGCCAGGCGTCGTCTCGATAGTGCTTGATGACCGCCGCGATGGTGCCCCGATTCTGCCCGGCCTCAAGCCGTTCAACGCGATTGTGAATATCAGCCTTGGCCATTTGCCGCCTCCTCCAGTGCCTTGATCCGTTGTTCGAGGTCCGACGCCTCCAGCGTGCGGCGATAGCTTTCGATCATGCCTATGAGAGCCTGCCCTTCTTCCGGTGAAAGCGTTCCCTCAGCCACCGTCGAGATGATGGAAGAGGCAACTTCCGAGATGGTGCCAAGGCCATTGAGCGGCGGCATGTCGAATGCGATGACGACGCCTTTTCGGACGGGCACGACACGCTCCAGACAAAGGCGAAGCGCTGTCGTGTCCCCATTCTTCGCCAGTTCGATTGCCTTGCGGGTCAGCTCTTCCGCCTCTCCCTCCAGAAGCGTTTCAGCCGCAAGCGTGGCCTTGTTCCGCGAACCTTTCGGCCGGCCTGTCCAGCCGGAAGCAAACCGACCGCTACTGTCGCGGCCGGCTTCGGCGTCGTCGGCTCGGTCTTCAGGTTTTTTCATCTTCGCCATTCCATAGACCTGCCATTCTTATGGGTGAAGAGCCGGAGATACCGGAACGTCCGGCTCTTCACCGTTGACGGCCTTGAGAAGAAGGCGGCGGGCGATGTTGGAGCGCGAGCGATCCTCTTCTTTTGCCATGGTGTCGATTTTGGAGAAGACATCCCATGGCAGTCGGACACTGATGGTGCCCGCCATCGCGACATTATCGTTTGCGTTCATTTCGCGGTCTCCTGTAACTGATCGCAGGATAAGCGCGCCGGCCGTCATTCCGAAGAAGTGTCTAAAGCATGTAAGGCATTTGCCGCAGGTGCCGCACAAAGCTCACGAAAGGGCTCAGCCAGAATATAGACGCTACCCTTCGGTCCGCCCGGTTGCAGAACGATGCCATGGCGGCGTGCCCATCTAAGAGCGGTATCGGGGGACACTCCGGCATAGGCCCCGGCTTGTGCAGGGCGGAGCGTTTCAGGCTTCCTCATGAATCCGTTCTCCTATGAGCCGATTTGTGCGTACGGATTTCGTTCGCGCCGCTGTGACGCAAACCTCCTGCCGTCTGGTGCGACGTTTTGCGTCGGACCGTGACTGATGACGAATGGCGTCGGCAGTGACCAACGGAACGAATTGCGTCGAGATGGTCAGTCCGGCTCGTCTTGCTGATCCAACCAGAGCGGCCATGCCCCATTGGGATCGGCTGAGAGGTATTGGTCGAGAAATTGACCATTGCCGTCTTCTATGAGTTTCTTCACTGCCCATGCGCTGCCTGTGAGGGCATGGCAGAGTTCGATAGATTCGATCTTCGGATTGCGTATCTGGCGCTTGATGAAGGCCATTAGCTCGTCTCGAAACTGAGCCTCTTCGGATCGCTTCTCCTGCCCCGCTCTTTTTCGCTGGCGATAGGCACGCTGTCTCTCCGCCGCTGTCATGGCTCTGTCGCCATTCGCAGGCCGGCCGGCTTTCGGTTTTCTCCTCGACATGGCACCCGCCTATTTCGTAACGGTGTTGATGTGTGACGAAACTCCGTTCCCGCTCGCTGTCGCTTGCGCGTTCCTCTACCATTCTCCACGGCTTTGGGATGACCATGTGCCTGGTAGATAAGGATGTCATGATTTTCGTGACGGTCATTGGCTCAAAACCTGCAATTTCGTCATGGTTTTCGTGACGGCTCGTCATGGTTTTCGTGACAGCTCGTGCGTTTTCGTCATGGTTTTCGTGACAGCACCGTCATGATTTTCGTGATGGGATTTTTTTCTGTCGAAGCCTGACGACTTTTCCGCTTTGCTGCCGTCCGTTCGCACCGCGCGGATTGTTTGCCGTGGCATACTGCACGGGGAAATCCTTACCCGGCTGCCAGTTCTGAAAGAGCTTTCGTTCGCGATCCGCGTGAGGCAGCTTCAGTTCCGTGATTTCATAGGCCGGCGACTTCGCAGCGCCGCCGATACCCAAGCAGGCCAATTCGGTTTGAACGATGAAGCCCTTGGCCTGAAGATCGCGGAAGGCATTTGCCGCCGCATCCCGACCGACGCCAAGGCGCTCTGCGGCCTGACGAACGCTCAGACGGATTTGACCGTTGTTATTGAAGTCGGTGCCGCGCCATTCGAATTTCAGCCACACATAAAGGCTTTGCGCCGAGGTGGAGAGAGCCCGCCAAGCAGGCTCCTCCATCGTGTGGCGGATCATCTGTGTCCAGTGACCAAAGCGACGTTCGTTTCGCTTATCGCGTCCCATCGCCGCCTCCATATTTGGCGACTTGGCTGGCAAAATCCCCGAAGAAATGATGCTCTGCCTTACAGCGTGCAGTCACCGCGTCTTCGACGCATCGGAAGGAGCCAAGCTTGTGCCGTTGGCCGTCCGCCTCTATTTCAGCGGTCCATCGCGAACCGTTCCGATAGACACCGCAGCAAGGCAGGTTGCGGTTTTTTGGCCGTCGGTTGCGGGCATTATCCGCATGGGTGGCCAGTCGCAGATTTTTCCATCGGTCGTTTGAACGATTGCCGTCTCTGTGGTCTACGATCTTGCCGGAGGGCGGATGGTTGCCGGTCATGTAGAGCCACGCCAACCGCGCCGCCCGGTGGGGCACGAAGTCGATAAAAATTTGCTTGTAGCCATCGGACTTGGCGGTGCCGGCCGGCTTGCCCCGATAGCCGCCATGGCCCAGCCAAGTGAAGATCCCTGTATCAGGGTCATATCGAAGGACTTGGCGAAGGCGCTCAACGGTGAGCTGCCGGCATTTCGGTTGCGGGCTCGCGTTCATTGCTCACCCCCTTCCGGCCGGCGAAGCTCGACAGGTGCGTTTCGCCTCAGCCATTCCAGTCCGGCAGGAGTGATCCGTACAAGGTTTCCCGTCTTAAGGGTGCCGTCGGGATACTCCGCCAGGATCGGCGCGTTGATCATGTGACCGAGGCGAACCTGATCAGCCGAGGCGTGTAGGTTCACGTCGTCGCCATTGGCAGTGATGCCCTGCCAGTTCACGCGGAAAATGTTGGGTTCGTTTCTCACAGCGTGCCACCCCCCGCGAAACTGCCAACGGCAAAGAGCCGGTTGCCGACACGCATCAGGCGCGCGGTACGGCCCTGCCGATAAGGACAAGGGATTGTCAGAGACGCGCGTTGACTATAAGTTTGAGGTTCGAAAGCGGAGCCGTTTGCTTTCCCATCTGAGCCGTTGCGGGGACCATCCGCGACGGCTCTTTGTATAGGTAGCGGACTCTTGTCGGGGATGATCGCATTCATTGAGCCATCCCCCGAGCTGCCGGGGATTGTTCCCATCGAATGAGATCGTTGACGTACCAGTATTTGCGACCGGCGATGACGATCGGGTCAGGGAAATCGAGCTTATCGCTCTTCTGCCAGCGGTAGACGGTCATGTGACTGACGCCATAGCGGCGACGGACATCTATCGCAGGAAGCAGCCGATCATCGGCGGCGTTTTTAGCTTCAAGTTGCATAATGTATGCTCCTGTTTTCACAGAAGCGAACATCGGCAGCTTTCTACCGCGTCTCAATTAGGTCGGGCGGGACTTAACCTAGGCGGATGCGCGCCTATCCTAGGTTAAAGCGGCTTTATCCTACCTACCGTACGAAAATGCCCTTATCTCTGGCGATTTGGATCAGCTCTTCACTTATCTCCGTCATACCTGTCGGGTCAAAGTCCGGCATCTCTAGATTGTCGGCCACCGTCCAAGACATATCGTCGGAAAGAAGAGTCTCGTTCGAGATCGCCCCCCGCACTCCCTGCGAAACCCCAAATTTGCGATAGCCCTCTGCCAAAATAAGAAAACCCCAGAAGTCACTCTCTTCGCTATCGAGCCAATCGACACCCTTCATCGCGAATACAGCATCTGCTGCCCAAAGATGAGCAACGTCTTTTAGTGCTACCCAAGCATTCCGAACAGTCGATCCGCTCGCCGGCCATCCACACCGTTCTGAAACTTTCATGGCGACACGTGTCGCAAAATTCACGGTCGCATCCGAGGGCGATTCGTGCGCTGCCGCATTGATGTAGCAGAGCATAATTCCAACCTGTCCGCCTTTAATCCATTGCTTCTCGGTTACCATTGTGGACAGTTCGGGCGCGTCTATTAGAAACCCTAATCGCTTTCTCTTTTCTGATCCCCCTTGGACCGAAAGCGCCGCGGCAGCGTCTTCGCCATGGCGAAGCATGTCCAAAGCCGCCTCCCTATTCGCTGACCGCGCGAACGCTGCGCGCTGATCTTCATCGTTTGGGAAAAACATGTGCGCCAAAACGCAAGCTCTATCCAATTGGCTGAAGGGCAACGGCTGTAGTGGAATTGGTATGCTCCGCATATTCAGTTGCCTTTTGCGCCGATCTTCATTTCGAGAACGTTTGAGGGTTTTGCCTCCATTAGGCCCACCACATGCGCGGCCCATGCTTCCAAGGCGCGGCGGCGCTCCTCCAGAAACTCATGGCGCTGATAGACGCTAACGATGCCGCCGAACGTGCCTGACGTGTGATTGAGAACCTTTTCGACCACCGCAACACCGATGCCGAGGCCGGCCATGCCGGATGCAGCCGTGCGCCGAAGATCATGGACACGCCATGCCGCGACGGGATCGGCTTCATCTTCTTCCACAATGTCCGCGATCTTTTCATCAAGCTTCGCCTTTGCCCGAGAGAAGCCGCTGACAGTGCTCTTGCCGGTTGTGGTGAAGACATATTCGGAGGATCGGCCATCCACCTTTATGCGCGGAACCGATTTGAGAATATCGAGTGCAGGCGGAGACAGATGCACGAGATGCGCCGTGTCGTTCTTTGCCCGCTCGCGTGGTATGGTCCAGGTGCCATTATCGAGATCGATTTCGCCCCATCGCATCCCGGCAACCTCTTCGCGGCGCTGACCTGTCAGAACAAGCAACTGATAGAGCGGCCCAAACGGGAAACCCATTGCGCCGGCCGCGCGCCAGACAAGCGCAAGTTCTCTGTCATTCAACACGCGGTCGCGCTTCGTCTCGGATGAAGGTTTGGCCACGCCAGCGCAGAAATTCGCATCGATCAGCCCGCGCGACACACACCAGTTGCCGAACTTGTTCAGGTTCGCGAGAACGCGGTTCGCGGTATAGGGCGCGGGCCGGTCGACAATGTCATCCAGAAGGCGAACCACATCGCCGCGCGTAATCTCAGGCAGTCGCTTCGCCTTCCATGGGCGCATCACTTCCTTGCGCAGTAGCCGCTCGACTTCGTGCGAACTGCGGTTTCGCGAGACGTGGCGGTCAAGGAATATCTCAACCTGCTTTTCGATTGTGTCTTCCGCCTCGACGCCAGCAAGCGTCTTCGCCTCGGCTTTCTCGGATGCAGGATCGCGCCCTTCCGACGCCGCACGCAGCATCGCCGCGCCAGCATCGCGCGCCGCCTTGAGATCGAACGCGGGATAGTTGCCGATGGTCGCCTTGCGCGGCCGGCCGCCGTGACGGTATCGCACCGCCCATGATTTCCGCCCGCTCGGCTGAATGACGAGATAGAGGCCGGTCAGTCCGCCATCGGGAATTTCGCGCCGCGCCTCTTCGGGCCGGTATTTCTCGACCGCTGCCGCTGTCAGTGCTTTCGCCATGAGATGATCCGCCAATCCCAGCCGGGTATCGGCTGGGTAACGTCATCACCATGTTATGGTTCGTTACGGCCTGTCAATATCAGGGGATAACAAAAGCGCACAATGCTTTGCCTTACTTGCTTCCTCTCAATCCAGTCCGTTCGCCTGCGTTACCCTGTGATATCGAACGGCCTTTGACTACGAATCTGGGGGTCGGGAGTTCGAATCTTCCCGAGCGCGCCATTCCTCCTTCGTTCGAGCCATGTACCCTCCGATCATTTGCGTACGGAGGTTGTCGTCCAGCGGGCGCGCCATGTTCCGAACCGCATTTCTTGGCCCCAGTTTCCATCCTACTTGGTCAAAGCGCTTTTTGCTTGTCTTGCACACGGCCGAACGAGTAAAAGCGCTGGCGCGGCCATTTCGGTCGCATCGTTCTCAGGGCGGGGTGAAATTCCCCACCGGCGGTAAGCAGCCTGGCTGCGAGCCCGCGAGCGCTCCAGCCTTTTGGCGGGAGGTCAGCAGATCTGGTGAGACTCCAGAGCCGACGGTCATAGTCCGGATGGAAGAGAACGGGATGTGGTGCCAGGTCAAGCGGCCTGCGCGCCGTTGTCCTGTCGGCCTTGAGTTATGAGCGTCGATAAAGGACCACGCCATGACTCGCTATTTTTCGAACATCGATTCGGCCATTACCGGGCCGGCTCTCATCATCATCGCGGGAGCGTTCTTCGCGCTGACGAACACGCTTTTGCAGTATGGCGCGATGGTGCAGGGCATACCGCCGGCGCGCCTGACCTTCTGGCAATATCTTATCGCCTTCTGCTTCATGATCCCGTGGATCGTCGCGCGGGGTCGGGCCGCTCTTCGGACAGGCCATGCCGTCATGCATGTGCTGCGTGTCGCCACGGCGGTGGGCGGCGTGCAACTGTGGACCATGGGGCTCGCCCATGTTCCGATCTGGCAGGCGATCGCGCTCATCATGCTGTCGCCCTTCTTCGTCACGCTTGGCGCGCATTTTCTCCTCAAGGAAGAGACCACGATCGAGCGCTGGGCCGCGCTGACCCTCGGCTTTGGAGGGGGCATGATCATTCTTGCACCGTTGTCCGAGGATTTCAGCGCCTATGCGCTCTATCCGGTTTGCGCGGCGGCGCTGTGGGCCGCGTCATCGCTTTTCACAAAACGCATGACCCGAACCGAAAGCGCGGAAACGCTCACCGTCTATCTCCTGCTTCTTCTGACGCCCTTCAATGCGCTGATTGCTCTGGACGTCGGTCTTGCGGTCGATCTCGAAACCGGCGGACTACTGCTGTTCGGGGCGGGTCTTCTGACGGCGCTGGCACAATATGCACTGGCGAAAGCATACAGTCTTTCCGACGCCGCTTATCTGCAGCCATTCGACCACGTGAAACTGCCGCTGAATGTCGGGCTTGGCCTGGCAGTCTTCGGCTTCATGCCGCCCGGCTCGATGTGGATCGGTTCGGCGTTGATCGTCGGTGCGTCCTGGTTCCTGCTGCAAAGGGAAGCAAAGCTGGACGCCCTGCAGACCGATCAGGAACCCGCCTAGTCGCCCGGGAAAAACGACGACTCAGATCAGGGTGTCCTTGCGGGCCCGAAACCTGATCGGCGCGTCCGGCAGTTCGATGCAAAAGCAGGTGTGGCCGCCACGGCTTTCCATCAGTTCGAGCTGCCCCCCATGGGCGCGAACCAGTTCGTGCGCGATCGCCAGCCCTAGCCCCGTCCCGCCGCTGCGGGCCGAGCCACGGAAGGCGGTGAAAAGGTTCTCAAGAGCCTTTTGCGGCAGGCCCGGGCCGGTGTCGGAGATGCGAATGAAGGCAACAGCACCCTGACGCCGGGCGGAAACGGTGAGACGGCGGATCAGACCGGGCCGATCGGATTCATTCACCATCGCCTCGATGGCGTTTCGGCACAGATTGTTGATGACACGGAAGAGTTGTTCGGCGTCGGCATCCACTTCGAAGTCGGGCTCGACCTCGTTCCTGAACTCGACCGCCTCGGCTTCGATCTCGGCAAGCTGACGGACTTCCTCGATCAGCGTGCCGAGCTTCAGACGGCGACGGTCCGGCGGGCGCTCGCGGGATTTTCCATATTCCAGGACATTGTTTGCATAGGCGATGGCCCGATCCATCGTCTGCACGAGACGCGGGCCGAAACGCTGCACCATCGGATCTGACGAACGCTCCAGCCTCTCGGTCAGGATCTGCGCCACGCTGAGAATGTTGCGCATATCGTGATTGATCTTGGAAACGGCCAGACCAAGATCGGCGAGGCGGCGCTGCTGATCGAGCGCATCGGTCAGCTGAAATTGCATTGCAGCGAGTTGATCTTCGGCCACGCCGATCTCGTCGCCGCGCCCGCTTGGTTTCAAAATGCGGGACCGGTCGCTGGGATCTTGGCTGTAGATGAGCATGGACCGCGTCATCCGTCGGATCGGCGCGATAAAAAGGCGCATGATGACGAAGAAGACAAGGCTGGCCGTAATCGCCGAGACGAGCAGCGAGAGGAGCGCCACATTCCGGGAATAGGCGACGAGACCACTATGGAGAGGCGCCTCGGCCAGCACGATTTCGTAGATCTTTCCGGGACTGTCGGCCACCTCGCCGTAGACCCGGAGGATCCGCTCTCCGTCGGAAAAAAGGGTGCGGAAGGTCGCCGGGATCGAGGCGATGGGCCGGCGGGCCTCGCTCATGGCGATCGACGCATCGACGCTGAGAGCGTCATCCGGGCCGGCGACCACCCTGCTCATCTCATTGTCATGAACGGCGATAAACCGCACACCGGTGTCGTTGAGAATCCTATCCCGTGAACTGCCATCGACGGGGCCGTCAGCCGTTTCGATAAGGACCCTGCCCGCTGCGGCAGCAGAGCCCAGCTTGTCGCCCAGCCAGTTTGCGCGGAAATGGGCGGCCGAGGGAGGAAAGATCAGAATTTCAGCCAGAAGGACGAAAACTGCCGTGAAGAGAAGGAGCTTTCCGGAGAGGCCCCGGCTCAACGGCACGGATGCAACAGCAGGCGATGCCACCCCAGCGGACTGGACCACTTCATCGCCCGCCGCAGCCGGCGGGTCTGCCGGGTGCTCTTGTTCATACACCTGCGGCGCCGGTTTGGGCCGGACATCCGAAGGCTCGTTTGCGTGCCTCAATTCATACGGCTCTTCCATGCCTGCCTCCACCTTTCAGGCCGGCGACAGAAGAGAGCCTAACCGAAACGGCGCAAAAAGGCGATAATCCGGCGCACCGCAGGTCGACGGGCCATTGCGGAATAATAATCGGTGGCGGCCCTTTTGCCGATCTCTCCGCGCGTCGGATAGGGCGGCACATAGCCGGTAACGTCCGAGGGCTTCATTCCCTTCTGCACGGCAAGGCACCACAGCCCGATCATCTCGTCTGCCGCATCACCGAAGATATGGACGCCGACGATCTTGCCGCCGGCAATCACCATTTTGACATGGCCTTCCGTCTTCCGCTCGGCGCGGGCGCGATCGTTCTCGGCAAGCGCAAAGCGTCGAATATCAATCTTACCGTGCTTTTCGCGAGCCTGTTTCTCCGTCAAACCGATCTGTGCAAGCGGCGGATCGCAATAGGTCACGGCGGGTTGAATGGATGCATCCATCTTCGCCGGGATGCGGAAGAGAAGCGGGCGCATCACAAGCCCTGCCTGATAACCGGCCGTGTGGGTGAAGGCCGGGCCGCCGGAAACATCGCCGACCGCATAAACCCGCTTGTTCGTTGTGCTGCGCAGGCCGCTATCGATTTCGATTCCTTTCTTGTCGTGGGCAATGTTGGCAGCATCGAGAGCAAGCGTGTCCGTATTGAGCTTTCGGCCTGTCGCGACCAACAGGTGAGATCCGGTGATGCGGCGGGCGTCCTCGCCCTCACCGATCGTCACGGTGATATTGCCACCGGCCCCGGAAACCGATGAAACCGCAGCACCCTCGAAAATATCGACCCCGTCCGCACGCAGGGATGCGAGCGCCAGTTCAGCCATTTCGCGGTCGGCGGCGCCCATGGCTTGGCTTGCTTCCAGAACGCTGACCCTCGAGCCGAGGCGGCGAAAGGCCTGCGCCATCTCGATCCCGATCGGTCCACCGCCCAGGACGAGAAGATGGTCCGGCAATTCGGTCAGATCGAACAAGGTTTCGTTGGTGAGATAGGGGACGCCTTCCAATCCATCGATCGGAGGCACGGCGGGGCGCGAGCCGGTCGCGATGACGAAGCGTCGGGCCTTTATGCGGTGGGTGCCCGCTTCGACCGTATCCGCATCCGCGAAACGGGCATCCGCCTTGATGACCTTGACGCCCATCGCGGTATAGCGCGGCACGCCGTCATGCGGGGCGATCGAGGCGATGACCCCCTTCACGTGAGCCATGACTGCGGGAAAGTCGATCTGCGGCTCGACATTGGCGATACCGAAACGCGCAGCCCCGTGGCGCATTTCGTGCGCCGTGCGAGCCGCGGCGATCAAAGCCTTGCTCGGCACGCAGCCGACATTCAGGCAATCTCCGCCCATCTCACCCCGCTCGATCAGAACGGTCGGCACGCCGAAAGCAGCAGCGGCGGCGGCGACACTGAGTCCGCCGGAACCGGCTCCTATGACACAGATATCGGTCTCGATAAGGGTGTATTCCGTCATGAAGGATAGATTCCGTCTTCGTAAAGGTCAGTCTTTCGGCTGCGTTTTGAGCCGGCGATAACGGGCAACGATGGTACCAAGCAGCGCGACCGCCGAGAGTGCGGCGAAGGCGATCACGATCTCCGTTGTCACGAGATCGCCGACACTGAGTTCTCGACCGGCCTCCGCGGCACTGACCAGCGTGGCATCAAGCCCTTCACCGAGCCAGGCATAGGCAAAGCAGCCCGGCAGGATGCCGAGAGCCGTCGCGAGAACGTAGGTTCGTAGCGGTACATTGAAGAAGGCAGGGGCAATATTGATAAGAAAAAACGGAAAGACAGGGGCCAGCCGCAGGGCGAGCAGATAGCCAAAGGCATCGTTTTCAAAACCCTTCGCAAAGCGGTCGGCGGTGCCGCCAAGCCTCTCGCGCAACGTGCCTGCCAACGCGCCCCGCGCCGCGAGAAACAGGACCGTGGCGCCGCATGTGGCGCCTAACGCAATGACGATCCCACCGACGAGCCAACCAAAGAGAAAGCCGCCGAAGACCGACAGAACTGATGCGGCGGGAAAGGAAATCGCGACGGCGAGCGCGTAGATGAAGGCATAGCCGACCGACGACAAGACGGGCCAGTCGGTGACGAAACCCTTCAGTGTCTCCCGGTAGTCCGAGAGCGCCGACAGCGTCAGATAGCGATGGAGGCCGAGCAGATAGGCGGCGCCGAGCGCTAGCAGGATCAGCGCAACCGGGGCAAAGCGCCGAAGCCAGTGAGCGGCGCCGCTGGGGCGTTCCGAGGCGCCCTCATCCATCTCTGCTTCAGCCATTCCCACTTTCCGCCGTTTCTGATACTCCCTTATCTAGGGACGGAGCCGGTTCGTTACAGGCCGGACCGCAGACGCATCGCCTCTCGCGCAGCGCCTGGCGTCAGTCGGTCCATTGACAGCGCGCCATGGCTTGCCTATAGCAGCGCCCACGTTCGGGGCGGCTGTTCCGGGTGCTTTTATTGTGCGCCCATCCGCTCCCTGCAAACCAACCGGTACACAATACCCAAGAAGGGCCGCACACCGCGGCAGTGAAACAAATGAAACGTACATATCAGCCTTCCAAACTGGTCCGGAAGCGCCGCCACGGCTTCCGCGCCCGCATGGCTACCAAAGCTGGCCGTGCCGTCATCGCCCGTCGCCGCTCACGCGGCCGCAAGCGGCTTTCCGCTTAACCGGACGATACGGGCAGGTGATCATGCAAGGCCGCACCGGCCAGACACCGCCCGAAACAATGAAGCGGCGGCGGGAGTTTCTCGCCGCACGCCAAGGGGTGAAAGGGCGCGGTCCCTATTTCTTGCTCGAGATGCTGGACAGGCAGGACGATCTGCCGCCGCGCGCCGGTTTCACCGTGACACGCCGGTCCGGTAACGCCGTCACCCGTAATCGCATCCGCCGCCGCCTCAAAGAGGCGCTTCGCGTTCATGCGGCTGATGCAATGGCCCCTGGCCATGATTATGTTTTCGTGGGCAGGCCAGACAGCCTGACCGTGGATTTTCAGACCCTGGCGCGCGAGATGAAGCGGCGCATCAGTCGAACGGGCCGACATGGAAAATCAACGTAACCTCCTGATCACCATTGTCCTGTCCGTGCTCATTCTGGCCGGCTGGCAGTTTTTCTACATGGGCCCGAAAATCGAGGCCGAACGGGCCCGGGTCGAAGCCGAGCAGAGCGAACAGGCTGCGACGCCTGCAGCGCAAAGCGGCGGCACGGCCGGTAATGTTCCGGCGGCCTCAGGCTCCGCCACGGCGCCCGGGAGCAGCGAAACACCCGGCGCAGCGACGCCGGTGACGCGCGCGCAGGCCGTCTCGGGCGGCAACCGCGTTCCGATCGACACGCCGGCCCTCGCAGGCTCCATCAATCTCACCGGCGCACGTCTCGACGATCTGCGCCTGAAGAATTACCGGGTGACCGTCGACAAGGATTCGCCGGCCGTCGAACTGCTTAATCCGGCATCGCTCGAAAAGGGCTGGTTCGCCGAACTTGGCTTTGTTGGCAGCGGCGCTGGCGACCTACCCTCCGGCACGACCGAGTGGGAGCTTGCCGAAGGCGAAACCCTGACGCCCTCCACCCCGGTCACCCTCTCCTATTCAAATGATGCCGGCCTGACGTTCCGCCGCACCATCGCGGTCGATGACCGATACATGTTCACCGTCACCGACGAGATCAGCAATGCATCCGGCGAGACGGTCAACCTGCAGCCCTACGGACGCACCACGCGGTTCAGCAAGCCGCAGGGCCGGTCAGTCTACGTCCTGCACGAGGGGCTCATCGGTGTGACCGGCGAAGACGGTCTGGCCGAGATCGACTATGACGATCTGGAAGAGGACGGTACGGTCAGTCCCGGCGCCTCGTCCGATGGCTGGCTCGGCATCACCGACAAATACTGGGCTGTGGCGCTCGTTCCCGAGAGCGCCGACAGTACGTTCAAGCCGCGATACGCCTATTTCTCCAATGGCCGCCCCTCCTATCAGGCCGATTATCTTTCGGAAGCCGTGGCCGTGCCGGCAGGCGGACAGACGGAAGTCCTGAACCGGGTCTTCGCCGGCGCGAAAGTGTCGCAGCAGATCGACCAGTATGAAGAGCAGCTGAATATCCGCCAGTTTGACCTTCTGATCGACTGGGGCTGGTTCTACTTCATCACGCGGCCGATGTTCTGGCTGATCGACAGCCTTTTCAATCTGCTCGGCAATTTCGGGCTCGCCATCCTCGGCGCCACGGTCATCGTCAAGCTGATCTTCTTCCCGCTGGCCAATATGAGCTACGCCTCCATGGCGCGGATGAAGAAGCTTCAGCCGAAGATGACGGAGCTGCGCGAGAAATACGCCGACGACAAGATGAAGCAGCAGCAGGCCATGATGGAGCTGTATAAGACCGAGAAGGTCAATCCGGCCGCCGGCTGCCTGCCAATGCTGTTGCAGATCCCGGTTTTCTTCTCGCTCTACAAGGTCCTGTACGTCACCATCGAGATGCGCCACGCGCCATTCTTCGGATGGATTCAGGACCTTTCGGCGCCCGACCCGACATCCATCTTCAACCTGTTCGGCATTCTGCCCTATGACGTCCCGCTTTTCCTGATGATCGGCATATGGCCGCTGATCATGGGCGTGACGATGTTCCTCCAAATGCAGATGAACCCGGCGCCGCCCGATCCGACACAGGCCATGATCTTCAAGTGGATGCCGATTGTCTTCACTTTCATGATGGCCGGTTTCCCGGCTGGTCTGGTGATCTACTGGGCCTGGAACAACACCTTGTCGATCCTTCAGCAGGGCGCGATCATGAAGCGCCAGGGCGTCAAGATCGAATTGTGGGATAATCTCAAAGGATTGTTCCGCCGAAATAAGAGCGAAAACCCGGCGGAATAGACCTGCCGGGTTCGAGGGAGCCGTCGCCATGGACAAGTGAGCCCCGTGCGATCCAGCAATCTGCACTCCGCAGAGGAGGATCGCGCTTTCTGCGCCCTTTCTGAAAGGCACTGACGAGGTTCACAACATGCACGGCCCCTCTCCCGAGACTCTCTATCCGCTGCCCGGCTTTCCCCAGGCCATTTTTCTGAAAAACTTCATTACCCGGCCCAATATCGAGGTCGGCGACTACAGCTATTATGACGACCCAGATGGGGCGGAGCGCTTCGAAGAGCGTAACGTGCTGCATCATTTCGATTTCTACGGCGACAGACTGGTGATCGGACGTTTCGTCGCCATTGCCGCAGGTACACGCTTCATCATGAACGGGGCGAACCATGCGATGGGCGGCTTCTCACCCTATCCGTTCAACATTTTTCAGAATGGCTGGGAGAGAGGTTTCGACCCGCAAAGGTGGATCAGCCAAAGCCGGGGCGATACGGTGGTTGGCAATGATGTCTGGATCGGCATGGACAGTCTCGTCATGCCAGGCGTTCGGATCGGCGATGGCGCTATCGTCGCGGCCAACAGCACGGTGGTCGGCGATGTACCGCCCTTTGCGGTCGTCGGCGGAAACCCGGCCAGGGTGATCCGCACGCGGTTCGACGAGGCGACCGTGGCGCGGCTTCTCGACATCGCATGGTGGAACTGGTCCGCCGAGCGCATTACAGCATCGCTTGATGCGATACGTGGCAACGATCTTGCAGCGCTGGAAGCCTGCGCGGAGGACAAGGCATGAATGACCGTGGGCAAATTTCTGCCGCCGAGGATGACGGGCTGGATCCCTCACTGGTCGCGGAGGCCAGACAGCTCTTCCTACGGCCCTGGCAGTTCATCAAGGGTGTGCCCTCGATGGAATTCCTGCCACCGGAAGGGCCGGCGGAGATTGCCTTTGCCGGCCGGTCCAATGTGGGAAAGTCATCGCTGATCAATGCGCTCCTGGCCCAGAAGGGCCTGGCGCGGACTTCCAACACACCGGGGCGAACGCAGGAGCTCAATTATTTCGTGCCGGGCGGCCATAGCGGAGAGATGAGCGATCTGCCCGAAATGGCTGTGGTCGACATGCCCGGATACGGCTTCGCGCAAGCTCCGAAAGAAGTGGTCGATCGCTGGACGGGACTGGTCTTCGATTATCTGCGCGGACGCGTGACGCTCAAGCGCGTCTACGTTCTGATCGATGCGCGCCATGGACTTAAAAAGAATGACACCGAGGTGCTCGATCTTCTCGACAAGGCCGCGGTCTCCTATCAAATCATCCTGACGAAGGCCGATAAGATAAAGCCCCCTGCCGCGCAGAAGCTGCGGCAACAGACGCTCGAAGCGATCTCCAAGCGTCCGGCAGCCTATCCCGAAGTTCTCATGACCTCATCGGAGAAGGGCAGCGGTCTCGATGAGGTACGGGCCGCCATTCTCACCGCGATCCGCCGCTAGTCTCATCCTGTGACGGGTGCGCCGCCATCGGCTGGCCGGAAGATCATCGCGACACCGTTGATGCAGTGACGCTTGCCGGTCGGCTGCGGTCCGTCGTCGAAGACGTGACCGAGATGGCCGCCGCAGCGCGAGCAATGCTCTTCCGTCCGCGGGAAAATCATACTCCAGTCGGACTTGAAGCCGACATTGCCCTTGATCTCGCTGGTGAAGCTCGGCCAGCCCGTGCCGCTATCGAACTTCGTTTCCGATTCAAAGACGGGCTGGTCACAGCCGGCGCAGTGATAAGTCCCTTTTTCCTTAATCTTCAGGAGCGGGCTGGTGAAGGCGCGCTCGGTATTTTCCTCACGCAACACGGCGAACTGCATGTCCGTCAGTTGAGCCCGCCATTCTTCCTCGGTCTTCGTCACCGGGAATTGTCCCTCCTCGGCGCGAGCGCCAAGGCCAAATGCCGCCCCAGCCACGAGTGCGGTTCCGCCGGCCAGTAAGAAACGTCTATTCATCGGGTTTCCTTTCCGTTTGGCACGAGTGAGGTGCTGTGAATTTCAGCCTGTTCTATCGGGATACGAAGTCGCTCACCCTATTGTTTCAAAAGTCTTCGCCCAAAAAAGAAAGCGGCCTGCCGCGTCGCCTCGAAAGGCGCCTGCCGACAGACCGCTCCGGCCATCCAAAGATGGCCCATCACGGCCGCATGCCCCTACGGCCGTGATGTCGGAGGTACGCTTACTGCTTCGGCAGCAGGACAGCGTCGATAACGTGAACGACACCGTTCGACTGCTTGACGTCAGCCGTCACCACGGTCGCGACCGTGCCATTCTCATCGGTAATGGTGATGTTGTCGCCGTCCATCTTGGCGCTCAGCGTGCAGGAGCCAAGTGTCGGGACAGGATGATCGCCATTATCATCGGCAATCATCTGCCCGATTGCGTCGGACATCGCGTTGGCGCTGACCACGTGGCACTTGAGAATATCGGCGAGCTGATCCTTGTTCTCATCCATCATCACGGTTTCAACGGTACCGTCCGGCAGAGCTTCGAAGGCTTCATTGGTCGGTGCGAACACGGTGAAAGGGCCTTCACCTGCCAGGGTCTCGGCCAGGCCGGCCTGTTTCACGGCAGCAACGAGAGTGGTCAGGTTCGGTGCGTTCGACGCGTTTTCGGTGATCGGCTTGTCAGCCATCATCTCCGCACCACCGACGGTGGGGTTATCCTGCGCGAAAGACGGGGCAGCAAAAGCGACTGCGGTACCGACCACGGCGTATTTGAGAAATTTCATAATGTATTTTCCTCCCTGTTGAGGGTCCGGGGGGACCAGATACGATCCCGTTCGCTCACCGATCGGGTCGTTCAACAGCAAGGACGAAGCGCAGCGGAAAAGAGTTTCAGTTTTTTTCGTTTTTTCAGACGACGGATCAGATTCCGTGGACATGACCGGCCGCAACGACCGGGCCTGTCGGCAATCCGGTCGGCGATCCACCCTCGGGTTCCATGCTGACCGCGAGCGTTGCATCACGTGTCATCATATCGGCATGGGCTTTCGGCATGACCATGTGAGCCACTTCATCTTCCGGCAAGACACCGAGCGAGACCGGATCGCTGCCATCGTGAATGACCCAGATCTCGTAGACGCCCTCGCTCGGCAAACCGCCGGAGACCCGCGTCAGATTCAGCGTACGGGACTGGTTCTCCCAAAGCGCAACGAAGCCGGCTTCGCTTTCAGTCGGCGAGAGAGAGGCGACCATTCTGCCATCTGCTTCGGTCTGGACCGGCTGGTCACCCGATGGCGGCACGAGCGAACTGTCGAACACCGGCAGGGCCAGAAGAATGACAACGGCGGCGGCAAGTCCGCTGGCCAGACCGCCAATGAAAGGCCACCAGCGGCGCGCCGGCTGCTCGCTCCGGCGACTCTGGACCGCAGACGAAGAGAAGAGGCGTCTATCCAGCGCTGTCTTGATCGAGGTCGGCGGCTTGATCTCGCCATAGACGTGATTCAATGGCGCAAGCCGTGCCGCCCACACATCCACCTTGTCGGCCAGGGTGCGGTCGTTCTCGACCGCCTCGGCAAATGCAGCGCGCTCGTCGGCCGGCAAAGTGCCAAGCACATACTCCGCAGCGCGCGGATCGCCAAAGGCGTCGTTCCAGTCCTGGTTCCGTTCCTGGCTCATGCTTCCAGGCAATGCCTCAGCTTCATCAGGCTGCGTCGCAGCCAGGTTCTCATCGTATTCAGCGGAACTTCGAAACGATCCGCCAGCTCAGCGTAGCTTGCCCCGTCGACATAGGCGCTGCGCACAGCCTGCGCGCGCCCGGCCTCCAGCTCTTCCATACATTCATCGATCCTGTCACCCTCGGACGAAAGTAGAGCCAGACGCTCCGGATCCGGATCGTCACTGGCGATATCGAACGCGGCGTCGATATCCTTCGTCGGGGCACGGCGGGAACGGATGCGGTCGATCGCATGGTTGCGAGCCACGGTGCAAAGCCATCCGACCGCGTTTTGAGAGGAAACGGCAAAACGATCAGCCCGCGTCCAGATCCGGACGAAAACTTCCTGCAATGCCTCTTCCGCCTCAGCGCGGTCTTTCAGAATACGAATGCAAATGGCAAAAAGTTTCGGCGAGATAGCTGTATAAAGCCGATCAAAGGCTTGCCGGTCTTTCAGCGAAACCCGGACGATCAGCTTCGCCACCTCTTCGGATGTCAGCTCTGTCGCCACCACTGTCCTTTCCGCTCCGGTTCACTTGCCGCTATGGACATCATGCACAGTTAAGCCAATTCAAGATGATATCGAGACCGCTGTCGAGGTTTTTGCTACCCCGGTTGCGCCACGCCCGCCTGCTCGCTAGAGCATTTCTGGCTTGTTTGACCCCAATCAAGTCGCCCATTCCACCCTACGAATTTTCCTTGCCGGATAATGTTTTCATGAGCGTCACCGATCTCAAGAATGCCGAAGAGCAGGCCCACCTTCTCGCGCAGGCGCTTCCCTATATGCAGCGCTACGAGAACAAGACCGTGGTGGTGAAGTATGGCGGCCACGCCATGGGCAACGAAGAACTCGGGCAGGCTTTCGCGCGCGATGTCGCGCTTCTGAAGCAGAGCGGCATCAATCCCGTCGTCGTTCACGGCGGCGGCCCGCAAATCGGACGGATGCTCGAGACAATGGGAATCGAGAGCCGCTTCGAAGGCGGCTTGCGCGTCACCGACAAACGCACCGTCGAGATCGTCGAAATGGTTCTCGCCGGCTCGATCAACAAGGAGATCGTCCGCATGATCAATGCGGAGGGCGAGTGGGCCATCGGGCTTTGCGGCAAGGACGGCAACATGGTCTTCGCCGAAAAAGCCGCCAAGACCGTCCGCGACCCCGACAGCAATATAGAGCGGGTTCTCGATCTCGGCTTCGTTGGCGAGCCGGTGGAGATCGACCGGACGTTGCTCGACCTTTTGGCCCATTCCGAAATGATCCCGGTTATCGCCCCGGTGGCACCGGGCCGCGACGGCCACACCTACAACATCAATGCCGATACGTTCGCGGGCGCGATTGCCGGCGCGCTGGAGGCCTCACGCCTTCTTTTCCTGACCGACGTATCAGGCGTCCTCGACAAGGACGGCAAGCTCATTCCGCAATTGACGGTTTCCGAATGCCGCCAGCTGATCGCCGAAGGCGTTGTAACGGGAGGCATGATCCCGAAGGTGGAAACCTGCATCCAGGCAATCGAGCAAGGTGTGCAGGGCGTCGTGATCGTCAATGGCAAGGCAGCTCACGCGGTGCTTCTGGAGCTCTTCACGTCGCACGGCGCCGGCACGCTGATCATGCCCTGAGCGTGCACGGACGATCAGCGCGATAACAGCAGAACAAGGATGCCGGCCACAATGAAGAGGCATCCGAGAATCTCGCGCTTCGCTATCTTTTCGCGAAAGATGAGGACGGTCGAGCCGAAGACGAAGAGCATTTCCACCTGCCCGAGCGCCTTGACCAGGGCCGCCTGCTGAAGCGTCATGGCGGCAAACCAGCCAAAACTTGTCAGCGCGCCGACAAGGCCGACCAGTGCCGCTGGCTTCCAGGCGCGCGCAACAGCCAGAAATTCGTCCCGCTCACGAAGCGCCATCCATACCATCATGACGATCGTCTGGATGGTGATCGCACAAAGCAATGTGAAAGACGCCTGGATCAGATAATCCGGGGCTGGCAGACTGGCATGAAGGCTGGTCGAGGCGGCGCGATAAGCCACTGCGGCAATGCCAAAGAAAAGGCCGGATGCAAGGCCGATGCCCGCTGTTCGTGTCAGAAGACCGGTGACGAGCCCTCCGATACTGAATGATGAGCGGGCAAGCGAGATCAGCATGACCCCGAATACGGTCAGGATAACCGCGACGGCCCCGCCGAACCCAAGCGATTCGCCTAGAAAGAGAATCCCGAACAGGGCGGCCTGGGCAGGCTCCGTCCGGCTATAGGCCGTCCCGACCGCAAAGTTACGATAGGAGAAGAGGTGGACCAGCAGAGCCTGCGCGACGATCTGGCTGATCGCCGCCACGAAAACCCAGAAGAGGAAAGGCTGCGAGAAAGCCGGACCGTAATGGCCGTAGTACCGCAGAAGTGCGTAGAGAATGGCGGCGACCGGTAGACCGAAACCGAACCGCACGAAGGTCGCACCCGTCGTGCCCATCCGCCCCTTCAGATACTTCTGGAGCGAAGAGCGGATGTTCTGCGAAAACGCTGCGGTAATGGTGATGAGGACCCAGATCGGCATCGCCTCCTATGGCTCCTCGTCTTCACGCGTGCAAGGGGCTGGCCCTGGGAGGCGATCCGACGCATATAGCGACAATGCAATCACTCGCGCCCGCTTTTTCCCATGTCACCGAATGGGTCTTCGATCTTGATAATACGCTTTATCCCGCGTCGGCCGATCTGTTCAGTCAGATCGACGTCCGGATGACGCAATGGATCGCCGATTATCTCGAGGTTGAGCGAGAAGAGGCGTTTCGGATACAGAAAGCGCTTTATCGCGAACACGGCACCACATTGCGCGGGCTGATCGAACGCCATGATATCGACCCGGACAGCTTCCTCGCCTTTGTCCACGATATCGATTATTCGCCGCTAAAACCGGATCGCGCACTCGGCGAAGCCATCAAAGCACTGCCGGGCCGCCGCTTCATCTTTACCAATGGCGACAAGCCTCACGCCGAGCGCACCGCACGGGCGCTCGGTATCCTGGATCATTTCGATGATATCTTTGACATTGTCGCGGCCAAGATGACGCCGAAACCGAGCGAAGCGACCTATCAGGCCTTTTTGGCAGCGCACGGTGTTCACGCGCAAAAGGCTGCGATGTTCGAAGATATGGCACGAAATCTGACCGTGCCGAAATCGCTTGGCATGGTGACGGTCCTCGTCGAACCAACCGAGCAGCCCCGTTTCAAGCAGTCCTGGGAAACGGAACGGGAAAGCGAGATCGACTTCGTGACAGCCGATCTCAGCGATTTCCTCACGCGTCTGGTCGGCGCGCTTTAGTCCATTTGCTTTCAGGCGCGGCGGCGCGGGTCGTTCTCGGCATATTCGGCGAGAGAAGAACGCTGCTGTTGCTGCGCCTGCTGATCGGCCTCATCCTGCTGGAGACGACCATCCTCGTTGAGCGGCTTTTTCAGCTTGTGGACGTCGGACGCGTCATTATCGCGATCCTTGCGCTGGTTCTCGCGCATCATTTCGTCATCGCTCGATGTAATGGACATGTGGCACCCTTTGGGTCTGGTCTTGCTTTCCGAGGCAACGGGGCCACGGGGAAGCTGGTTCCATACCCATTGTCGTACCGATAGGCTTACTCTTCGTTAAGGCTGTAGAATCGTGCGATTTCAGCCCACGCCTCTTCGGCCGTATCCACATAGGTCATGAGATCGGGATCATCCGGCGAAATCGTGCCCTGCGCCGCAAGAAATTCGGTGTTGATCGCCCCTTCCCAGAACGATTTGCCGAACAGCAGAACCGGCACGCGCTCCATCCGTCCGGTCTGAATGAGGGTGAGCGTCTCGAAAAGCTCGTCCATTGTGCCAAAGCCGCCGGGGAAGACGGTTACGGCCTTGGCCCGCATGATGAAATGCATCTTGCGAACCGCAAAATAATGGAAGTTGAAGCAGAGATCGGGCGTTACATACTGGTTCGGCGCCTGCTCATGCGGCAGGACGATATTAAGGCCGATGGATGGTGCGCCCACATCATGAGCGCCGCGGTTGCCGGCTTCCATGACGCCAGGACCACCGCCGGTCACCACCACGAATTCCTGAAAATCGGACAGGCGTGCATGTTCCGAACAGATCTGCGCGAATTTGCGCGCTTCCTCGTAGATCGCCGACAGCTCCGTGAGGTTCTTCTGCTGGGTCTCGTTCTTCGCGGCCCAGGCCTCGCCTCCGGGTTCAGGTATGCGGGCTCCACCAAACATGATGACCGTCGAGGCAATGCCATATTCGGTCAGGAGCATTTCCGGTTTCAGCAATTCCAGTTGCAGACGGACGGCGCGCAGATCGCGCTGCGTCATGAAATCCTCGTCCGCCCAGGCAAGACGGTAGGCCGGCGCTTCCGTCTGCGGGGTCGACGGAACGCTGCGCGCACGCGGCAAATCCTCACTGGAATGGGGCAGAGGCGTCCAGCCCTGCGGCTTGCGACTGCTCAACACCCTTTTTGCATTTCCATCCGGAGCCCCGGTCTTGTCATCCATTCAGAAGGCCTTTCTGCATTTCATACCCAAACTGAACCTGTTGCGCGGATTGACCACGCAAAGACCTATCGCATAGGGTCCGCCCGATTTTTCTGAGCCGGTTTTCATTCGCCTTGGTGCAAGGCCGGCACCCCAATAGTCAAGCGGAGACATAGTCCATGGCAAGCCGTGACCGCGCAGAGCTGGAACGCATCATCGAAAAAGCGTTCGATGAACGCGACGGCATCACCACTGAGACCAAGGGGGAAATACGCGATGCCGTCGGCGAAGCGCTCCACCTGCTCGACCGGGGAGAGGCACGCGTTGCATCACGCGAAGAGGACGGCCAATGGACCGTCCATCAATGGCTGAAGAAGGCCGTGCTGCTGTCGTTCCGACTTAACCCGATGGAGCTCATTCCGGGCAGCCCGGGCGGTGCCAATTGGTGGGACAAGGTTCCGAGCAAGTTCGATGCGTGGGGCGGTCAGGATTTTGAGAAAGCCGGCTTCCGTGCAGTGCCCGGCTGTTTCGTCCGCCGTTCCGCCCATATCGGCAAGGGCGTGGTGCTGATGCCGTCTTTCGTCAATCTCGGCGCTTATGTGGATGACGGCACGATGGTCGACACCTGGGCCACGGTCGGCTCCTGCGCGCAGATCGGCAAGAATGTGCATCTGTCAGGGGGGGTCGGGATCGGTGGCGTACTGGAGCCGCTTCAGGCCGGCCCGACAATCATCGAAGACAATTGCTTCATCGGAGCGCGGTCCGAGGTCGTCGAAGGCTGTATCGTCCGAGAGGGCGCGGTACTCGGCATGGGCGTCTATATCGGCAAGTCCACAAAGATCGTCGATCGCGAAACGGGCGAGATCCATATGGGCGAAGTGCCGCCCTACTCCGTCGTGGTTTCCGGCTCGATGCCCGGCAGGAATCTTCCCGGTCAGGACTACGGACCCAATCTCTACTGCGCAGTGATCGTCAAGAAGGTCGACGAACGGACCCGCAGCAAGACCTCGGTCAACGAGTTGCTAAGGGACTGATCGGCATTCGGACGGGAGCGCCGTCCTCGTTGAAAAGCGAAAAGGCGGGCCGCATGCCGATCATGCGGTCCGCCTTTTCTCCCCCGATACGGCGTCGCGCCCCCATCGCGCCAGCCGTCTCACGAAACATCAGATCCTCAAGCACTGAGCGCTTTCGCCCGCGCAAAAGCTAAGCCGGAGATCATATCTGGCTTCATCAGAGCGAAGCATCCCGACCCGATAGTCGGCCCTGAGATCGCTTCGCGTTGGATCAGTGCGATGAGTTAGGCATTTAGGTCAGCAATCGGACGAAAATGGGGCGGCGGGGCGTACCGCCGAAAAGTTCCATCGAAAGCAAAAAATATTTTTTGCCGCTTGGAACGACCTCAAACGCCGTTATCGCGCTCTTGCAGCCTCCGATTGCGCGGCGTAGCTAGGGCCATGACCATCACCACGACCGATCCCGTCGCAATACTCGCCGCGCTTATCCGATGTCCGTCCGTCACGCCCGAGGAAGGCGGCGCACTGGACCTTCTCCAATCGCTTCTCTCAGACCAGGGTTTTTCGGTCGATCGGCTGCCATTTCAGACGGAAGGGCGCCCGAAGATCGACAATCTTTACGCGAGCGCGGGGTCAGGCGGACCGCACCTGCTTTTTGCCGGCCATACCGATGTGGTTCCTGCTGGCGACGAGGCCGCCTGGTCGTCGCCGCCTTTCGGCGCGAAGGTTCGCGATGACGTCATGGTCGGTCGTGGCGCGGTCGACATGAAGGGAGGCATTGCCGCCTTTCTGGCCGCCTATGCGCGCTGCGTCGAAAAGCACGGGCGTTTGAAGGGCAAGGTCAGCCTTCTGATTACAGGCGACGAGGAAGGCCCTGCCCTCGACGGGACGGTACGTGTTCTGGACGCGCTCGATCAGCGCGGGGAAAAGTTCGATGCCTGCCTTGTTGGCGAGCCCACCAACCCGGAAATGATCGGTGACATGATCAAGGTCGGACGGCGCGGCAGCCACACCTGCACGCTGACCATTCGCGGCACACAGGGTCACGTTGCCTACCCCCATCTGGCGGACAACCCGATCCGGGCGCTGGTGCCAATGCTGAACGCACTGATGGACCCGCCGCTCGATCAGGGCTCCGAACGCTTTCAACCGTCCAATCTCGAGGTCACGACGGTCGAGATCGGAAATCAGGCGACCAACGTCGTTCCTGCCGAAGCAAGAGCGGTCTTCAACATCCGGTTCAACGATCATTGGACGGCTGAGACGCTTGTCGAGGAAATCGAACGCCGGCTCGCCGCTGCGGCGAAAGATACCTCCCTTCGTCCGGGCCGAGAGGCGATCGAATGGCAGACCGACTGGGTGCCGCGCGTTTCCGAGGTTTTCGTCACGCATGACGATCATCTGATCGGCACGTTGATGCGCGCCGTCGAATCGGTGACGGGACGTACGCCGGACCTTTCGACATCCGGTGGCACCTCCGATGCGAGATTCGTCAAAAACTACTGTCCTGTCGTCGAATTCGGACTGGTCGGGCAGACCATGCACAAGATCGACGAGCAGGTTCCTCTGGCAGACCTGGAGAGACTGACACGGGTATATGAGCGGTTCCTGACGGCATGGTTTGCCAAGGAGAGCCCTTCTTGAACGAAGCCTCCGTCCACGCCCTGCGAACCGTCTGGCAGATGATGCGGACGATGGAATCGGGCTTGCTGGGCCAGTTGGATCTCTCGCCCAAGGGTGCCCGCGCCTCGTTTCGCGCCATCCTGGTCGCCCTTCCATCGCTGGCCATCGGCTGGGTGGGCTCGGCTCGCGTCATCCTTGGAGCGGAAGCGACGGCCGAGCAGATGGTATCGCTCATCACGGGCATCGCGCTGAGTGGTCTTGTGGAATGGATGGTCCCTCTGGTCGTTTTCATACCATTGCTGTGGGCGGTGGGGCTGGGGCCTCGTTACAACGCCTTTCTCGTGACGACCAACTGGGCAGGCGCCATATTCGCCTTTCTCGCCGTGCCGATCGGGGTTGGTCGAATTCTGTTTCCGACTGCCGCCGAATTCGATGCGATCCTAATTCTGGTCATCCTCGGCATCATCTCCGCCCTCTATTGGCGGTTACTGCGCGCGGCGCTCGGTATCGGCGGCGGACAGGCGGTGGCCTTTGTATTCATCAGCCTCTTGCTCAGCATGTTGAGCAGCTACGGCATGGCCGAGGCCCTCGGCCTTCAATTTGGCTGAGACGCACCTTCGGCAGACCTGTAGGAAACCGCGGAGAGATAGAGGCCGTGCGCGGGGGCGACCGGCCCGCATGCCTTTCGATCCATGGCCTCGAGCGCTTGCTTAAGATCGTCAGCGGACCATTTGCCGTCGCCGACCAGCTTTAGCGACCCGGCCAGAGAGCGGACCTGATTGTGCAAAAAAGACCGGGCGGCGGCGTGGATATGAATTTCGTGCTCATCGATCCGCTCGGCCCATAACTCGTCCAGCGTACGGATCGGCGATTTCGCCTGGCAGTCGGCAGCGCGAAAGGTTGTGAAATCGTGGGTGCCAAGCAGACGCTTCGCCCCTTCATTCATCCTGTCGACGTCAAGAAGGCCCTTTCGGATCCACCAAGCGCGCTCCCGCTCGACCGTTAGCGGCGCACGGCGATTGATGATTCGATAAAGATAGCGGCGGCCGGTTGCCGAGAAGCGCGCCGAAAAATCATTGCCGACGGTCTCGCAATCCAGAAAAGCGACACGCTCATTGGCTTGGACGAGGAGAGCGTTGAGTGCCTCCATGACCCGAAAGGGCGTCTTGCCGGCCGGAATGTCAAAGTGGATGACCTGCGCCAGAGCGTGGACGCCGGTATCGGTGCGGCCCGCCGCGGTCAGCCGAACATCTGCACCGCAAAGGGAGTAGATCGCCTCTTCGATCGCCTGCTGCACCGAATGGCCGTTCGCCTGGCGCTGAAAGCCCTTATAGGGCGTGCCATCATATTCGACGGTTGCGCGATAACGCTGCGTTGGCTGCTCATCACTCATGGCAGCCGATCACCGACCGCCAGTGCGTTGCCCCGCAGGAAATCGTCGACATCGAGTGGCTTGCCGCCAGCCTTTTGCAGCCGCTCCAGAGCAACCGCGCCCTGCCCGCAGGCAATGACGGCCGGCTCGCCGACAAGCGTGCCGGCGGGTGTACCGTCGAGAGCATCGGAGCGGACAAGCCGCGTCTTCAGAATTTTGACCCGCTCGCGACGGCCAGCAAGATCCATCTCGCACCAAACCCCTGGAAAGGGCGACAGCCCACGCACATGATCATGCACTGCCTGCGCATCGGCGCTCCAGTCGATCCGGGTTTCGGCCTTGGCGATCTTGCCGGCATAGGTCACACCCTCCTCCGGCTGGGGCGTCAGGGTGATCTCCCCAGCTTCCAGCGCCGCGATCGCGTCGACCATCAGCGACGCGCCGGCCTCTGCCAATTGATCATGGAGTTCGCCAGCCGTCATGTCGCTTTCGATGGGCACCCGCTTTTCCATCGCGACGGGTCCGGTATCAAGACCGGCTTCCATCTTCATGACCATCATCGCGGTTTCGCGATCGCCGGCCATGATGGCCCGCTGTATCGGCGCCGCACCACGCCAGCGCGGCAGGGCGGACGCGTGAGCGTTGAAACAGCCATGGCGGGGCGCATCCAGGACCGGCTGCGGCAGAAGCAGCCCGTAGGCCACGACAATGCCGACATCGGCGTCCAGCGTGGCGAATTGTTCCTGTTCGTCCGCACTCTTCAATGCCGAGGGATGCCGAACGCAAAGTCCCAACTCGTCCGCCGCGCGATGAACGGGAGACGGTGTCAGTTCCAGGCCACGGCGGCCTGCCGGACGGGGCGGCTGGGTATAGACCGCACGAATTTCGTGTCCAGCCTCATGGAGAGCGCGAAGGGTCGGAACCGAGAAATCCGGCGTACCCATGAAGATGACGGAGAGAGCCATGGGTCCCCACTCCCTGCGGGATTGCGATCAGAGCAGGCGGGTACCGCCCCGCTCCTTGGCGAGTTTCTTGAATTTCTTGATCACCATCTCGCGCTTCAGCCGCGATATGTGATCGATGAAAAGAACGCCTTCCAGATGGTCGAT
The DNA here is from genome assembly GCF_003668555.1 of Notoacmeibacter ruber. NCBI lineage: Bacteria > Pseudomonadati > Pseudomonadota > Alphaproteobacteria > Hyphomicrobiales > Notoacmeibacteraceae > Notoacmeibacter > Notoacmeibacter ruber. Next base: position 280,130 of record NZ_RCWN01000001.1, on the reverse strand, counting down.
TTCGTGCTGGAGGCAGGTCGCCATCAATCCGTCCGCCTCGATCGTCTGCTTCTCGCCGGCAAGGTCCAGATACTCGACGGTCACGGTTGCGGGACGTTGAACTTGGGCGAAATAGTCCGGGATCGAGAGGCACCCCTCTTCATAAACATTCGGTTCGTCGCCATGCGCGACGATCGTCGGATTGATGAAGATATGCGGCGCGGGTTCGTCATCGTCTTTCGCCAGATCGATGGTGATGAGGCGCAGCGGCTCGGCGATCTGGATGGCGGCCAGTCCGATCCCCGGCGCTTCATACATCGTGGCCAGCATGTCGTCAGCGAGTTTGCGCACATCGTCATCGATCCGCTCGACCGGTTTCGAGGCCTGTCGGAGAATCGGATCTGGAATGACGACGAGTGGACGTTGCGTGCCTGACATGGAGGCGGTTTCTAAGCCGGACGCCAGCGATGTCAACTCTTGAAACGGTAAGGCTTCCGCAAGGACGTTTCTGATATGTTCTTGTCGTCTATCGACAAATCTGACAGTGTCGCTTCATGGAGACCGCTTCTCTGACAATGCCGATCGCTCTTCCCGGCGGATTGACGCTTCCGCTCTGGATGCTGGCTAGCGCTCTTTTGATTTTCGCTGTCGTGATCGGCCGCATGACGGCGGGACGGCACAACCTTGCTCGCGTGGAACATCAACAGGCCGAACTGGCTGGGCGTCTCGGCGCGCTGGCCGATCATATTGGCGAGCGGCAGGAAGCGCTGGATGCGCGCCTTGCCCGGCGGCTTGAATCGCTCTCTGGCCGGCTTGGCGAAAGCCTGACGAAGCAGAACAAGGCGACGCAGACCAACCTCACGGAACTGGCCGAACGGCTGGCAGTGATCGACAGCGCCCAACGCAATATCGGCGAACTGGCCGGAGAGATGATGGGTTTGCAGGCCATCCTCGCCGACAAGCAGACACGCGGACTGTTTGGCGAGAGACGGATGGAAGCCATCCTGCGCGACGCCCTGCCGGTGGGCAGCTTCGACCTGCAAACACGGCTGTCATCCGGCACCCGACCGGACGCGCTGGTTCACCTTCCCGGCGGCGCCCCGCCGCTTGCCATCGACGCGAAATTTCCGCTTGAAGCCTGGCGTGCGCTCGGAGAGGCGGATGACGATCTGACACGCGATGCCGCCCGAAAGCGCTTCCGCCGCGATATGGCGGTTCATGTCGATGCCGTGGCAGACAAATATCTCCGTCCCGGCGAAACTCAGGATTTCGCCTTTCTGTTCGTGCCGTCGGAGAGCGTCTTCGCCGACCTTCACGAGCATTTTGGGCCGATCGTCGAGCGCGCGGCGCGTCGACGGGTTATGCTCGTTTCGCCATCTCTTCTGATGCTCGCCCTCGGCATCGTTCACTCGATGCGCCGCGACGAAGCCATGGCACGCGAGGCTCACCGCATTCAGGCCGAAGTCGCTGCCCTCATGGATGAAATCGGCGCAGTCGATACGCTGCTCGGCAAACTGCAATCGCATTTTGGCCAGAGCCAAAAGGACATCGACGCGCTAGCCCGCACGATCGGACGCCTTACCCGCCGGGGTGACGCGATCGCGGCCGTCGAACTCTCTCCCAAGGACGATGCCGATTCCGCGATGGCCGCGGAGTAATTCGACCTCCGCGCCCTGTCTGAAAACGGCGGGTGACATATCTTAATTGGCGAATATCACCTCAACCACCGAGGAGGAACCCGCATGCAGGAAGAAAAGCTGGACAATGGCGTATTCGAGCGCTGGTCCGTCGACGATCTGGCCGAGGCGCTCTCCAGAAAGTCGGTCGTCGTCATCGATGTCCGTACGCCTCAGGAATATCTCTTCGAGCATATCGAAGGAGCTCTGAATGCGCCCATGGCCTTTGTCGACGGCACCGATCTGCCGAGCCGGGAAGGCAAGCCCATCGTCCTTCATTGCGGTTCGGGCCTGCGTTCCGAACGCGTAGCGAAAAAATATATGTCAGGGGTCGGTGGCCGTATCGCTCATCTGGAAGGTGGCTTCGCCAAGTGGAAAGAGGCCAGGAAGCCCTATATCGGCACGGACATGGCGACCGGAAATCCCAAGAAGGTCGCGCCCTCAGAATAGACAATCAAAGGTAAGATCGATGAGTATTACCGCCCGCCAGATCGTATTGGCGCAACATCCGCACGGAATGCCCACGGACGAGGACCTGCCGCTCAGGGAGAAGACCCTTGATGCACCGGCGCAGGGCGAAGTTTTGGTGCGTGTCATTTATCTCTCCCTTGATCCCTATATGCGCGGTCGTATGAGTCAGGCGAAAAGCTATGCGGCGGGGGTCGAGATCGGTCAGCCGATCACGGCCGAAAGCATCTGTGAGGTCGCGGACAGCAAAGCCGACGGCCTCTCGAAGGGCGATATCGTCCTGGCGCGGACGGGGTGGGTCGACCATGCCGTCATTAGGGGCGAGGATTGTCGGAAGATCGATCCCTCGCTGGCGCCGATCTCCACTCATCTTGGCGTCATGGGCATGCCGGGCTTTACCGCCTGGGTCGGTCTTATCGTTCACGGCAAGGTGAAGAGTGGCGACAGGGTATGCGTTTCTTCCGCCGCAGGCGCTGTCGGTCAGATCGTCGGCCAGATTGCCAAGGCGAAAGGCGCAACCGCCATCGGCATCGCGGGCGGACCGGAGAAGTGCCAGGAAGTCGAAGAAACCTTCGGCTTTGACGCGTGCGTCGATTACAAGACGGGCGACTTCAAATCATCGCTTGAATCCGCCGCAGGCGATGGTTTCGATATCTATTTCGAAAATGTCGGTGGTGACGTGCTCTTCAAAGTTCTGCCGCTGATGAAAGAGTTCGGCCGTGTGCCGCTCTGCGGCATGATCGCATGGTACAATCTGACCAGCGCGCCGGAAGGGCCCGACATGGCGCCGCAGATCTGGCGCAACATCCTCTCCAAAAAGCTGACGGTTCGTGGCTTCATCAATTACGATGATATCGAGCATCACGATGCCTTCCTTCAAGACATGAGCGGATGGCTGAAGGATGGAACAGTGAAATATCGCGAAGATATTCGCGACGGGTTGGAGAATGCACCGGCCTATTTCCGCGATCTTCTGTCGGGTGGCAATCGCGGCAAGATGGTCGTCAAGGTCGGCGAAGACCCGACCGAATGAGGCTTACGCGGGCGGCTATTTCAGCCGCCCCACCATCGCCTTTGTGGGGAAGCAGGTCGCCCTTTGTCCGCTGCGCTTCTGCCAGGCGCCGATCTCGCGGCGTGTCTTGAAGCCAGGCAGGCCGTCAGCGCCGCCAACGTCCTTGCCCTCGCGCTCCAGGGCGCGCTGCATCACCGCGATATCGGAACGGTAGAGGCCGCCAATATCACCCCAACCGGCGGAAAAATCACCGACGCCATATTGGATGCGGTCACCGACATGACCGACAAAAAGCGCGTAGAGGTCGCTCTCATTGTAATCCTTGATGACGTAAAAATTCGGCGTCACCAGAAAAGCCGGGCCGTAGCGGCCTGCAGGCAGCATAAGGTACATCTCGCCCTTGCGTTCGACATCCGGGAAGGGCTTTCCGGAAACACGGCGAATGCCCATCGCCTCCCAATCGGCCAACGGACGGCCGCGATCCGGACCTTCCAGCGTGCAGGACACGTTCGCGGGCAAGGTGATTTCATAGCCCCAGTCCCGGCCCGGCACCCAGCCATAATGACGCAAATAATTGCCGATCGATGCAATCGTATCGGCTTCGGAGCGCCATATATCAGCACGCCCGTCGCCATCGCCATCGGCGGCATGTTTCAAAAAATTCGAGGGCATGAATTGCGGTTGACCGAGCGCCCCCGCCCAAGAACTCTTCATCGCGGCCTCGGGTGCATGTCCGGCCTCCGCGATCTTCAAGGCAGCGACCAGTTCATCGCGGAAATAGGCCGCGCGGGTTGCCATGAAGCCCTTTGTGCCAAGAACCTCGAAGACATTGTGGGGAATCGCCACGCGGCCATAGCCGCTTTCGCGACCCCAGATCGCCAGAATGATCCGCGCCGGAACGCCCGTGGCGCGCTCGACAGCCGCCAAGCTCCGCGCGTGAACCCTGGCCATCTGACGTCCGACAGACGTCGCGCCGTCGACCGAACCGCGATTGAAATACTTTACGGGCGAACCGAACTCGGCCTGTCGCTGCCGTTTCGGTGTCTGGGGCTTGCTGCCGGGCGGCACGAGATCGGGCAGATCCCAATTTAATGACACCCCGCGAAAGGCCTTATCGAAGGTTGCGCGCGAAACGCCATCCGCCTTCGCCGCCGGCCAGATATCGTTTTGCAGCCAGGTTTGATATTGCCGCTCGACCGCCTGTCGATCCTGCGCCATGGCGGAAGCGGCAAAAAGGCCCGCGCAGATCAGAACGGCGATCGAGAATGCGGCCGACTTTCTGTTCGGCCCAGTCATCAGAGCGGCTTTGCGCCTTCCGACGCAAAGCTTTCGACGAGCGGCATCATATCCTCCATCTGCGGGAACCGCTCGAATGAGTGGGCCGCACCGGTCTCGGCAAAGGGCAGCTTTTCCGCCGTCTGCGTTTCGACGAAAGGCGCGAACCAGGAAGCGTCATCGAGCATCGTCGCTCGCAAATTGGTGAAGTCCATTCCCTCGGGCATGGTGGTGAATATCCACGAGTGGCACTGCGGACAGAAATGATGCGTATACCCGGCCCCGTCCTCGGCTTCCCTTGTGTCCAACGACGGACCTTCAGCGGAGAAGCCGGGATTAGGGATGGCCATGGAAAGCGAATAGGCGCTCCCGCTCATGCGCTGGCAGCCCTTGCAATGGCAGGCCATGGTAATCAGCGGCGGGGCCGAAACGGTCATTTCAACAGCGCCGCAGCGGCAATGGGCCTTCCAAGGCAGTTTCCAATGATCAGCCATCACGCCTCCTGCTGAGATGATTCGTCCCAGCCTAACCCACAGAAAGCACAGTGACACGTCAGAACTTCGTGCGGCTCTTCAGCGCGGCGGCAAGCGTGCCATCGTCCAGATAATCCAGCTCGCCTCCGACCGGAACCCCGTGAGCGAGGCGGGTGACGGCAACGTCGTAATCGGCAAGACGGTCGGTGATGTAATGGGCCGTCGTCTGCCCCTCCACGGTGGCGTTGACGGCAAGGATCAATTCGCTGATGCCGCCTGCATGCACCCGGTCAACCAGGGCTGCGATGGAAAGATCGTCGGGCCCGATCCCGTCGAGCGGCGACAGGACGCCGCCGAGCACGTGATAGAGAACATTCGGCATGGCGGCGGCGCGCTCCAGCGCCCAGAGATCGGCCACCTCCTCGACTACGATCACCGTGCCCGTCTGGCGGCGCGGGTCGGAGCAGATCGCGCAAGGATCGGAGGTATCGGCGTTGCCGCAGGTCGAACAGGTCGTCACGCGCTCGTGAACCAGCGCCATGGCTTCCGCCAGCGGTCCCATCAGCTGATCTTTCTTCTTGATCATCTGAAGGGCCGCCCGGCGAGCCGAACGGGGTCCTAGCCCCGGCACACGTGCCAGAAGCTGGATCAATTTTTCGATTTCCGGGCCCGCGATGCGTCTTCCACTCATGGCACTGTCCTGCCGGAAGCGCTATGATTCGCCAAGAAGCGTGGAGGAAATGAGGGGCTCATGTCAGCAGGTGTGGTAATCGAGAAGGCCATGGTCGAGGATCGGGACGCGCTGGAAGCGCTGATCGGTCGCTGCTACGCAAAAGTCTATCCCGGCTGGTACGAGGCCGACATTCTGGAAAACGCCCTGCCCGCCATGCTTCGGATCGATCCGAAGCTGCTCGAAAGCGGACGCTACTTCAAGGCGATCGACGACGGCACGATCGTGGGCTGCGGCGGCTGGAGCCACGCCACGCCCGGTACCGGCGACAAGGTGGGTGCGACAGGCCATGTCCGCCATTTCGCGACCGAGCCCGGCCAGATGCGCACCGGTGTCGGAAGCGCCATTCTGGAACGATGTGTGAGCGATGCGCTGGATTCCGGCATGACCCGGCTCCAGTGCTTTTCGTCGCTGCCGGCCGAAGCGTTCTATGAGCGACACGGTTTCGAGCGGGTTCAAGAGGTCACCGTCATGCTGGGGGAGAGTATTCCCTTTCCCGCCATTCTGATGCAGCGCGTGCTGGTTTGATCCTTCAACACCGTCCGGGCCGCTCTCTGGAAAGCGGCACCAATCCCCGATATTGCGGCTGGCCTCAACCGAAAGGCGACTTCATGCCGGGCGGCAGGCCCAGCCCCGACGTCATGGACTGCGTCTTTTCCGCCATCGCGGTTTCCAGCTTGGCGCGCGCGTCGGCGTGCGCCGCGACGACCAGATCTTCGAGAATCTCGCCCTCGCCTTCCTTCATCAGCGAGGGGTCGATGGAAAGAGACTTCAGATCGCCCTTGCCCGTCAGCGTGACGGCGACGAGACCGCCGCCTGCCATGCCGGCGATTTCCATGGTTTCGATCTCGGCCTGAAGCTCGGCCATCTTGGCCTGCATTTCCTTGGCCTTGCTCATCAGGCCCATCAGATCCTTCATCGGTCGGCGCTCCGTATCATTGCAATCGTGGCTTCGCAGATAGAGAGCCGGCCTGCGATCCGCCAGTGCGCGCCAACCGACTAGGTCTCAAAATCGTCTTCGTCATCAAAGCCGGCATCTTTTGCCGCCTGCGCCGCAGCGTCGGCATCAATCTCTTCGACATCCGCTTCGGCTTCACTCTCCGGCATGCGCACATCGACGATCCTGGAACCGGGAAAAGTTTGAAGAATCGACGCAACGGTCGGGTCGAGAGCGGCTTCTCCGAGCGCCGCCTCGCGCGCGGCCTGCTCTTCCTCGGCAGCGGTCTGCCCCCCGCCCTCGCGGCTCGTGGAAATGGTCCACCGCTCGCCGAGCCATTCATGCAGCTTGTTCTGTATATCGAAAACCAGCGTCGCAGGCGCGCCGGGATCGAGTTGGACGGAAATACGCCCGGGGCCGAAGGAAACAGGCCGGACAAAGCGCTTGATATTGCCCCGGAAGACGGGATCGCGGCGCTGCTCGGCCAGCTTTAACAGATCAGCGACGGATTCCAGCGGGGTGAAGCGCTGGGTCTCCTCCTCGACCTGGTGATCGGATTGCGGCTGCGCGCGCCCTGAAGGTTTCGCCTCCGGCTGGCTCGCGACGAGACGCATCGTCGGAGCGGGTCGGGACTGTGCAGCCGATGGCATTGGCTGTCCGCTGGCGGTCGCGCCACCTCCAGCCATGGCCCGGGCGCCGCCCCCATTTCCGCCGCCGGCCGGACCGCCGACAGGCGCATCACTCCCCTGGGCACCCTCCTGCGCCATGCGGATGGCGTCGTCCAGATTGGGCAGATCGGCGGCATGAGCGATGCGTATCAAGACCATCTCCGCCGCTGCCACGGGCCGGAAGGCCGTTTGCACTTCGGCGATCCCCTTCAGAAGCATCTGCCATGCGCGGCTCATGGCTCGCACGCTCATGCGCTGGGCGAAGGCCGTGCCGCGCTCGCGTTCCTCTTCCGACAGTGACGCATCGTCCGCCGCCTCCGGAACGAAGCGGAGACGGGTGACGAGATGGGTGAACTCGGCAAGATCGGTCAGGATGACGGCCGGATCGGCGCCGGAATCGTACTGGCTGCGGAACTCGCCCAGAGCGGCGGGAAGATCGCCTCCCATCAAATGCTCGAAAAGGTCGACCACCCGAGCACGGTCGGCGAGGCCCAGCATGGCGCGGACGGTTTCACCTTCCACCTTGCCGGCGGCATGGGAAATCGCCTGATCCATGATCGACAGGCTGTCGCGGACCGAGCCTTCGGCGGCGCGCGCGATCATGGCGAGCGCTTCCGGCTCGACTTCGACTTCCTCCATATCCGCGATCTTCGACAGATGATGAACGAGCGTGCCGGCATCGACGCGCCGCAGATCGAAGCGCTGCGTACGCGAGAGAATGGTGACCGGCACCTTTCGGATTTCGGTCGTCGCGAAAACGAATTTCACATGAGGCGGCGGCTCTTCCAGCGTCTTCAGCAGCCCGTTGAAGGCCGCCGTGGAGAGCATGTGCACCTCATCGATGATGAAGACCTTGTAGCGCGCCGAAACGGGTACGTAGCGAACCTGCTCGATGATGTCGCGAATATCGTCGATGCCGGTGTGGGAGGCCGCATCCATCTCGATCACATCGACATGGCGGCCTTCCATGATCGCCTGGCAGTGACGGCCCATTTCCGGCAGATCGATGGACGGCCGGTCAATTTCGTCGGTCTCGTAATTCAGGGCTCGCGCCAGAATGCGAGCTGTCGTCGTCTTGCCGACGCCTCGGACGCCCGTGAGCATCCACGCCTGCGCGATCCGGCCGGTCTTGAAGGCGTTGGTCAGCGTGCGGACCATCGGCTCCTGGCCGATCAGATCTGAAAAATCACGCGGCCGGTATTTCCGTGCCAGAACGCGATATCCATCGTCCTTGCCGGTTTCCTGGCTCATTTCCGGCAGGTCGCTCATCGCTTAAGCCGATTCCCTTTGTGCTTGAGGCCCGGCCATCAAATGGGCCGAACTCGTCGCCGTCAAGGGCGTACGCGCCGGACTGGCGGCCATGATGACGATCACGGAACGGGAAGGGTGGGAGACTGGCACGATGACCCGCGCCGGAACCTCGTTAGGGCTGCTTCCTCTCGGACCTGACCCGGTTGGCGAGTGGTGCGTCCACCACCAGCCTCCCACGGTCCATATCATCAATCATAAACCGGTTTGCAAGTTCGAACGGCGCTTTTTGCCGCAAAAAACGGCGCTTCGCCGTGGGAGGACTTGCGTTCCTTTTATAGTTCCCATTCTTATGGACGCGGGAAAGAGGAGAATTCATGCTGACCTTCAACCGGCATAGCGGCTTCGAGATCGACAGAAAGCTGGAGGCCGACAGCCATCCCATCTGCTGGCTCGGACTATGCGAGTTGCGTCTCATCGACGATCGCCGATGGCCTTGGGTTGTGCTCGTGCCGCAGCGCAACGGCGTGAAGGAACTGCATGAACTCACGCCGCTCGATCAGACCATGATGACATTCGAGACAAATGAGGTAGCGGAAGCCCTGTGCGCCGTGACCGATTGCGACAAGATCAATCGCGGCACGCTCGGCAATATCGTCTCGCAGTTGCATTACCACATCGTCGCAAGGAATGCTGGCGACCCCAACTGGCCCGGCCCGATCTGGGGATATGGCGTACGTGAACCGTACCGTGGCGAAGAACGGGCCGCTTTCTGCGAACGCCTCAAAAATCAGCTTGCCCAAAATTGAATCGGCTGCCCGGGCATTTCTGGCCAAAGGTCGAAGCGAGCCGACAAACCGGTTTTTCGCGTAATCCGATCGAAAGGCGATCCGAACATCGCACGCCCCGGATCGTCGGCGACGCATTTGAAGATCCGCAGGCGAAAGCACTTTTCTTCGATAGCGAAGAGCAGCTTGTCTTCGTGCCGGATCGTTCGCCATGGCTGGGGCGGAAGGAATGGAGCGCGCTCCAGCAGGCCTCCGAAGCGGACCCGATTCTCCTGGGCTGGATCAACGAGACGCCCTGTCTTGCGCTGCAAACCACGCTGAGCATGGACGAACTGCCCTCACCCTATCAGGCGCGCCCTGTCCGCTCGCTCTATTCGGAAGGGGTACTGTCTCCTGAAGATGAAGGCGCTGCAGGGCAAGCGCGTTCTCTCCTCACATGGCATAAGAATCATCATTTCTGCAGCACTTGCGGAGCGCCCGCCAAAATGGACGGCGGCGGTACCAAGCGCGTCTGCACGCAGTGCGAGAAGCAGTTCTTCCCTCGCATCGACCCTGTAGCGATCATGCTGGTTACGGACGGCGAGCGTGCGCTGCTCGGTCGCGGCGTTCATTTTCCGGAGGGGATGTATTCGTGCCTTGCTGGTTTCGTCGAACAGGGCGAGACCGCTGAAGACACCGTTCGGCGCGAAGTGTTCGAAGAATCCGGCATCAAGATCGGCGCCGTCCGTTATCATGCAAGCCAGCCATGGCCGATGCCCCATAGCCTGATGATGGGTTTTTTCGCCGAGGCGCTCTCCACCGACATCGTTTTTGACGAGACCGAATTGGCTGATTGTCGATGGTTCGACCGCGACGAGGTTGCCGATATCCTGTCGCGGCGTTCCAACTCCAGCAGTGAAACGCCCCGGCCGGGTGAACCGTCCGCGCCGCCGCGCGGGGCCATCGCGCAACGCCTCATGACCGACTGGGTCAGCCTGACCGCCTGACGGATTGATTAATCGTCGGCGGATCACATCGTCTGACGGGCAACCTCCTGCAAGACCGCTCCGTCCATGAGAAGCTTGCGGCTCGAATGGGCTTCATAAACGCCAAGAATGCTCAATTCATCCGAGAAGAAATCGAGCTCCTCGAGCGCCAGAGCGACATTGGCATCATCCGGGTGCCCCTCGATATCGGCGTAGAACTGGGTCGCCACAAACTGGCCTTCGAGCTGATAGCTCTCCAGCTTGGTCATGTTGACGCCATTGGTGGCGAACCCGCCCATCGCCTTGTAAAGCGCCGCCGGAATATTGCGCACGCGGAAGATGAAAGTCGTCATGATGCCAACATCGTCGTGCCGCACCGCCTGATCGGCCTCCGCCGACAGCACCACGAAGCGCGTGATGTTGTTTTCGGTGTCCTCGACGTCCCGCGCCAGAATATCCAGACCGTAGAGTTCAGCCGCCAGTTCCGGCGCCAGCGCGGCGCGCGTCTTGTCGCCGCTATCTCTCACTTCGCGAGCGGCCCCGGCCGTATCGCCAGCGACGATCGGCTTCCAGCCATTCTGCCTGATGATCTTGCGGCACTGACCAAGTGCATGGATGTGACTGTGAACGGTCTTGATATCCTGATGGGTCGTTCCTGGCAGGCCCATCAACTGGAAGCGGATCGGCAAAAACCACTCACCGACGATGTGCAGGCGCGATCGCGGCAGAAGATGATGGATGTCGGCAACGCGGCCGGCAATCGTGTTCTCGATAGGGATCATGGCAAGGTCGGCCGCTCCGGTCTCGACGGCCAGAAACGCCTCCTCGAAAGTCGGACAAGGGAGGGGCTCCATGGCTGGAAACATGTCGCGGCAGGCCTTGTCGGAGTTGGCTCCGTTTTCGCCCTGAAATGCGATGCGACCCTGTCTCTGATCCATTTTTCCCGTTCCTAATTCGCTTCTGCGATGCGGCGGCGGGCTTCGGCCAGATCGGCCTCCGTGTCAACGCCAAGCGGTACATCGTCGACGATCGCGGCATCGATACGCATCCCGTCCTCCAGAGCGCGCAATTGCTCCAGCTTCTCCCGCTTCTCCAGAGACGATTGCGGCAGGCCGACGAAGCGGGCCAGCGCATTGCGTCGATAGGCATAAAGGCCGATGTGGTGGTAGAGAGGCCCCTCACCCCATGGCGCGGTCGCGCGCGTGAAATAGAGGGCCCGCAGACGACGCTCCGCCAACGGGCTTCCGACCAGCTTCACAACGTTGGGATTTTCCTTCTCTGCCGCCTCGACGATCGGGGCGCAGAGAGTACCGATTGCAACATTCCGGTCGTCGAGCAGATCGATCGCAGCGCCGATGATCTCCGGCGCGATCGTCGGCAGGTCGCCCTGCACATTGACAACGATTTCGATCTTCCCGTCGGGATCGACGGCCTGCAACGCTTCAAAAATCCGATCGGAGCCGGACTGATGGGCGGAAGAGGTCATCACGGCCTCAAAGCCGGCGCTCTCGACCGCCTGTCGGATCTTTCCACTATCGGTTGCAACGATCACGCGCCCGATGCCCGCGGCGGCGGCGCGTTCGGCGACCCTCACAACCATCGGGCGCCCGCCGATATCGGCAAGCGGCTTGCCCGGCAGACGGCTCGCGGCGAGACGAGCGGGGATCAGTGCGATGGATGTCATGTCGCGCAACCTTTCCACAAGGGTTGGAGCCTTCGACAAAGGTCGACGCCGGGGTGTCCTTATATGTGTTGCAAGGGACAGGCAAAAGACATAGTTTCCGCCGCGAACCGGGCCGGGGCGGTCCGGAACAAGCCGTATGGCTTGCTCGCAGTGGCTTTTCGGAGTTCGTTCCGGAGGGGAAAGCGGCTAACGCCGCGCCGGACATTGCGGGAGCGACCTTCTAGGAGCCTGGAGTTTCATGGACTCTTTTGAACTGAACAAGATTGTCGGCGGCCTTCTTGCTGCGGTGTTCGTCGTCTTTTCGATCGGTCTGATTTCCGATGCCATCTTCCATGAAGAGGTGCCGGAGCAGGCCGGTTATACGATCGAAGCGGCCGAAGAGGGCGCCGGAGGCGGTGCCGCCGCCGAGGAAGAGCCTGCCGTTTCGATTGGTGAACTGATGGCAAGCGCCGATGCGTCTGCCGGCGAAGCCGTCTTCAAGAAATGCGCGTCCTGCCACACCATCGAAGATGGCGGTGCAAACAAGGTTGGTCCGAACCTTCACGGCGTTATTGGCCGCGCTATCGCTTCGCATGAAGGTTTTTCCTACTCCGAAGCGATGCAGAGCTACGCCGGTGAAGTCGGCGACTGGGATTTCGAGCACATGAACGCCTTCCTGCTGCGCCCGAAGGATGAAGTTCCCGGCACGGCAATGGGCTTCGCTGGCCTCAAGAAGGATTCCGACCGCGCGAACCTTCTGGCATGGCTGAACGAACAGTCCGCCAATCCGCAGCCGCTACCGGAGCCCGAAGCTGCTCCGGCGGAAGGCGACACAGCCGATGCGCCGCCGCCTGAGGGTGTTGCCGGTGAAGATGAAGCGCAGCCGCAAGCCGAAGGGGCAGGTCCTGCCGAAGGCACGGGCGACCCGGCCGGCGCCGTCCCTGCCGAAGACACCACAGAGGCCGCTCCTTCCTCGGAGAGTGGCGATATGGGTGCCGCGCCGACCGCCGTCGAAGGAACAGGTGAGGCGCTTTCGGCCGATGATGAAGCGGCTGATACCGATGCAAATTCCGCTGATCCGGACCAGACCGATGCTGCCGGGACGGATGCTGAGCAGCCGGAGGCCGAGGGATCAGATACGGCCACCGAAGCGGAAACGACCACAACGGATGGAGAGGCTTCGCCGGAGGAGGAAATCCTTCCGGAAGAGAGCAACTGAGGAGGGCTCACACCCTTCCCCTATTGGAACCAGCTTTCCGAATTTTCATCTTCGCATCATGAAAAAGCCGGCTTTGCGCCGGCTTTTTTATTGCCATTATGGCGGTGCGCCCTCCCTTAACGGTTGTCGTCATCCTTAACGACACCCAACATGCGGCGCAGGTCAGACATGGCGAGGAGCAGATAGAATATGACAGAGCGACGATCCGACCCGAGGCCCATGCCATTCGGCAAGAGCGCACTGCCCTTCGATCGGCGCGCCTTTCTGAAAGCCGGCGGGCTAGGCCTTGGCTCGATTGTCCTCTCCGGGACACGCGCCTTTGCGCAGGAGAATACCGAGCCGGTGGCAAACCCGACGCTGCCCGACCGCGAAACGCACGAAGCCCTGCCCTGGCATCACGCCACGACCCTCCTTGGCGACGCGAAATATCCCGAAGATTTCGAGCGCTTCGACTATGTGAACCCCGACGCGCCGATCGGTGGAACGGTGCGCCAAGGGTCGCTCGGCAGCTTCGACAGCTTCAACGCGGTCATCCCGAGAGGTGAAGCCGCGGCTGGTCTCGGGCTCCTCTACGAGACGCTTTTCATGCGCGCGCTGGATGAAGCCGACACGTCTGCGATGTATGGCCTTCTCGCCACCGCCATCAAATATCCGGACGATTTTTCCTGGGTTTCACTCAAACTCAATCCCAAGGCAAAGTGGCACGATGGCGAACCGGTGAAGGTCAGCGACGTCATCTGGAGCTTCAACAAGCTCAAGGAACTGAACCCTCAATATCGCTTCTATTACGCCAATGTGGTGGAAGCGACCGAGAGCGCTCCGGGAGAGGTCAGCTTCCTCTTCAACGAACGCGGCAACCGCGAACTGCCTCACATCGTCAGTGAAATTCTGGTCCTGCCGCAGCACTGGTGGGAGGGGGAAGACAGTAGCGGCAAGAAGCGCGATATCACGGCGACGACGCTGGAGCGCCCGCTCGGCAGCGGCCCCTACCGCGTCGGCGCTTTCAGCGCGGGGCAGTCCGTTACATACGAACGTGTGGAAGATTATTGGGGCAAAGACCTGCCGGTGAATGTCGGCTCCAACAATTTTCAGAAGATCCGCTACGAATATTTCCGCGATCAGGTGGCGATGATCCAGGCACTCAAGGCTGGCAAGCTCGACTTCCGGCAGGAAAACAGCGCCACCACTTGGAACACGGCCTATACCGAGAACCTTTTTCCGGCGCGGCGAAAGGGCTATGTCGACCTGAAGATCGTGCCTGACAAGGCGTCCGGCGTCATGCAGGCTTTCGTGCCCAATCTGCGCCGAAAGAAATTTCAGGATCCGCGTGTCCGTCGGGCGATCAGCTATTGTTTCGATTTTGAGACCCTCAACCGCACGATCTTCTACGGAATGTACCTTCGGCCCGACAGCTTCTTTTCGGGCACCGAACTTGCCTCGACCGGACTGCCGCAAGGCATGGAACTGGAGATTCTCGAAAAGTACCGGGAGGAACTTCCCGAAGCGGTCTTCACGGACGTTTTTACCAACCCGATCGGCGGATCGAACGGGGCCATGCGCAAGAACCTGCGTATCGCGCTCGATCTGTTCAAGGAGGCCGGCTACGAACTGCGCAACCGCAAAATGGTCAACGCTCAGACCGGCGAGCCCTTCGAGTTCGAGGTCCTCTATGCGACCGAGAGTTCGGCGCGGATCATTACTCCACTTCAGCAATCGCTGAAGCGGCTTGGCGTTGATGTCTCACTGCGCCTCATGGAGCCGAATGCCTATCTCGAGCGGGTTCGCAATTTCGATTACGACATGATCACCATGGCCTGGGGTCAGTCACTCTCGCCGGGCAATGAACAGCGAAATTACTGGGGTAGCGCCTCGAAGGACATACCCGGCTCGCGAAACTATGCCGGCATTGCCGATCCGGCCATCGATGGACTGATCGACGAAATCATCTTTTCGGAAACCCGCGAACATCTGGTCGCCGCTACGCGGGCGCTCGACCGGGCACTTCTGCATCACCATTACGTGATCCCGCAAATCTATTATCCGTTCGAGAGACTGGTCGTCTGGAAGCAGATTAAGGGGCCTGATCCTCTGCCCGAATTCTCTGTCGGCTTCCCGACCGTTTGGTGGCAGGACGAAGAGACGGCGAAGGCGATTGCCGCAGGCCTGAAAGAGCTGCCCGCGCCGCCTGAGGAGCAGCCCGAAGATGGCTGATGGAGCGATGCCTGTCGCGAGCCGTCGCGCCGTTTTGACGGGAGCGGCAGCCATGGCCACCGCGCCCTTTTTGCCAGGGCCGCTTTTTGCAGATATACCGCGAAACAAGGCACTGCATGGCCTTTCGGCTTTTGGCGAACTGAAATACGGACCCGATTTCCAGCATTTCGATTTTGCCAATCCAGATGCACCCAAGGGCGGGCGCATCTCCTTTCAGGCCCCCAACTGGACAGGCAATCAAAGTACAACCGGCTTCGATACGCTGAACATGTTCGTCCTGCGCGGCATCGGTGCGCCAAGACTGGAACTGACCTATGACGGCCTGATGACGCCGGCGCCCATCAACACCATGGCTGGCGCCTTCGACGAGCCGGACTCGATCTATGGCCTCATCGCCGAAAGCGTGATGATCGAGGATGGCGGCAGGCGCTATCGCTTCCGCCTGCGGCAAGAGGCGAGGTTTCATGACGGATCGCCGGTGACGGCCGCCGATATCGTTGACAGTTACGAGCGGTTTCAGCGCACGGAAACGCATCCCTTCTTCTCCGCTCCGCTGACCAATCTTTCGGCGGTGAAGGCCCACGGCGATCACGAAGTCAGCCTGACCTTTGCGAACGAAAATAGCGAGCGAGCAATCCTGTCGGCGGCGTCGCTGCCCATCATCGCCAGATCCTTCTGGGACGATCATCCCTATGACGGCTCACAGCTTGTCGCGCCGCTCGGCAGCGGGCCGTACCGGGTCGGACGCATGCGCGCCGGAACTTTCATCGAATATGACCGCGACCCGGACTATTGGGGCGCCGACCTTCCGGTCCGACGTGGACTATACCATTTCGACGTTATCCGGGTTGAGACCTTTCGCGATCACGCGCCCGCCTTCGAGAGTTTCAAGAAGGGAGAGACGCTCTACCGCGAAGAGTTTTCATCGCAGCGTTGGGCACAGCAATATGACTTCCCCGCCCTGCGCGACGGCCGCGTTGTCAAACGCGAAGTGCCGCGCGAGGAGGTCGGCGGCTTCCAGGGCATGGCGATCAATCGGCGGCGCGCGAAATTCGACGATGCCCGGATTCGCCGAGCGCTCGATCTTTGCTTCGATTTCGAATGGATGAACCGGCAGCTCTTCTTCGGCCAATATGAGCGGACCACCTCATTCTTTCACGGCTCGGAATTTGAAGCGAAAGGCCATGCAAGCAGCGCCGAACGCGCGCTCCTCGAGCCCTTTCTGAATGAACTGCATGATCTCTTATTGGAGTCGCCGCCCCTGCCATCGGTTTCCGACGGGTCCGGGCAGGATCGATCGAAGCTGCGCGAAGCGGCACGCCTTCTTGCCGAGGCCGGCTGGAAGCGAGGCGCCGACAATCTGGTCGCCGACGAGAACGGAAAGAGGCTGAGTGTCGAACTTCTGACCGATCAGCAGGGCTTCATCCGCATCTTCCAGCCCTACAGCCAGAATTTGAGGCGGATCGGCATCGATGCCACGGTGCGGCTGATCGAAACGACCCTCTATGAACGCCGCGTCCGCGACTATGATTTCGACTGCACGGTGCAGAACCTCAATCACGGAGCAACGCCCTCGGACGATGCGCTGTCTCTCATATTTGGCAGTCAGGCGGCTGACGCGAACGGAACGCAGAATCTGGCAGGCACCAAAAGCCCGGCCGTCGATGCGATGATTGCGGCCGCAGGGCGTGCTGAAAATCGCGACGATCTGCGGACGGCCCTGCGTGCCCTCGACCGTATCATGCGCCATCGACAGGACTGGGTCCTGCAATGGTCATCGCCAAGCCATCGCGTTTCGCATTGGGATGTCTTCGGCTATGGGGAGAAACCGCCCTATGGATTTGCGATCGAATCGCTATGGTGGTGGGATAGGAACAAGGCCGAGAAACTGGGTCTTGCCAGAACGGATATGTCCGGCAACTAGACCGGACCGGAAAACGAGCCAAAGGACCTTGCATGGGAGCCTATATTCTGCGGCGTCTGCTGCTGATGATCCCGACGCTTTTCGGAATCATTGCCGTGGCATTCGCCGTGGTGCAGTTCGCGCCGGGCGGACCGGTAGAACAGGTCATCGCCCGCGTTACTGGCCAGGGTGACGGCGCCATGGACCGCCTTTCGGGAGGCGGTGGCGATATGGGAGGCGGCCAAAGCTTTGACGGCGGCGGCGAAGTCAGCGGCAAATATCGCGGCGCGCAAGGTCTCGACCCCGAATTCATCGCTGATCTTGAGCGCCAGTTCGGCTTCGATAAACCCTGGTATGAACGCTTCTTCGGGATGGTGTGGGATTATGCCCGGTTCGATTTCGGCGAAAGCTATTTCCGTGATGTGAAGGTCATCGACCTCATCATCGAGAAGATGCCGGTGTCTGTTTCACTTGGCTTGTGGCTCACCCTCATTTCCTATGCGATTTCCATTCCGCTCGGGATCAGAAAGGCGGTCAAGGACGGCAGCCCCTTCGATACCTGGACGAGCGCGATCGTCATTGTCGGCTACGCCATTCCGGGCTTTCTGTTCGCCGTGTTGCTCGTGGTTCTGTTCGCGGGCGGCTCATTCTTCGATCTTTTCCCGCTACGCGGGCTCACCTCTGACAATTGGGACCAATTGTCCTGGCCGATGAAGATCGTCGACTATTTCTGGCACCTGACCCTGCCACTGACTGCCATGGTGCTGAGCGCCTTCGCCACCACCACGCTGCTGACAAAGAACAGTTTTCTCGACGAGATCCGCAAACAATATGTGACGACCGCCCGCGCCAAGGGGCTGACGGAGCGCCAGGTGCTCTATGGCCATATCTTCCGTAATGCCATGTTGATCATCATCGCCGGCTTCCCGGGGGCGTTCATCAGCGCCTTCTTTACCGGCTCTCTGCTGATCGAGCAGATCTTCTCGCTCGATGGGCTGGGCCTGCTTGGCTATGAGAGCATTCTCAATCGCGACTATCCCGTCGTCTTCGCCAACCTTTTCATCTTCAGTCTCATCGGCCTGCTCGTCAGCCTGATCTCCGACCTGACCTATACGTGGGTCGATCCCCGCATCGATTTCGAGCGGAGGGACGTGGCATGACCGATGCCGATATCGTCTATGAAGAAGTCGAGAAGGTTCGCGCCGTCCGACGTCCCTTTCTCTCGCCGCTCAATCAGCGCCGCTGGGAGAACTTCAAGGCCAACCGCCGAGGCTACTGGTCGCTCTGGATCTTTCTTGTCCTCTTCATCCTTTCGCTGGGCGCCGAATTCATTGCCAATGACAAGCCCATCCTCGCATCCTATCAGGGCGAAATCCTCTTTCCGGTCCTTGTCGATTACCCGGAAGAGAAATTCGGCGGTTTCTACGCCACCACGGATTATCGCGACCCCTTCATCGCAGAGGAGATCGAGGCCAATGGATGGATGGTCTGGCCACCGATCCGTTACAGCTATCAGACGGTGAACCGCGAAATTCCCGAGGGCACGCCGGCAAAGCCTTCCTGGATGTATGATGAAGCGACACGCTGCGGGCTCTATCCGAATGGCGCCGACGACCCGCAATGCCGGCTCGGCAACTGGAACTGGCTCGGCACGGACAATCAGGGACGTGACGTCTTGGCGCGTTCGATTTACGGCTTCCGCATTTCCGTCCTGTTCGGCCTGCTTCTGACGCTCTTCTCCGGCGTCATCGGTGTCGCCGCAGGCGCCGTGCAAGGCTATTACGGCGGCTGGATCGACCTCATCTTCCAGCGTTTCATCGAAATCTGGAGCTCGATCCCGGTTCTCTACCTCCTGCTCATCATCGCCGCGGTCCTGCCACCCGGTTTCTGGATTCTGCTCGGCATCATGCTACTGTTTTCATGGGTCGCCTTCGTCGGCGTGGTGCGGGCCGAATTCCTGCGCGCGCGCAATTTCGAATATGTGAATGCCGCTCGCGCGCTCGGCGTGGGCAACCGCACCATCATGTGGCGCCATCTTCTGCCGAACGCCATGGTCGCGACGCTGACCTTCCTGCCCTTCATCCTGAACGGGTCGATCACGACGCTGACCAGCCTCGACTTTCTTGGCTTCGGCCTGCCGCCCGGCTCTCCCTCGCTTGGTGAGATGCTGAGCCAGGGTAAGCAATATCCAGGCTCGCCGTGGCTTGGCCTGTCGGGCTTCGCGGTTATCTCGATCATGCTGTCGCTGCTGATCTTTATCGGCGAGGCAACGCGCGATGCCTTCGATCCGCGAAAAGCGTTCAAGTGAGGAGAGCCATATGACCGAACCTCTCCTTTCGATCCGCAATCTGTCGGTGGCCTTTCACCAGGGGGGCGTCGCCAGCACCGCCGTCGATCACGTCAGCTTCGACATCGGCCAGGGCGAGACGCTCGCGCTGGTGGGTGAATCCGGATCGGGCAAGAGCGTGACCGCCAATTCCGTTCTGAAACTCCTTCCTTACCCGATGGCGAGCCACCCTTCCGGCGAAATCCGTTTCGAGGGTACGGATCTGCTGAGCGCAAGCGAGCAACATCTTCGCCAGGTCCGCGGCGACGACATCGCCATGATCTTTCAGGAGCCGATGACCTCGCTCAATCCGCTTCACACGATCGAGCAGCAGATCGGCGAAACCCTGACGCTCCATCAGGGCCTGAGCGACAAACAGGCCAGGGCGCGAACACTCGAACTTCTGCATCAGGTCGGCATTCGCGAGCCTGAGAAACGTCTTGCCGCCTATCCGCATCAGATGAGCGGTGGCCAGCGCCAGCGCGTCATGATCGCCATGGCGCTCGCCAACAAGCCGAAGCTGCTGATCGCAGACGAGCCGACCACGGCCCTCGACGTGACCGTTCAGGCGCAGATTCTCGAACTGCTCTACGAACTTAAGACCGAGCAATCGATGAGCATGCTGTTCATCACCCATGATCTCGGCATCGTGCGGAAGATCGCCGATCGCGTCTGTGTGATGACGGGCGGCCAAATCGTCGAGGAAGGGCCGACCCGTGAGATTTTCGAAAACCCGCAGCACGAGTATACGAAACACCTTCTCGCGGCCGAGCCGAAGGGCCGGCCGCCGAAAGCCGACCCCGCCGCGGAGACGGTGATGGAGGGCGACGACATCAAGGTCTGGTTCCCGATCAAGGAAGGCTTCTTCCGCAAGACCGTCGACCATGTGAAGGCGGTCGACGGCATCGATGTTAAGGTCAAGGCCGGTCAGACGCTCGGCATCGTCGGCGAATCCGGCTCGGGCAAGACGACGCTCGGCCTCGCCCTGTCTCGCATGATCAGTTCCGATGGCACGATCGATTTCACGGGACGCCGCATCTCCGACTATGGCTTCAAGCAGATGAAACCGCTGCGCTCCGAGATGCAGATCGTCTTCCAGGACCCCTACGGTTCTCTTTCACCCCGCATGAGCGTCTCCGACATCATCGAAGAGGGGATGAAGATCCACTTCCCCAAAATGAGCCGTGAGGAGCGCGATGCGAAGGTAGTCGAGGTGCTGCGGGAGGTCGATCTCGATCCTGCCACCCGTTTCCGCTATCCGCATGAATTTTCCGGCGGCCAGCGCCAGCGCATCGCTATCGCCCGCGCCATGGTTCTGGAGCCGCGCTTCGTGATGCTCGACGAGCCGACCAGCGCTCTCGACATGAGCGTGCAGGCGCAGGTGGTCGACCTGCTGCGCGATCTGCAGAAGAAGCACAATCTCGCCTATCTCTTCATCAGCCACGATCTGAAAGTGGTGCGCGCGCTTTCCAACGAGGTCGTCGTCATGCGCAACGGCAAGGTGGTCGAGTACGGACCGGCTGAGGAGATCTTCGAGAACCCGAAGACTGATTACACCAAGGCTCTTCTGGCCGCCGCCTTCGATATACGGACCACCGGCGCGGAGGCCGTCAGTCAATGAGGAGCAAAGCCGAAGGCGATCGCCCCGCAGAGACCACCATCACAGGGCGCAGCACGCTTCATGACGGCTTCGAGAGCGTCGAACAGTTCCGCATCCGCCATACCGATCCGGATGGTTCGCAGAGTGACGAGGAAACGCGCGAACTGCTCATGGCGGGTCATGTGGTCGGCGTGATCGCGCACGATCCGTCGGCAGACAAAATTGTCCTGATCCGTCAGTACCGGCTTGCCGCCCACCTCCAGACGGGCAAGGGCGATCTGGTCGAACTCGTCGCCGGTGGTGTCGAGAATGGCGAAACGCCGGAAGAGGCGGCGCGACGCGAACTGAAAGAAGAGGCCGGCCTCGACGCCAAGAGCCTCAAACCGTTGTTTCAGGTGATGTCGTCCCCCGGCATTACCGACGAGATGGCGCATTTCTTCCATGCCGAGGTCGATGCGTCGGCGCTGAGCGACCGTGCCGGCGCCGAGGAGGAAAACGAAGCCACCTTCCCCTTCGCCCTGCCGACCGATGAGGCCATAGCTCTGGCGGAAAGCGGCGAATGCCAGAACGCGTTCCTGGTGCTGGCCATGGCGCGTTTCAGAAGAGAAGCCAGCGACTAAACGCGCTACTCATTCGCAAAGGCCGGCGAAAAGCTCGACTGTTGAGCGGCGCCGGCGAACGCCAGCGCCGCAATGACTTTCACGTCACGAAGGCTGTCTGCCGCGCCGGGACCGTCTGGCCCATTGCCAGCCAAGGTCGAGCGCAATCATGACGAGCAACGTCAGTCCTGTAAGGGGAAAGATGATTCCGCCGATACCCAAAAGCACCAAGAGACCGACGAAGACCTTCCTATCCGAAGGCAGCGGAGGCACCCCAAACCGACCAGAAGGCCGCCTTTTCCACCACATGATGGCGGCCGAAACCGCCAGAAGAATGATGCCCACGCACACGATCAGCAGAACGATCTGGTTCAGCAGCCCGAATGTCTGACCCATATGGGTATTGATGCCGAACTCCAGCCAGCGGCCGAGCGGTCCGTAGTCCTCATAGCTCATATCGACCAGCAGCTGGCCAGAATATTGATCGAGATGGACGACCCGTTGCCGGCTCAGATCGTCCGGATAGACGGAGCCGGAGAAGACGCCGGTTGGCGATTGGGGTAGAGCGACGGAAAAGCCATTCGCCAAACCCATCGACTGAAATTCCTGAACCGCAGAATCCAGACCGATCGATTGCGCGCCCGCAACGGGTGGCCCGTCGGTCCGTGGGATTTGCGCCTGCTCCAACGACCAAGACGTTTTCGCTGTGTCGGTGAGTCGATCCTTCGACATCGGTACCTCGACACGGACGCCGGACGGATAGCCGAAATTGCTGCCATTGGCCCATTCATTGACTTGCGCGCCCCATACCGACGACCAGGGCATGCCTGTCACGGCAAGAAAGACGATGAAGGCGCCGGTGACCAGCCCCGTTACCGCGTGGACATCACGCCAGAAAACCCTCCGACCAGGCGTTCCCCGGACCGAGATCACGCCACCTCTCTGACCGCGTGGCCACCATAGATAGATCCCGGTGGCGACCATGAGGATCGCCCAGCCCCCGACAATCTCGATGATCTTGCGCGGACCGGACCCGAAATACCGGAACGAATGCAGGTAGCGCACTGTCCATGCGAAGGTGCTTCGGTCGGCCCGAACCTCAAGGATGTCTCCAGTATACTGGTTGACGTAGACAGCCATGCGGCCGCCGGTTTCCGGCTGCACCGTCACTTCTGTCGACAGATCCTCCGCGCTCGGGGTGGTGTATTTGACGACCGTCCCCGGCTGGGCTTTCAGAGCCCGGTCGATGATTTCCGAGGGTGCCAGCCTCTGCTCGTCGACGGGATTGACTTGGATGAAGTCCGCGTGAACGATTTTGTCCAGTTCTTCACGAAAGAGATAAATGCCTCCGCTAACGGCAAGAGTGATGATGAAAGGCAGGATCAGAAGTCCCGCAAAGAAATGCCAACGCCACACGGCGCGATAGAGATCTGAGACCGCAACGCGTTGCGCAGCGGCCTTCGGAGCGGACGCCCCGTCGGTTGTATCTGTCATATTGATTGGTCCAGTCTGATGATTTCGAGAGTGAAAACGTCAGATCGTGGCGGGTGGGCCGGTGGCTGGCGGCAGCCCGGTCGCGCGGGCAAATTCGAGTATGGCCGTACAGGTCGAAGAAAGCTGTTCTCCAGAGAGCGTCAATGGCTGGCTCAAAGAGACAAGCAGCAACGGCCCGGGTTCATGGTGCATGGATGCCCAGGCGCACGAATTCGCGCCGGAGCCGTCGCCGTCATCGCCGCTTTCGACTGGCTCCATGGTGATCGGGTCCACCACAATCTCGGCCAGACTGTCGCCAGTACAGATGATCAGCGTGATGAAGCCATTCTGCGCCTTCGCGGGCATGATACCCTGCGCCACCATGGATGACAGAATGAATGGCGCCAGCAGGAGCCAGTGCACCAACTTACGTTTCTGTCGCCTCAGCGTCCGCTTCATGGTCGCGCTGCTATCACGGTTCTGATTTCACGCCAATCAACTCGGTAGAACATGTGGGAGCGGAATGGAGAATGCGCTCTATCGCCCTATCTCGACCGGCGCAACATGAAACACCCGGTTAGGACCGACAGATCGTCGACCGGAATGCCACAGACACCGACCCCGAGAGGATCACACCATGACCGTCGTTCTTGCAACCGTCTGCAAAGATGGGGTCGTGCTCGGCTCTGACTCCCAGATCACGGACAAGGGGCGCGGCATGACCTATCCCGCCGAGAAGATACATCCGCTGGGCGACCGGGCCGCCTGGGGCGGCAGCGGCGCGAGATCCGTCCTGTACGACGTCGAGCGCTGTTTCAACGAGAACAGCGCTGCGATTCTCGATGCACCGGATATTGGACGCGCCCTTCAGGAACAGGTGCTACCGATCCTTCGTCACCACTACGACACCTTTATTCCCGACGTGCCGGGCGAGGAGGGCGGCGGCACGCCCTCGGCCTATGTGATGGCCGCCGGTTGGCGGGACGGCCAGCCCTGGATCGTGGAGATTACGCCCTCCGGGATGATCGGGCACTATGCCGATATCGGTTTCCATGCCATTGGCAGCGGCGCGCCGATGGCCCAGCAAGCCGGCTCCCTGCTGTCGCACTTCCATTTGGCCGAGCGGTCATCGGACTTCGGCTGCGCGGCGGTCCTCCGGGTGCTGCAGGCGCTCGACCTCACCTCTGCCAGCGTTGGCGAGCCCTTCAGCATGTGCCGCATCGACGCGGACGGTGCCCACCATCTCAATGACAAGGACATCGAGAAGGTCAGCAAGACGGTTCGCAAATGGGAAGACGCCGAACAGTCCGTCATTGCCGACATATTCGACTGAATACGCGCGATCATCTGCGAAACGAGGGGGCCGGAGCCCCCTCTTTTTTTCAGAGTTGCTGGCCGCCGGAGGCTTCGATCCGCGTACCGGTGATCCAGTTACGCTCCGACAGAAGCAGGCTTGCCACGGCCGCGCCGATATCATCGGCCTGGCCGGCTCGTCCCATTGCGGTGGCCTCGGCTACCATCTTATTGATCTCCGGGTTGTCACGGACTGCGCCGCCCCCGAAGTCGGTTTCGATCGCTCCCGGCGCGAAAGCATTTGCCGAAATGCCGCGAGGACCAAGCTCCTTGGCGACATAACGGACAAGCGTATCAATCGCGCCCTTCATGGCGGCATAAGCGGCGTAACCCGGCATGGCGAACCGGCTGAGCCCCGAGGAGAGGAAGAGCAAGCGGCCGCCATCGGCAATCTGGTCGAGCAGCACCTGCGTCAATAAGAAGGGCGCGCGCAAATGCACCGTGTAAAGCTCATCGAGCTGTTCGGGAGTGGTTTCCCGATACAAAGCCCACTCTCCGTGCCCGGCATTGTTGACGAGGCCCGTCAGCGCGTCATGGCCGAGTTCGGTAACCTTTTCTTTGACCTTGCCAGCAAAAGCCGCGTAGCTGCTGCTGTCTGTCACGTCGAGCTGCAGCGCTGCAGCCTTGCGGCCAAGACTCTCGATCTCGGCCACTTTCTGCGCGGCCTGATCGGCCCCTGAGCGATAGGTCAAGATAATGTCCGCGCCGCCCTTGGCCAGATGTTTCGCCATTGCCGCGCCGAGGCCACGGTTGCCGCCAGTGATGAGAAAAAGTGGGGTTGTCATGGGACACTCCGTTTCTGTTGCGATGCCAAAAGACCTAATCGGCGCACCGCGAAGAAACCTGCCGCATTCAACGGGAAAATTGCCTATTCCTACGGGAGCGCAATATTGAACATTGCCATCACAACCCAAACCGGGCTTCCTGCGAAGCATGATCTTTTCAGCCGACCTCTTCTGTCAGACCCGTTCCTACGCCGAGCGCGAAGGCTTGGGATTTACGCCGGCGCGTCTGCCCGTCTCGCGCCTTTCCATTCTCTATTCGGAGACACCGACCCAGATTGCGCACACGATCTACGATCCTGTTTTCTGCTTGGTTCTGAGCGGTGAAAAACATGCCGATTTCCACGGGGTGCCAGCAATCTTTGCCGAAGGGCATGGGCTGGTCGTCTCGCTCGATCTGCCTGCCACCAGTTGGATCACGAAAGCATCGCCGGACACGCCCTATCTCGCGATAGCTGTCGAACTCGAGATGCCGGTGCTGCGGGAGTTGGCACGCGATCTACCAGACGAAGGTGAGGAGCAACCCGTCTCCGCGCTGACCAGTGCTCCGGTTTCCGATGCCCTGCTCAACGTCATGACGCGACTTGTTTCGCTTCTTGAACGGCCCTCGGATCGCGAGGCGCTCGTGCCACTCTATATGCGTGAACTGCACTATTTGCTACTGACCAGCCCGCAAGGGGCCATGCTGCGGCGTATGGCGCGTGCCGATAGCCAGGCTGGACGTATCGCGGACATTGTGGCGCATCTTCGCGCCAATATCGGAGAGCCGATGCGGGTTGAGGATCTGGCTCGTCAGGCCGCGATGAGCACCACCGTTTTTCACCAGCGCTTCAAGGAAATAACCGGCATGACACCGGTGCAGCTTCTCAAACAGCTGCGCCTGCTGGAAGCGCAGCGGGCGCTGCGCGCGCGGCACGGCAATGTGACCCAGATAGCGCTCCGGGTCGGCTATGAGAGCCCCTCGCAGTTCAGCCGCGACTATAGCCGAATGTTTGGCCTGACACCCCGAGCGGAGCGAATGGGACAAGATGTGAGTATGAAAGCGTCAAAGCGCTCTTCTTCCACTCCACCGGAAAGGGTCAGTCGCCAGTCAGTTCAAACCCTCCGCCGGGCCGTCACACCGCCATAGACGTCGCCGATACGTTTCACGGCCTCGGCCAGCGGCTCCTTCACTACCGCCATTGCATGGCCTGAGCCGTGGAGAAGCGTCTCCTCGTCAGCCATGATGCCGACATGGCCTTTCCAGAAGATCAGGTCGCCGCGCTTCAATAGCCGCTCTTCCTGCAACTCGATCCCGATCTGCGCCTGCATGTCGCTGTCGCGCGGTACGCTCTTGCCGGCAAGGCGCAGCGATAGCTGGACGAGACCGGAGCAGTCGATCCCAAAGGCGCTTACGCCACCCCACAAATAGGGCGTGCCAAGCAGGCTTTCTGCAATCGTGACATAGTCCTCGGCCAGCGGCGCGCCGAGCGGCGCGAGATGGCGATGGAAGATCGCCTCCCCCGTCGAGAGACGAAAATAGCGATTGCCCCGCTCTTCAATCTCTTCCGTCACCGTCACTTCCGAACCGAGCGAGAGCGTGCGAACCGGCTTCGTCCGCAGTTCCGGCTGTCCGTAGGCGAAGGTGCGCGCCGCGCAGACGATATGCGTCGGCGCAGGATCGACAGCGCCAAGCGCGGTCTCCTCAACATAGCCGACATAGCCATCGCGTTCGCTCTGCACCCACGTCCAGCCGTCATACCGCTCGAAAACGAGAACCGGCTCTCCCAGCAGGAGTTGGCTGCCGATGGCCGTGTCGTCTCCCCTGCCCGCCCGCAGATCCGCCACCGGAGCTATGCAGCGCGCCGGCTCGCCCTCGACGAAACGTTTCGCCTTCACCTTCCCTTCCAGCCGGCGATCGGCCAGATCGTCACGGAAGGCGTTGAGGCGTGGATCGAGGCTCATGCCTTCCCTCCGAAGCGCCGCTGAAGCACACGGTCGATCGCGCGGATGGCCATCGCTTCACCGCCCACCGGTGCCCAGGGCTTGGCGAATTTCGTCCAGCCGAAAATATCGAAATGCGACCAGCTTTCGGCCTGCTCCACAAATTTCTGCAGGAACAGCGCGGCGGTGATCGCACCGGCAAACCCGTCCGTGGTTACGTTGTTGGTGTCGGCCACCTTGCTCGAAAGGCGTTCCGCATAGGGTTTATAGAGCGGAAGTCTCCAGAGCGGATCGGCGGTCTTCTGTGCTGCATCGGAAAGTTCCGCCGCCAGCAATTCGTCATCGGTGAAGAACGGCGGCAGTTCCGGACCGAGCGCCACACGCGCCGCGCCGGTCAGCGTTGCCATGTCGATCAGCATCTGCGGCGCTTCCTCGTCCGCCAAAGTCAGCGCATCGGCGAGCACCAGGCGACCCTCCGCATCGGTATTGCCGATCTCGACCGTGATGCCCTTTCTGCTCGGCAAGATGTCAGAAGGGCGGAAAGCGTTGGCCGAGATGGAATTCTCGACCGCCGGGATGAGGACGCGCAGGCGCACCGGCAGCCTGGCAGCCATAATCATCGATGCCAGACCGATGACGTTCGCCGCGCCGCCCATATCCTTCTTCATCAGCAGCATGGATGCCGCCGGCTTGATATCGAGACCGCCGGTATCGAAGCAGACGCCCTTGCCGACCAGCGTCAGCTTTGGCGCATCTTCCTGCCCCCAAGTCAGATCGATCAGGCGCGGCGCTTCCGCACTGGCTCGTCCGACGGCATGGATCATCGGGAAATTGCGGTCGAGCAGCGCGTCGCCGTCGATGACATGAACCGACGCGCCATATTTATCGCCGAGCTGGCGGACGACCTGCTCCAGCGCGTTCGGCCCCATATCGTTGGTTGGCGTGTTGATCAGGTCGCGCGCAAGCGCGCAGCCCTGCGCCAGACGTTCCACCTCCGCGCGATCAGGTCCATTCTCTACGGCCAGCCGGAGGGTGCGGCTCGGCTTCTTGCCATAGGCGGTGAAGGCGTACCCGCCAAGCACCATACCCAATATTGCCAGATCGGGATGGGCTGGCCAGGACGCCACATGCCATGCGCCTTCCGGCAACGCCTTGGCCAGCTTGCCGGCCGCCAGCGCGTCCTCCTGCGCTTCGCCCAGAGCGATCAACGCGCTTTCGATGTCACCATCGGCGGCGGGGACAAGCAGCACATTCCCGTTTTTCGCTTCATAGCCATTGGCGTTCGCCCAGTTGCGCACACGATCGCCGAGAGCAGCCTCCTCCAGCCCGTTCTCGCCGATGAAATGGATGGGGCGTGACCGGTCGTCCGGGCTGGCAAGAAGTTCAACGGGCATGAATGGAGACCTTTCTGCGATGGAGCGGGATCGGAGTTAACGAGGCGTTAGGGTTAACAGAATACTTCTGGGAGAGAAGAGCGGCATCGGCCGCCACCTCTTTCGCATGCAGGTGCCCCTATGGCTATTGTTCAAAACTCCGTTCGAACGTTTCTCATTTGCGTCACGGCGTTCGCCGTCCTCGCAGGCGCATCGGGTTGTGCCTCAGGCCCCCGACAAGCCAGCAAATCCATGGCTTCCATGACGCAGGCGCAGCTGGACAATACGGCGCAGGCTATCGGCCTGTCCTACGCCCGAAATCCGAAGGACCGGGAGACCGCCCTCCGCTTTGCCGAAGCTCTCCGGATGGAGGGGCGCAACGAACAATCCCTCGCCGTGATGCGCAAGACGGTGATCCTGCATCCAAACGATCGCGGAGTGCAGGCCGCATACGGCAAGGCTCTTGCGGCAAACGGCCAGTTCGACCAGGCGCTGCAGGCGATCCGCCGTTCGCAGACGCCGGAATATCCCGACTGGAAACTGATCTCGGCGGAGGCCGCGATCGTTGACCAGCTCGGTCAGCATGATGAGGCCCGGCGTCTTTATAAGAAGGCTCTGACGCTGGCTCCAAACGAAGCCTCCATCCATTCCAACCTCGGTATGAGCCACGTGCTTTCCGGGGATCTGCGTACCGCCGAATATTATCTGCAGAAGGCCGCGAGCCTGCCTGGCGCCGACAGCCGGGTCCGCCAGAACTACGCTCTGGTCGTCGGCCTACAGGGACGCTTCGACGAAGCAAATGCGATTGCGCGCCGCGAATTGTCTCCCGCCGATGCAGAGGCCAATGTCGCCTATCTCCAATCCATGCTGAAGCAGCAGAACAGCTGGAGCGAACTGGCAGCGGAAGATACCGACCCGAACCACGACGCCAACGCCACCAACTGATCGAGCCGACGCACTGCCTCTCGAAACGAAAAAAGCCCGCCAAACCGGGCGAGCTTTTTTCGTTATGCTGGCTGTCGGTGAACCATCACATATTGCGTGAGATCTGCATGCCCGCTGGTGTGAGAATCACGATGAAGAGCACCGGCAAGAAGAAAAGGATCATCGGCACTGTGAGCTTCGGCGGCAGCGCGGCAGCCTTCTTTTCCGCCTCGTTCATACGCTGATCGCGGCTCTCTTTGGCAAGCACGCGCAATGCCTGACCGATCGGCGTACCGTAGCGCTCCGACTGGATGAGCGCCTGACAGACACTCTTGACGGACTCGAGCTGCGTCCGCTCGGCGAGATTGTCATACGCAGACCGCCGATCTTCGAGATAGGACAGTTCCGCCGTCGTCAGCATCAATTCCTCGGCCAGTTCGAGCGACTGGCCACCGATTTCCTCGGCGACACGGCGAAAGGCCGCCTCGATGGAGATACCCGATTCGACGCAGATGAGCAGAAGATCAAGCGCATCGGGCCATGCCTTGCGAATGGAATCCGCTCTCTTCTGCGCCTTGTTCTTCATGAACAGGACAGGAAGGTAAAAGCCGAAATAGGTCGCGCCGAGTACAGCAGCGATGCGCACCATCAGCGTCTGGTCCTTCAAAAGGCCGATGCCGAAAATGTAGAGAGCCGAGAAAGCAAGGAAGATGAACGGAAGGATCAGGCGGAAGAACAGAAAGCGGGTCACGGGCGCCTGACCGCGATAGCCGGCGCCGCGGATCATCTTCATCGTCGCATCGTCGACCAGCGCCTTCCTCAAATCGAGCTTATCGACAATGCGGGTCATCTTCGCATTCTGCGTTTCGCGCAGGCCGCGCTGGCGGCGTTCAGAGGATTCGGCCGCCAGGCGCGCGCGCTGCTGCGCACGCAGTTCCTCGCGCTCCAGCGCCATGGTCTTCATGCGTTTCTTCATCGGATCGGCCCCCATCTGGGGCAAAAGCGCGATGACGGTCGCGAAAACGGCAAGCGCCGTCAGAAGCGAGAACAAGAATGTCGGGTCGAGAACGTCTTCAAAACTCAGCATCGCCCTATACCTCGAAATTCATCATTTTCTTCATGACGAAGATGCCCATCGCCATCATCACCGCTGCGATCGCCAGCGCGATATGGCCGGTCGGATCGGTGAAAAGCGGCATGATATAGCCGGGGGAGATCATGAAAATCAGTCCAGCCACGATGATCGGCAGCGAGCCGATAATGTAGGCTGAAGCCTTGGCTTCCATTGAAAGCGCCTGCACCTTCGCTTTCATCTTCTTGCGGTCTCGCAGCACCGTGGCGAGGTTACCGATCGCCTCGGAGAGGTTGCCGCCGGCCTGCGCCTGAATCTGAATGACGATACCGAAGAAATTGGCTTCGGGGCACGGCATGGTCTCGGGCATCTTGCCGATGGCCTCCGGGAGCGAAAGCCCGACATTCATACGCTCGATGACGCGCCGGAACTCGGTCCGTACAGGTTCCGGCGACTCTGATGCGATCAAATGAATGCAGTCCGGCAGCGGCAAGCCGGAACGGACACCGCGTGCGATGACTTCGAGCGCATCGGCAAAGCGGTCGAGAAACTGATTGATACGGCGATTACGCTGCCAGCTCACATACCAGCGGGGCAGCCCCAGCCCCGCAGCCAGCAGCACGCCCGGCAGCACGAAAAGCGGGACGAGTTGGAAGAGATAGAGCAGGCCTGCTAAGACCACGCCGATTACGACGGAGACGACATGGATGGTCGTCAGCGAGGTCGAGATACCCGCCTGTTTGATCATCAGCTTCATGGGCGGTTTCTTGCCGGGGGCAACGCCTTTTGCCTTGTTCTTCTCTTCGAGCTGATTGAGCGTTTCCTGAATCGACTTGCGGCGGCGCACGGCGTCATTGACGCGGTCGCGACTTGCCCGCACGACATTCTGATCGGTCTCCTGCCGCCTGACATGGTCAAACCGGCGATCCGCCTTCTTCTGCTCTTCGATACGATTGAAAAGCAGAGCATAGGCGACGCCGCCTGCCGCCACGCCGACAAGAGCGATCAGGGCCAGAACCGTGAGCGGAAGACCGAACATCACCTGTCGCTCCTGCTCTTTTCGAGCTGCTCCAGCGCTTCTGCGAGCCGCTTTTCCTCGCCATAGTAACGGGCCCGGTCCCAGAAGCCGGGCCGGCCGATCCCGCAACCGGCATGTTCGCCGATGATGCGGCCCTGCGCGTCCTCGCCCTTGATCTCGTACTTCATCAGGTCCTGCGTGATGATGACGTCGCCTTCCATACCCAGCACCTCGGTGATCTGGGTGATCCGGCGCGAGCCATCGCGCATTCGCGCGGCCTGAACGACCACATCGACCGAGCCGACGATGATCTCGCGCACAGTCTTCTGCGGCAGCGACCATCCGCCCATTGCAATCATCGATTCCATACGGCTCAGACATTCACGCGGCGTATTGGCGTGGATGGTACCCATGGAGCCATCATGGCCGGTGTTCATTGCCTGAAGGAGGTCGAAGACCTCCGGCCCGCGGACCTCACCGACGATGATCCGCTCGGGCCGCATACGCAGACAGTTCTTGACCAGATCGGTCATCGTCACCTGGCCCTCGCCTTCAAGATTCGGCGGGCGTGTCTCGAGGCGGACAACGTGAGGCTGCTGCAACTGCAGTTCCGCGGAGTCCTCACAGGTGATGATGCGCTCATTGGTATCGATGTATCGGGTCAGACAGTTGAGCAGCGTCGTCTTGCCCGAACCGGTACCGCCGGAGATGATCGTATTGCAGCGAACGCGGCCGATGATCTTGAGAACCTCTGCCCCTTCCGGTGAGATCGAGCCGAAACGCACGAGCTCTTCGAGCGTCAGCTTGTCCTTCTTGAATTTACGAATGGTGAGCGCGGCCCCGTCGATGGCCAGTGGCGGCGCAATCACGTTGACGCGGCTGCCGTCCATGAGGCGGGCGTCACATATCGGCGAACTTTCATCGACGCGGCGGCCGACCTGACTGACGATCCGCTGGCAGATATTGAGCAATTGCTGATTATCGCGAAACTGGACGTCCGTGCGTTCGGTCCGGCCGGAGACCTCGATATAGACGTCCTTGGCGCCATTGACCATGATATCGGCAATGTCGTCGCGCGCCAGAAGCGGCTCCAGCGGGCCAAAACCAAGGACATCGTTGCAGATGTCTTCAAGCAGGTCTTCCTGCTCGGCGATGCTCATCGCGAAATTCTTGATCGCAATGATATCGTTGACGATATCGCGAATTTCTTCTCGAGCCGCATCCGCGTCGAGACGCGCAAGCTGCGACAGATCGATCGTGTCGATCAGGGCCGAGAAGACCTGGCTCTTGGTGTCGTAGTAGGATTCGTTGCGCGGCGAAGGACGGCGTGCGGGCCGGGCCGCAGGCGGCGCGGTCTTGGACACAGAGGGACTGGCCTTCGGCTTGGGTTCCGCCGGCTTCTCTTTCGTGAGCGCGTCACCGGAAGGCACCCGGAAATCGGGAGCATTCCGCCTTGCCGTGTCCCCTGCCTTCTTGCCAAACATTATTCAGCTACCACCTCGGAACGGAAGGACTTACTTGCCCTTCAACTTCTTCAAAATCGAATTCAACATGCCGGCCTGAGACGACTTCACCTCGCGGCGCCCCGTCAGCACATGCGCCAATTCGTCAAACTTCTGGACAACCGCATGGCTCGGATTCATCTCAGCGAGCATCTGGCCGTTGGTAGCGGCCGTGCCGAAAAGCTGCGGATCGAACGGGATGGTCACAAAGGACGAGATGCCCAGAGGCTCAAGAAAGTCTTCCGGATCGATTTCCGGCCGTTTCGGCATCCCCACCTGATTGAGGATGAGATGCGGCGGCGGATCGTTTGGCCGGAGCCGTTTCAGCGTATCGACGAAATTTTTGGTGTTGCGCAGATTGGTCAGTTCGGGCGTCGCCACGACGACCACTTCATCCGCCTCGGCCAGCGTACGGCGCGTCCATCCATGCCAGCCATGGGGTACATCGAGGATGACGGTCGGCGTCGTTGCCTGCATGACCTCGACGATCGGCGCGAAGGCCGCCTCGTCGAAATCGTAGACTCGCTCCATCGTGGACGGCGCGGCGAGAAGCGACAATCGTTCCGAACACTTGGCAAGCAGCCGGTCGAGATAGGTCTCGTCGACGCGTTCAGGCGTAAAAACCGCTTCAGCTATGCCCTGCGCCGGATCCTGATCAAAATTGATGTTCGCGGTGCCGAAAGCGAGATCCATATCCGCGATGACGACGTCATTGTCGAAGAGTGTCGTCACGGACCAGGCGATATTATGGGCAAGCGTTGAGGCACCAACGCCGCCTTTCGCGCCCACAAAAGCGATCGTACGGCCGATCGGCGCCTCGTTTTCCGAAGAATAGATACTCTCGATCGTGGCAATCAGATCTGCCAGGGAGACCGGCGCAACCATGTATTCGGAGATCCCGTTGCGCATCATTTCGCGGTAGAGCGCGACATCGTTGAAATGGCCGATCACGACGACGCGCGTGGATGGATCGCAAACATCCGCCAGCCCGGAAAGCTGCTGCATGATGTATTCCGGCTCGACCCGTGTCTCGACCAGAAGCAGGTTCGGCGTGGTATTTTGAGCGTAGTGTTCCATGGCGGCCTGTACGCCACCGCCGTGGACCATGACATGAGCCCGCGCCATCCGGCGATCTTCAGCCGCGCGCTCTATAGGCCGCTGAACTCCGGCGGAGTCGCACCAGGCGTGAATGGTAATGCGCGGTATCGGCCTCGCCTGTTCCAGGCGCTCTCTCTCGCGTTCCGAAGAAGACGCCTCGGGATCATTCTGGTCGTAATGTGGCTCTAGCGACATTTCTGGCTCCGAAAGCGATTTCCGCCGGTCTTAACGATCACGATAGGTTTCGATGGCGTTGGAACGCGCCTGAATATCCGGCGGGCTCATGCGGCGCGGACCAAGCAAATCGGTGGGATTGTCCAGCATCGCCGCAATGTTGGCCTGAGTCGAGCAGCCGAAATCGCGATAGTGCCGGTTTTCGCTGTTATCGATCATGTTTTCCGAATAGTCGCCGCAGACCGGAGGGATTGCCCCAAGGCCGGTCCGCAGAAGTATGAGCTTGGACTGCCCGGGCATTGCCGGTGTGTAATCGTAGGCGGCCATCATCGTAGACGGCACACCGATATCCGTCAGCGCCTGCACCATGTCACCGGCGACGGCTTCTGCCGCGCTGGAATTGGGCATGCCTTTCGGAATCAATATCTGATAGCCGCCACCGGAGCGGGGATCCCATCCTTCTGCAAAGCCCTCGACAACCTTGCGCTGATCATAGGTCAGCGAGGAGGCGCCCGCTAGGATCGGCATTTCGAGCTTCGTCGTCTTGGGCCCAAGCGTTATCGGATGATTGATCTCGACCCGATCGTGGATCGCACCGGTGACAATCTGATCCCTGTGCAGCTTTGCGCAACCCGCAAGGCTGGATGCCAGAGCGATAGCGACACCGCCGCGCAGCAGCATGCTGAGGGGGCGGGTCCGATCGTGCCGTGTCGTGAAGAGGCTCATGGCAGTCGCCTTACTTGTAAATGTAGCCGATATTGCCGCGCCAGGCCGGCAATGTGCTCTGCTTGCGTGCCACCCCGTAGAGGCGATTCACGCGGC
Organism: Notoacmeibacter ruber; assembly: GCF_003668555.1. Lineage (NCBI taxonomy): Bacteria > Pseudomonadati > Pseudomonadota > Alphaproteobacteria > Hyphomicrobiales > Notoacmeibacteraceae > Notoacmeibacter > Notoacmeibacter ruber. The sequence continues at coordinate 244,876 of NZ_RCWN01000001.1, read as the reverse complement.
CGAGAAAATTCTGCGCGCCGTCGGCCGCCGGCTCGAAGCCGTGATCGGGCCGCCGGATCTGATCGGGGCTTGTCTGCCGGACCAGAAAAGGCCGGACGATGACAACCAGTTCGGTCTCGGTGCGCTCATAGTTCCGCTCGCGGAAAAGCGTGCCGAAGATCGGTATCCGGCCGAGGCCCGGCGTCCTGTTCTGGTCGATCGCAAACTGGTCGCGGATAAGGCCGGCGATCATCATGGTGCCGCCGGAGGACATCTCCACTTCCGTTGAGGCACTGCGCGTCTTGCGCTGCTGGACGGTTGCGTTCTGGCCCGCTTCGATGGTCAACTCATTGGTGGGTTCGTTCAGTTCGGTCTCGATCTGAAGGGCGATGCGACCCTCTGCCAGAACGGTTGGGGTGAAGTTGAGCGTCACGCCGTAATCGACCGACTCGGTGGACGAACTGTCCTCGCCTGCGACCGTCACCGTACCTTCGGCACCGACCTGGAACTGCGCAGCACGCCCGGAAACGGCGACCAGGGTTGGCTCGGCTACCGTTCGCATGACGCCGTTCTGCTCAAGAGCATTCAAGGTCGCATCGAGTTCGTAGCCGCCGATCGTGCCGGAACCGCCAAGCGTGAGATTGCCCGACTGAGACGTTCCGGTCAGATTGAAGGCGCTGCGGGCGGTCGCACTGTTGACCGAGAGGTTCACGCCGAGATCCTTCAGGGCGCGGCGCGTCACCTCGGCGACGGTCACGCGCAGCATGACCTGATCCTGACCGACAAGTTCGAGAAGATTGACGATCGAGGAGGTCCGCTCTTGGGTCAGGCCGTTGACATCGCTGGCGATCACTTCGCCGCCCGTGGCCTCGCCTCCGGTGACGTAGATCGTCGCCAGTTGCTCCGCCTTCGAGGCATCGAGAGGCGACCGAACGGTTCCGGTCAGCACCACGTTGTCGTTGATGATCTCCGCATTGATATTGGCGTCCGGCAGAAAACGACGGAGATAGCTTTCCAGGCCCGCCACATCCCGCTCGATCACAAGATCGAAGGAAGCGATCTGACGTCCGCCATTTCCGAAGACGAAAATGTTCGTGCGTCCCACTTTCTTGCCGAAGAAATAGATCCGACGCGATGTCCGCGTCACGGCATCGGCGACTTCGGGATTGGCCACGAGAATGTCGGTCGCATCCTCCGGCAGATCCACCACGATGGATTTGTCGAGACCGAGCTTGACCTCCTGATCGGTGGATGTGCTGAGAATATTGACGCCTTGCGCCATGGACGGTGTCACCGCCGGCGTTAGGCCCATCGTACCGGCCAAAAGGATTACGGCCAGCCGCCGGGTCCAGGAGACGGTGCGCTTCATGACAGTCTTTCCTTGAAACTTGAGCTTACGCATCAGTTCGACGACTTGCCTCCCTTGATGAGACGCACCGATGAGGATTGTCCGTCCTCGCGCTGTGTCAGCGGCGGCAAGGGAGGACGTACGCCAACATCCTTGACCGAGCGCAGGACCAGCGAGAGCTGATCGTAAGTCTGCTGAGCGACCGTCACGAGCTTCACCTCTTCCGGCGAAAGCTCCAGAGTAGCGGTTTGGCCGATGCTGTTCTGAGGCCCGTCGGGCCCCTGCTTGAAGAACTGATCGATCGCCAGAACACGAACATTCTCCAGAATGATATTGGTGGTGATCGTACCGTCTTCCGCCTTCCTGACACCCATCAGGTCGACATAGTCGTTCGGCAGGACGAAACCGCCGCCCGTGCTCTCGCTGGAGATGCGCACGGCCAGGGCGCGCATACCCTTCGGAAGAACCGAACTCATATAGTTTTTGCCGAAACCCACCAATCGGTTCTTGCGGACGGGCTCGCCCGTCGTCAGAGGCACCCGCACGGTCGTCTGCTTCAGCTTATCGATGGCGTTCGGCTCGTTCGCCTTGGTGATGTAGCTGGGGTCGACGACTTCGGCCGGCCATTCCTGCCAGCGCATCTGCTCGACGGTGAGTGCTTCGCCGACGCCGATGGGCTCGGTCACAACCAGTACCTCCTCCACCTTGACCGGCGGAGGTGCAGGCTCGCTCGGCTGCGACTGCGTCACTTGTGGCTGAGGGGCGGGTTCAGGTGCGGCGATGAAGTTCCTGGCAAGAATGCCGGCGCCGATAGCGGCGACCAGCGCGACAGCCAAAACGATAATTTGCGACGACTTCATACCGATTCCTTCCCAAGGGCCTCAGCCCCTTTGGATGGAATCTGCGTCCGCAATCGTTAGAGTAGGGTTAACCAATCGCAATCGGATATGCTTAACAAATCGAAAGCATCAACCGAAGGCCAGGCTAGTAATGGCGATCTGGGCCAAAGGCGTCTCCGGAAAAACCATCAGACCGGCGAAGCCGAGGGCAATTCCGTAAGGCACGCCGCTTTTGTGATCTTCGAGATAGGCCGGCGCTTCGATCTGCGGACCGAGGACCCGCCCGGCAAGGAACCGCACAGCCTCGTTGCGCCGGAAAACGAGGACGGCGAGCGTTACCGCGCCTCCCGCAATCGCTGCGATCAGAAGATAGAAGAGAAGTGGTTCGCCCCAACCGATCCAGAGCGCCGATGCGGCCAGCATCTTGGCATCGCCGCCGCCCATCGAGCCGAAGGCAAATAGCGCAAACGTCACGGCAAGAACGCTGGCAAAGACCACCGCATGAAGAGCGATATCGGCAAACGGCATGCCAACCATGACGGCAAGGGCAAAAAAACCGACAATCAAAAGCAGAGATACGCGATTGGCGATCGTCATCGACAGGGTGTCGCTGATGGCCGCCCAGATCATGCACAAAGGAAAGATCACCAATATTGCGGCATCGATCATGATTGCGCCTGCTTTTTCATCCTCCGGATATCATAGTCCGGAATCATTAACGGAGGCGGATCGTGAAACCCGCCTTCCGTGATCTATAAGCTACGCCGCTATCAACCAGCGGACTCAGGGTTGTCGATAGCAGAAGAGATCGCGTTGAACCGATCGGTCAAGCTACCGCCTACGGCCGAAACCGCGCCAATGATGGCGACTGCGATGAGAGCGGCAATCAGACCGTACTCGATAGCGGTTGCACCGGATTCGTCTTTGACGAAGCGAGCAAAAACCTTGTTCATTGTAAAAAGCTCCTGGTTCAGGTTGCACAGCACCGTCAACTGTTTTGTCCGTTGATCGGGATGAGCTGAACCTACGCTTCACCCGTTTCATGCTCGTTATCAAAAGTGGTTAACGAACCCTACCGTGGAAAAAAATCTGCCCCATGGGAAGAAACAGCGTGGCCGCACTCTCCAAACACTTGCGTTTCCTAGGGAAGAGTGACCCTTTACCAATAATTCACTCAAACCGCGCACAGTCCCTTTGACATGTCATCTCAGGATTTTCCGATGCGCCGCGCCATTGCTTTCACACTCTCTACTGTCGGTCTGTTCTTGTTCTCCTCCCTTGGACAGGCAGCCGAAGGGATTGCGATCGACAAAGGCAATGCGCGTATCGTGAAACTGGTTGAAGCGGCGGAAACGGTCATCATCGGTGAGCCGGCCATCGCCGATGTTGCAGTCAAGGATTCCAAAACACTGGTCCTGACCGGCCGTACCTACGGAAGCACCAATCTTGTTGTCTTCAATGCAGCCGGCGAACCAATCGTCGATCAGCCGATCATTGTCAGCCGCCAAGGCAAGGGATCCGTTCGGCTCTATCGTCGGTCCGATGTGGAAATGATGACATGCATGCCGGTTTGCGAAGCCGACACGATCGGCGGAGATGACGACAGCGACGGATAGAGCGTAAGCTCGTTCGGAAATGCGCGGCCGCAGCAGGCGCGAAAGCAACCATTCATGAAGACTCTTGGCTTACGCTTTCGCGAACCAATACCGCGAGACCGACGACCATGAGTTCGAACAAGATCCATCCACGACCGCGCCAAGCCCCCACGGAGACCCGCTTCTGGCGGAACCGATCCGGCGCAACCGCGATCGAGTTCTCGTTTCTCATCCTGCCTTTCCTCGTTCTGGTCTTCTCCATCATCGAAGTCTCGCTTGGCTTCGCATCGGGTCAGTTGCTAGCCAATGGAAGCGAAAAGGTTGTCAGGCAGATCCGCACGGGCCAACAGACCGTCGTGACCGACAGTTGGGTCAAGTCGGAAATCTGCAAGAGCCTCTCGCTTCTCAGCGGTTCCAATTGCGAGAACGAGATTGCCATCTATCTGCAAAGCCAGACAGGTTTCTCCGCCGCCGCTAGCGCTTCACAGATATCGTTCAAAGCTGACGGCTCCATTGATACGACCGGCTGGGGCATCAGCGCCGGCGGCGCTTCAACGATACACACGTTAAAAGCGGTCTATCCCCGTCCCACCATGATCGATCTCATCAGCCTGGTCGCGCCGAACGTCCAGATGGAATTCTTCTACACGTCGACCTGGCGAAACGAGCCCTATTGATGGAGAGCGCTCAGTCCGGCTGCCAAGGGTTTTTCCGATGATTTTCAGATTTCGCACCCTCCTTCGACCACTTCTGCATCGCTTCTCATTTGATAAACGGGGAGTGGCGGCGACCGAATTTGCGATTGTCGCCCCGGTTCTGCTGATTGCCTATCTCGGTTCGGTCGAATTGGCCGCGGGTATCGATGTGGCAAAAAAGGTCAATCGCTCTGCGGGCGTGGTGGCCGACCTCGTGGCCCAGGGCGACACGTTCAGTGCCGCCGAACTGGGTGAGCTGATCGATATTGGGATGGCCAATATCCAGCCTTACAATCGGTCCAACCCGACAATCGCGGTTTACGGAATAGAGATGCAGAAGGTCGGCGGCTCGGTCGTCGCATCTGTCGCCTGGTCCGTCGCAAGGACGAAGGGCGGCACGCTCAGTCAACCCGTGGCAGCGGGCACCCAATTGTCCGACGTGCCCGCGAACCTTTTGATTGATGACACCTTCCTCGTGCGGACCATCACCAATCTCAACTACAAATCCATGTCATTGGGTGCGACGGAATATACCGGCAACCTCGACGGCATCTCCCTCAGCGAAACCGCCAATTTCCGTCCCCGCTACGAAGACGAAATCGACTGCACGAATTGCGACACACTGCCCTAGACGGCAGAAGCGAACTATTGCGGAGCGGCATAACCCCTTCTATCTGGCAGGCTCATCTCTAAGCCGGATCAGAAGCGGACATCGCGGCCATGCCAGAACTGCCGGAAGTGGAAACCGTTCGCCGCGGTCTCGCGCCTTTTGTCGAAGGCGCCACGATCCTCTCGGTCGAAGCACGCCGCCCCGATCTGCGGTTTGCACTGCCCGACGATCTGAACATGCTCTGCGCGGGTCATCGGGTGACCGGCCTCGGGCGACGTGCCAAATATCTTCTGTTTCATCTCGACAGCGGCATATCCCTGATCAGCCATCTCGGAATGAGCGGATCGTGGCGCATCGAAAGCGGTCGCCAGACTCTACGCCCGGAACAGACCTATTATCCCCGAGGCAAGCCGGGAGCGCATGACCACCTCGTCTTCGAGATGGCCAGGGACAGCGAGCCGACCGGACGGATCATCTACAATGACCCCCGTCGTTTCGGGTTTCTTCTCCAATCGCCAACCGGCGAACTGGCAAGCCACCCCGCGCTTGCCGGGCTTGGAATCGAGCCGCTGGGCAATGCGTTGAACGGGACTGAACTGGCACGCCTCTTCCGCGGCAGAGTTTCTCCGCTCAAATCCACCCTCCTCGACCAGAGGCTGATCGCTGGACTTGGTAACATCTATGTCTGCGAAGCACTCTGGCGGGCCCGCCTCTCCCCAAAGCGAAAATCGGGAACCATCGCCGGCAAGGCAAACGGTTCGACCGAACGGACCGAGCGGCTCGCCGAAGCTATCAAAGCCGTCCTGAAAGAAGCGATCGAGGCCGGCGGGTCGACTTTGCGCGATCATATCCGTGCGGATGGAACGCTCGGCTATTTCCAACATCGTTTCCGCGTCTATGATCGGGAAGGCGAAGCCTGCCCGCGTTCAGACTGCACGGGAACCATCCGGCGGATCGTCCAGAGCGGGCGGTCGACGTTCTACTGCCCCTCCTGCCAGCGATGAGTGAGACACGAGATGCAAGTTTTCCGGTGTTTTCCCTTGACGGAACGGGCTGACGAAGCTAGAAGCGCGACGACCTTGGCGGCCCGAAACGGCCGCCTGCTTTGTTTCGTCACTCGTTGACGGGTCGAGAGCCCAGACACGCAAGGATTTTTGTTCATGGCCAATACGCCATCGGCCAAGAAGGCCACTCGCAAGATCGCCACGCGTACTGCGATCAACAAGTCCCGCCGCACCCGCATGCGCACCTACGTCCGCAAGGTCGAAGAGGCGATTGCTTCCGGCGACAAGGATGCCGCGCAGGAAGCTCTTCGCGCTGCGCAGCCGCAGATCATGCGTGCCGCCAATCGCGGGATCATTCATAAGAACGCAGCCTCGCGGAAGGTGTCACGCCTGTCGCATCGGATCAAAACGATCGACGCCTGACCTGGTTGGACCGCTCGCGCGATACAACCTAATGCTGAAATAACGTGAAAAGGCCCACCGGTTATCCGGCGGGCCTTTTTCGTGCACGGCGCAGTTTTCGCCTGACCGCGAAGACCCCGAGGAGAGTTGATCGCCTAAAGTATCGGCAATCGGCCTAACCTGGCGCCACGCGCAGGCTTACCCTGCGCGAGCGCCGTCCCCACTATGTTCTCGTTTCTTGTTTTTTCTTTTTATAAACATATATTTACGACGCAGTTTCCACAGCTTTTCAAGACTCGTCCCGGCGGACTCATGAAGGCCTGCGAGTCAACAGAAAAGATAAATTTTTTTTTAGCGATCTAGTCGCCAGTACGATTGCAACAGGAAAGTAACAGGATTCCACGACTTTTCGCTCCGCCCCTGTTTTCGCCACACCCATGGGTTGTGCCAGCGCGCTTCTCTCCCTTATTTGAACCTTGTAAGTCGAGGCCGCCTCTGTAGAGTGAGGCCGTGGTGAGGGGACAATATCTCCGAGCCCGACAAATATCTCGCCTCGCAAGAATTGCGCCTTCAAACACTCGTTTGAGGGTACGGGCGAAGCATTGTCGAGCGATTAGAGCCCTTGAGCATCTTGGGGTGGATGGCCACGACAACAGATGAAGAAACGTTCCAGAAGGACGGTTCTCGAATTGACGGTCCACGCTTCCTTATGGTGCGTGGCGGGAAGGAGTTTTGCTCCGGCCCGAATAAAAAATCAAAGAGACCTTGGGGATCGTCGGGGGACACGAGGATCACGCAGGGCAAAAGCGAGGTGGAGCAGTGAAGCAGGTTGATCAGGACCGGAGTGCCAAACAAAGCGCGCATGGACATCAGGGCGCCGTTGCCGGAGACGACACCGATATCCCGGCGGCGCTACTGGAATCGTTCGAACGCGTTCGTCAGCGTCTTCGCTCGGCGCTCGGCCAGGAAGTGTTCAGCTCGTGGTTTGGGCGCATGATGCTCATGGAGGTTGCCGGTCCGGTGGTGCGGCATTCGGTCCCGACGACCTTCCTGCGCTCCTGGATCAACAGCCACTACCTCGATACGCTGCTGGAAATCTGGAAAGAAGAGCGCTCCGAGACGCTGAAGGTGGAAGTGCTCGTCAGAAGCGCCACCCGCCTGCCCCGCGCCACGGTTGTCTCAGGTGAGTTCGGCAAAGAGCCCGCAGCCGAAAAGAAGACCGGCCGATCCACCGCGCAGAGCAAAGCGCCTGCGACTGCTCCGTCTGCCGGCAAGCTCCCCGACATTCGTCATGGCATTTTCGGCTCTCCGCTCGATCCCCGCTTCACTTTCGAGAGCTTTGTCGAAGGGCCGAGCAATCGGGTCGCTCATGCCGCCGCCCGCGCCGTTTCCGAAGCCGGCGGCAAATCGGTGCGTTTCAATCCGCTCTACATTCACGCCTCCGTCGGACTTGGCAAAACCCACTTGCTGCAAGCCATCGCCGACGAGGCCATCCGCCAGAACGCCAATGCACGCGTGGTTTATCTGACCGCGGAATATTTCATGTGGCGTTTCGCCACTGCCATCCGGGACAACAATGCCCTCTCCTTCAAGGAGCAACTGCGCGATATCGACCTGCTCGTTATCGACGACATGCAGTTTCTTCAGGGCAAGACGATCCAGAATGAATTCTGCCATCTGATCAACACGCTTCTTGACAGCGCCAAGCAGGTGGTCGTCGCGGCGGACCGCCCGGCCGGTGAGCTGGAATCGCTGGAGGAGCGGGTCCGCTCGCGCCTCAATGGCGGTGTCATTCTGGAGATGGGCCGTCCCGACGATGAAATGCGCATGCAGATGCTGCGCGGCAAGCTCGAAACCGCGCAGATGGACGATCCGACGCTGTCGATTTCGGATGAGGTTCTTCAGCATATCGCCCGCACGGTCACCGGCTCGGGCCGCGAACTGGAAGGCGCCTTCAACCAGCTGCTGTTCCGGCAGAGCCTCGAGCCGGAAATGACGATCGAGAAGGTCGACGAGTTCCTGGCTCATATCTACAAGCAGGGCGAGCCGAAACGCATCCGCATCGAAGACATTCAGCGCGTCGTTGCCAAACACTACAATGTCTCCAAGACGGAACTTCTCAGCAATCGGCGGACACGGACCGTCGTGCTGCCACGGCAGATCGCCATGTTCCTTTCCAAGGTGCTGACGCTTCGAAGCCTGCCGGAGATCGGTCGCCGCTTCGGCGGAAAGGACCACACAACGGTCCTTCACGCGGTTCGCAAGATCGAGGGGCTGCTGGAGAAGGACAAGAAGCTCGATCAGGAAGTCGAGCTTCTCAAGCGCCTCATCAACGAGCAGGCCTGAGCGGGGCGGGTCTAGACTTTCTAGGCGGACCGGCACGTTTCCCACAGGCCCAGGCAAGCGGAACAGCAAATCTGTTGTTTCGCTTGCCTTTGCCCCCCGAAAGATGCTCCTTTGCGCTATGAACCGGCGGCCTTGAAGGGCGCCGGCTTTTTGTCCGTGTCTGTTCTTGTCAGGGGAATATTCGTCGCCATGCGTGTCACACTCGAGCGCTCCAATCTGCTGAAGTCTCTCGGCCATGTGCATCGCGTGGTCGAACGGCGGAACACCATCCCCATCCTGTCGAACGTGCTGCTCTCGGGTGAAGGCGGAAGCCTGCAGCTGAAGGCGACGGATCTTGATCTCGAAGTCACCGAGACCGTTCCTGCCGCCATCGATGTTTCGGGCGGCACCACGGTTCCCGCTCATCTCCTCTACGATATCGTGCGCAAGCTGCCGGACGGTGCCGAGGTCGGCCTGACCATGGATGAGGATGGCCGTGCGATGAGTGTCGCGGCAGGCCGTTCCTCCTTCCGTCTGCAATGTTTGCCGCAAGGCGATTTTCCGGCGCTCACCGCCGGCCAGTTCACGCACGAATTCGAAGTCGCGGCGGAGGGCATGAAGCGGCTGATCGACAAGACGCAGTTCGCCATCTCCACCGAAGAGACGCGCTATTATCTCAACGGCATCTATCTGCATGCCATCGACAGCGATGGCGATCTGATGCTGCGCGCAGTTGCAACGGACGGACACCGCCTGGCGCGCACGCAGATGCAGGCGCCAGCAGGATCGGAAGGGATGCCGGGCATCATCGTGCCGCGCAAGACCGTAGCCGAATTGCAGAAGCTGCTGGATCTTCCCGAGGAGACGAAGGTGAAGGTCGAGCTATCCGACACCAAGATCCGTTTCACGGCCGGCGAGGTCGTACTGACCAGCAAGCTGATCGATGGCACCTTTCCGGATTATCAGCGCGTCATCCCGACCGGCAACGACAAGCGGCTTGTTCTCGAGCGAGACCGCTTTGCCGCGGCCGTCGACCGTGTCTCGACGATTTCCTCGGAGCGCGGACGTGCGGTCAAACTTTCGGTCTCGGAGGACCAGATCGTACTGACCGTCAACAACCCTGACAGCGGTAGCGCTACGGAAGAACTGGCCGCCAGCTACGAAGCTGATCCGATGGATATCGGGTTCAATGCCAAATATCTTCTGGATGTCACCTCCCAGCTGACGGGTGACGATGCGATCTTCATGCTAGCCGATGCCGGCTCACCGACCCTCATCAATGACGAAGACGATGCACAGACGCTCTACGTTCTCATGCCGATGCGCGTCTGACCGGCGAAGCCGTGAATGTGCAAGCTGACGATGCCACGCCGCGCGTTTCGATAACGGCGCTGCGTCTCATCGACTTCCGCAGCCATGCGGACCTTAATCTTCCGCTCGACCCGCGCCACGTCGTTCTTTTCGGCGAAAACGGCGCCGGCAAAACCAATATTCTGGAGGCCGTCTCCCTGCTCTCTCCGGGACGCGGCTTGCGTCGGGCGACATATGCGGAGATGGCGCGGCAGGGGACGGAGGGCTTTGCCCTTCACGCCACGATCGACGGACCGGACGGCCAGGCCCAGATCGGTACGGGCATGATATCCGGAGGAGCCACCGGCACGAGTGGCTCAAATACGGAAACAGGCCGCCGCGTCCGCATCAATGGCTCCTCCGCCTCGGCGGATGCCATGGCCGAATGGCTGCGGATCATCTGGCTTCTGCCTGCAATGGACGGGCTTTTCACCGGTAGCGCCTCGGACCGCCGCCGTTTTCTGGACCGGCTGGTTCTGGTTGTCGATCCTGCCCACGGTCGCCGAGCCTTGGCCTATGAAAAGGCCATGCGCCAACGAAACCGGCTGTTTGCCGATGACATCCGCGACGATCTCTGGTTCGAAAGCGTCGAGGCGGAACTGGCCGAGGCGGGTCTGCCGATCGTTGCAGCACGCGCTCTCCTGATCGAGCGGTTGCAGGCGCTGATCGATCTCCTGCCCGAACCATCCGCCTTTCCGAAATCGGATCTTTCGGTCCAGCCCGGCTTCGGGTCGGATTTGCCCGAGAGCGTCGAACGTTACCGCCAGATTCTCGCGGAAGGCCGTTATCGCGATCGTCACGCCGGCCGTACGCTCATCGGCCCGCACCGCGCCGACCTCGATGTTCGGCACAGGCCGAAGGACATGCCAGCCAAACTCTGCTCGACCGGCGAGCAGAAAGCGCTGCTGATCGGCCTGATCCTCTCGCATGCCCGACTGACGGCGCAGCAGGCGGGTATGGCGCCCATCCTGCTCCTCGACGAAGTGGCAGCCCATCTCGATGGCGGGCGCCGCGCGGCACTGTTCGATATTCTGGATGAGCTCGGTGGCCAGGCATGGATGACGGGAACGGACGGTCACCTCTTCGCCGACCTTGCAGATCGCGCGCAGTTTTTCCATCTGTCGCAGAGAGGCGTGGAGCCAACCGATCCACCGCAACCGGCGGAGCCGATGAATGACGAATGATGCACTCGATAGCGATGAATTGCGGCGCTATGCACGCCACATCATCCTGCCGGAGATCGGCGGGCCCGGACAGCAGAAACTGAAGGCGGCGCGCGTTCTCGTTATCGGCGCCGGCGGCCTCGGTGCCCCGGTTCTTCTCTATCTCGCGGCAGCAGGTGTCGGCACGCTTGGCGTGATCGACGACGACATCGTGTCGCTTTCCAATCTTCAGCGCCAGATCATTCATGCGACGGATGATATCGATCGCAAAAAGGTCGATAGCGCGGCCGATGTGATCAAAGGCGTCAATCCGCATGTTCGGATGCAGACCCACGCAATGCGTCTGTCCGAGGACAATGCGGACGAGTTGATCGCCAATTACGATATCGTCGTCGATGGGTCGGACAATTTCACCACCCGCTATCTCCTGGCCGATCTTTGCGCAGCGAAGAAGGTGACGCTCGTGACAGGCGCGGTCGGGCGTTTCGACGGCTCGCTGACGGTTCTTCAGCCCTGGCGCGAAGACGCAGAGGGCCGGCTCAACCCGACCTATCGTGATCTCTTCCCGGAACCGCCAGCGCCGGGAACGGTGCCGTCCTGCGCGGAAGCGGGCGTGATCGGCGCGCTGACCGGAGTGATCGGCACGCTTCAGGCGATGGAAGTCATCAAACTCATCACCGGCGCCGGCGAACCGCTGATCGGGCGTCTACTGCTGTATGACAGCCTTGCCGCACGGTTCGAGACGATCCGCTATCGCCGTTCGCGAAAGTCTGCTGCGCTGGCGAGTTGAGCCGCCCTATCGACGGATCGGCAGCACGCGGTCTGGCGGCCGGTGGCCGTCGAACACCACTCGAATATTGATGAGAACCCGCTCGCCCATCTCGATCCGGCTTTCCAGCGTGGCCGACCCCATATGCGGCAGCAAGGTGATGCGGTGCTCGCGGCAAAGCTCCAGCAGGCGCGGATTGACACTCGGCACCTTGTTGAAGACATCGAGCGCGGCGCCGGCAATCCGGCGATCATCCACCGCGTCGATCAGAGCCGCTTCATCGACAATGCCGCCCCGAGAGACATTCACAAGATAGGCTTCGCGCTTCAGCAGGCCGAGACGACGCGCATCGATCATGTGACGTGTTTCCGACGTCAGCGGCGTATGGATCGTGATGATGTCCATGCGCGCCAGCATGTCGTCGAGATCGTCCCAGTAGGTCGCATTCAGCTCAGCCTGAGTCTGATCGGCGACAGGCGTACGATTGTGATAATGGATCGACAGGCCGAAAGCCTTGGCGCGACGCGCCACAGCTGTGCCAATACGGCCCATGCCGACGATACCGAGCTTCTTTCCGAAAATGCGCCGGCCGAGCATCCAGTTCGGGGACCAGCCATTCCACTCGCCATCCCGTTCGAGAAGCGCCTGGCTTCCCTCGACGAGGCGGCGCGGCACGGCGACAATGAGCGCCATCGTCATGTCGGCCGTATCTTCGGTGAGAACACCCGGCGTGTTGGTCACGATGATACCGGCGCGATTGGCTTCCTCGACGTCGATATGTTCGGTTCCCGCACCGAAATTGGCGATCATGCGAAGCTGATCACCTGCCGCGTGGATCAAATCCGCATCGATCCGGTCGGTGATCGTCGGCACCAGCACATCGGCCGTCTTTACGGCTTCGAGTAGCGCTTCCTGCGGCAAGGCCGTGTCTTCGGGATTGGGAACCAGATCGAACAATTCCCCCATGCGCTGTTCGACCGGAACGGGCAGTTTCCGAGTGAGGACAACACGGGGTTTGGTCATGGGAGCCCTTCCTCGCTACAAATTTCGACTCTTCGCTAAGTCCGCCTTAACCCTATTCGTCGCAGGATCATCAACGTTCGAAGCTTCATCCGGCCCTCCCTTAGCAGTGGTCCGGAAGGAAGCAAAGTACGGACCTGATGGCACAGCGCCAATCAGCGTCCGATCGTATTCAGTACTTTTGGGAATGTGTCGTCAAATGCGTACGGTCATACCTCTCCTCGCCCCGGTTCTCATCTGGATCAGTCTGCTGCTTCTGCCCGCCGGCCAAGCCCGAGCGCAGGACATTACCGGCTCTATCGAAACCGGCGCATCCGGCCTGCCCCTGCCCCGTTTTGCGTCGCTGAAGTCCTCACGCATCAACATGCGTGCGGGACCTGGCCGCGACTACCGGATCGAATGGAACTATCGCAAGGCCGGCCTGCCGATGGAAATCATCCAGGAATACGACAATTGGCGCAAAGTGCGGGACGCCAGCGGCGATGAGGGCTGGATTCACGTCTCTCTACTGACCGGCAAGCGGACCGGGATGGCCGCGCCATGGCAGAAAAACGAAATGCTGCCGCTGCGCCGGCAACCGACGCCGGACTCCTCGCTCATCGCGCAAGTCGAAGCAGGCGCTCTCGGTGAAGTCGTCTCGTGCGACGGAGAATGGTGCATCGTCGATTATGATGGCTATGAGGGCTATATGCGCCAGGCGCAGATCTGGGGCGTCTATCCGAGCGAAAAGATCGAAGACTAGGCCTCGAACCATCCCGAAGAGGCCTTTTCGGCCTCTCGGAGGGCACATTTCCCCCGTCAACCCTAGCGCGAGGGACTTTCGCCCAAGCGCCAATCCGTGTAGTCCGGGCCAAACAGCGAAACCGCGCAGCGAGGAGTTCTGCGCGTCCACGCTCAAGGGAGACGATTGGCCAATATGAGTGAACGCAAATCCAGCTACGACTACGAAGACCTTCTGGCTTGCGCGCGAGGCGAGCTTTTCGGACCGGGCAATGCGCAGCTGCCGGCCCCTCCCATGCTCATGTTCGACCGCATCACCGAGGTATCGGAAGATGGCGGTGAGCATGGCAAGGGCTGCATCCGCGCCGAGCTGGACGTCAAGCCGGACCTCTGGTTCTTTCCCTGCCACTTCATTGGAAACGAGATCATGCCCGGCTGCCTTGGGCTGGATGCCATGTGGCAGCTGACCGGTTTCTACCTTGGCTGGCTTGGCCTTCCCGGCTACGGCATGGCGATCTCGACCGGTGAGGTGAAATTCAAGGGCATGGTCACGCCAAAAACCAAGCTCGTGGAATATGGCGTCGATTTCAAACGCGTCATGAAAGGCCGCCTCAACCTCGGCATAGCCGATGGATGGCTCAAAGCAGACGGCGAACAGATCTACTCCGCAACGGATCTGAAGGTCGCGCTTTCAAAGGAAAAGGCCGGCGCCTGACCACTTCGGCGCCATAACGCCCGCTAAGAATAGTGATCTCCTCCGCCATAATTGGGAGAACGTCGATGAGACGAGTTGTCGTAACGGGAATGGGTATCGTTTCCTCCATCGGAAACGATGCTGACGAGGTCACGGCCTCGCTACGCGATGCCAAAAGCGGCATCACCTTTTCGGAATCCTTCGCCGAGCACGGTTTTCGCAGCCAGGTCTGGGGCATGCCCTCGCTGGATCCGGCCGAACTGATCGACCGGCGCGCCATGCGGTTTCTGCACCGTGGCGGCGCGTGGAACCATGTTGCGATGAAGCAGGCCGTCGCCGATGCCGGCCTGGAAGAAGGTGGCATAACCGACCCGAAAATCGGTATCATCATGGGCTCCGGCGGCCCTTCCACGGAAATCGTGGTCGATGCGGCCGATACGACCCGCGACAAAGGCTCGCCCAAACGGATCGGCCCGTTCGCAGTGCCGAAGGCCATGAGCAGCACAGCATCGGCCACGCTTGCCACCTGGTTCAAGATTCATGGCGTCAATTATTCGATCAGTTCAGCCTGTTCCACATCGGCCCATTGCATCGGAAACGCCTATGAGCTGATCCAGTGGGGCAAGCAGGACATGGTCTTTGCCGGCGGCCACGAGGACCTGCATTGGACATCGTCCAACATCTTCGACGCCATGGGCGCGATGAGCAGCCAATACAACGACACGCCAGCAACAGCTTCCCGTGCTTACGATGAAAACCGCGACGGCTTCGTCATCGCTGGTGGCGCGGGCGTGCTGGTGCTCGAAGAACTGGAGCGGGCGAAGGCTCGCGGTGCGACCATCTATGGCGAAATCATCGGCTATGGAGCGACATCCGACGGCCATGACATGGTCGCCCCCTCGGGTGAAGGCGCCGTACGCTGCATGAAGATGGCGCTCGACGGCGTCGATGACAAAGTCGATTATATCAACACGCACGGCACCTCCACGCCTGTCGGCGACCAGAAGGAGATCGGCGCTATCCGTGAGGTGTTTGGCGACGATGTCCCGGCTATCGGCTCGACCAAAAGCCTGACCGGCCACAGCCTTGGCGGCGCAGGCGTTCAGGAAGCGATCTACAGCCTTTTGATGATGAAGAACGACTTCATGGCCGAAAGCGCCCATATCGAGACGCTCGATCCCGAATTTGCCGGCTTGCCGATCCTGACGGAACGACGCGACGGCGCGTTCGATGTCGCACTCTCCAACTCGTTCGGGTTTGGCGGCACCAACGCCACGCTTGTTTTCAAACGCTATCAGGACTGAGGGGCGGTCATGGAAGGCATGATGAAGGGTAAGCGCGGCCTGATCATGGGCATCGCGAACAGAAATTCGATCGCCTACGGCATTGCGCGCACGCTTGCTGCCCAAGGCGCGGAACTCGCGGTGACCTATCAGGGTGAAGCCTTCGGCAAGCGTGTCAAACCGCTTGCACAAGACCTCGGCGCCGAACTCATGCTCGATTGCGATGTCGAGGATATCGCCTCTGTCGACGCCGCCTTCGAAACCATCAAAGAGACGTGGGGCACGCTCGACTTTCTGGTTCATGCCATCGGCTTTTCCGACAAGAGTGAGCTGAAAGGCCTCTACGCCGATACGACGCGCGAGAACTTTTCCCGCACGATGGTCATCTCCTGCTTTTCCTTTACCGAGGTGACGAAGCGCGCCGCCGCCCTCATGCCCGATGGCGGTTCGATATTGACGCTGACCTATGCCGGCTCGGTCCGGGTCATGCCGAACTATAACGTCATGGGAGTGGCCAAGGCGGCGCTTGAGGCGTCTGTTCGCTATCTGGCAGCCGATTACGGCCAGGATGCCATCCGCGTCAACGCGATCTCCGCCGGGCCGGTCCGCACCCTGGCGGGAGCCGGCATTTCCGACGCCCGCGCCATGTTCAGCCATCAGGCACGAAATGCTCCGCTTCGCCGGACCGTGACGCTGGACGAACTTGGCGGCTCCGCGCTTTACCTGCTTTCCGACCTTTCAGGTGGCGTGACGGGTGAAATCCATTACGTCGATAGCGGCTTCAATATTACGTCGATGCCGAGACTTGACGACCTCAAGAAGACGGACGCTGCGGAAGGAGAATAACATTTCTTTTCAAGCGTTTTTACCAACTGTTTACCTGATTTTCTGACGCTGCCTTAATCCCTCCGGGCCTATTCTTGGCGCCTAAATGACGGAAGCAGCTATGAAAAACATAGAAAACCCGAAACGCAGCAAGACGGTCCGGCTCGCCACACTCGGCTCGCTGGGCATCGCTGCTGTCAGCGGCACCATCTACGTTTCGCGCTTCCTGACGGACCCGACAGCCGTCGTTCAGATGGATGTCTACGTCGCTTCCGTCGCTGCGCTCTGCGCCCTTTGCGCCATGTTTGCCGCGCTTTCCTTCTTCGCCGGCGTCGACGAGTCGGAGGACTATGTCTTCCAGGAAACGCACATCGACAAGCTGACGGGGTTTCACACACGCGTCGCCATGATCGGCTACATCGCCGAAGCGCTGACCAAGGTACTGAAAAGCGGCAAACCGCAGTTCCTCATCGATGTCGATATCGACCGTTTCAAGCAGATCAACGATCAGATCGGCTTCGAGGAAGGTGACGAACTGATCCGCGCCGCCGGTGAGAGGCTGCGCGCATTTTTCGGCGAAAACACCCGGATCGGCCGGATGGGCGCTGGCGAATTCGCGATCATCATCGATGATGACATTGCCGACTTCGAAGCGATGCTGGATGTTCTGGTCGAGAGGCTGATGGAGCCCTACCGGCTCAAGACGCACCACCAGACTGTCACCTTTTCCGCCGGCGTTGTCGCTATGCCGAAAGATGGCCGCGATCCGCTGCAGTTGATGCGGCGGGCCAACCTCGCATTGCAGCGTGCGCGGGCCGATGGAATCGGTGGCTGGAGCGTCTTCGAAAACGAGATGGGCCGCGTTGCCGATTACCGTCAGTGGGTCGAAAGCGAACTGACCGATGCCATCGATCGCGGCGACTTCGTTCTCTATTATCAGCCGCAGCTCTCGCTGAAAGGCGAGCGCATCGTCGGCTACGAAGCTCTCATACGCTGGCAGCATCCCGAGCGCGGCCTCATTCCGCCGAACGAGTTCATTCCGGTTGCTGAAGAAAGCGGCATGATCCTTCAGATCGGCAAGTGGGCGCTGCATCAGGGCTGCCACGATGCTTGCATGCTGCCCGACGACACCTATGTCGCGATCAATCTGTCGCCGGTTCAGTTCGGAGACCGCGCCCTCACCGAAACGGTGCGTCAGGCTCTTGAGGAATCGGGGCTGCCGGCAAACCGGCTGGAGCTCGAGATCACCGAGACGGCCATGACGATGGACCGGATCCAGGCCCGGAAGGTCATGGCAAGCCTGTCGGAGATGGGTGTTCAGATCGCGATTGATGATTTCGGCACGGGGTATTCCAACCTCAGCTACCTGATGGACTTTACCTTCCACAAGCTGAAGATCGACCGCTCCTTCGTTTGCCGCCTCCAGGATGACGATACCACCGGCGCCGTCATATCAACGATTGTCGGCCTTTCTCGCGCACTCGGTGCCGAAACGCTTGCCGAAGGCGTGGAGACCGCCGATCAGGCGACGCTGCTTCGTGCGGCAGGCTGCGACTCCGTGCAGGGCTTCCACTATGCCCGGCCGGCGCCGCTCTCGACATTCGTCGACTCCGAAAGTGCCGGCGCTCGTCTCCTGCCACGAGCCGTGGGCGCGACCTACCACTAGGTTTCGGCCATCAGCGGCGATGGGCGGAAGCCTGAGCGCTCGCTTGAAATACCTTGTAGCTCTTGGTTTCCGCCAAAATACTGTTCCGGGCAAAGAAACGATCAAGCACGGTTTCGTAAGGAAGCTGCCTGTTCGCGACCAGAAAAAGCTGGCCGGACGGCTTCAGCGCCGAAGACGCCCGTTCGATCAGTGTCGCACCAATCGCCGGCTCCGCGGCGCGGCCAATATGAAAAGGCGGGTTCATCACGATTACATCGAAGCGCCCCTCGACCCGCTCATTTGCAAGGTCGAGCCAGTGAAACTCCGCGGGGCGATCGGCGGAACGAAGATTGCTCCGCGCCGCTTCAAGCGACGACCAGTCGGCTTCGAAAAGATCCAGCGAACTCAGACCTTCGCACCGTTTTGCCGCCTCCACGGCGAGATAGCCCCAGCCGGCACAGAAATCGGCCAGCGACCCCGAAAGGTCCAGCGGAAGATGTTCGACCAGCAGCAAAGAACCATCATCGATTCGGTTCGCGCTGAAGCCGCCCGGCGCGGTGACGAATTTCTCAGATGCACGAGTTGGGGGGCGCTCGCCCATCGCCTTCAGTGCCACCCTCGCCTGCTCATCGACACGAAACCACATCACCATGCCATGATGCTTCGGCAGTGATGACAGTTCGCTCTCGAGCATTTCTGACAGCATTTTGCGGATCGCACCGGCGCCATCGCTCTTGCTGCCGGCGGCGATCACCACGCCGCCCTCGGCGCACCGCTTTGCTGCATCGGCCAGCATGATCTCGTTCCATCGCCGGTGGCGGGAAAGGCAAACGATGACAATGCCGAACCTGTCTTCCTTATCAAGACGACTGATCTCGGGGATCGTGGTGAAGTTCCGGCTCACCCAGGCGTTGAAAGCCGGACGGAAACCTTGGACCACCGTGGTCGAGCTCCGGCCGATCTCATCTGGCAGCGTCAACGAACCCGGGCCACCAAGCACCAGAGCGCCCTCACTCGCAGGACTTTCCACCTCATCGCGCTGAAAAGGCAGCGCGATGAGACGCGAGAGATCACGATCGCTATCGAACTGGCTCATATCTATCCATCAATTCCATTGATCCTATCGTCATTATAATGCGTTTGATTGATCTTTTGTTTGCTCCGATATTCCGTATCGGAACCGCACAGGGAGATGATCATGCTTTTCCGTTCACTTACCGACCATGGCCGCCACGCCACTGTCTACGGACGTGCTGTGAAGTGGACAATGGAAAAGCGACGGCAGAAACGCCGCCGTGACTCCATTTCAACGCTTTTGAATGTGGATGATGATATTCTGAGCGACGTGGTCGGCATCAGCCGCGCCGACCTGAAACGCACCCTCGCCGCTCCCCTCGGTGTGGACGCGGCCGCGCAAATCCGCCGCCTTCAGGACCGCCGAAATATCCAATAAGAAGGGGCGCCGAAACGGCGCCCTTTACCATTACGCGGACGGTCAGTCCGGCTTGTCGAGGGCCGGATGCCCCCAGGCGCCTTCCCAGCCGCAACTCTCGGCTGCGCAATCGGCGGCATGCTGGAGCGCACGATCCGGTTCGACTCCTTGAATGGATGCGCTGAGAAAGCCGGCGATGAAAGCGTCGCCCGCTCCCATCGTATCGATGACCTTGGCTTTCGAAACCGGCTGACGGAGCCGCGTCCTGCCCTCTGCCCAAAGCGCACCGCGCTCACCCATCGTGACGCAGACTCTTTCCACCCCGCAGTCTTGCACCTCGTCGATCAGAGCTGCGATTCCGTCATCATCCAGACCCTGTCCGGACAGGAATGCGAGATCGAGATGCGGGCACACCTCCCGTAGATATTCACTGTCCCGGTTGGTCGAGAAATCATAGGAGAGCTGGCGTGCTGCCGCGGCGATCCGCGGCAGTTCCGCCTCGATGTAGCTGAAGCAGCTGGAATGGACATGGCCAAGCCGTTCGATGAGCGCGAAATCATCGTCGTCCAGGCGCAACATCACCTTGCGGCGAATGCCGCCGAGATTGGATGTCACGAAGATACGCTCGCCGGATTCATCGTGGTCGACCTGCGCCTTGCCGTTCGGCCCTTCCGCCACGCGGAGCCAGGCGTCCGAAAGGCCTTCTTCAACAAGGCTTTTCCACACATGTGCACCCTCGGCGTCGTTGCCGATGATTCCGATATATTCCGTCTGCGAAAGGCCGAACCGCCGTGCCAAGACGGCGACGTTCAGCGAGTTGCCACCGGGGAAATAGATCCCCCGGTCGCGGTAGAGATCGACGACATTGTCGCCGATCCCGATCAGTCCTGGTCCGCTCGTCGCGGCCATGCTCAGTACTCCATCTGCCACATATAGCGGCGAACGGTCAGCGGATGGCCGCGCGAGAAGGCCAACTTGTCCGAATAGACGCGAAGGAGCGTACCGAAGGCCATGTGCTCCACATATTCCACCACGTCGGAATCGATTGCTCCGAGGCCGAGTTCCTCGGAATCAAGCACCGTTACCTTATCGGAATACTGTGTCGCGAAGGCGATGGCGCGTTCGTCCATCGGCCGCGATGCGCCGAGTCCCTTGAGGATGATGAACGGCACGTCGTAATCGGTGATCTCGAACGGTCCATGGAAATATTCGCCGGCATGGATAGCGGCAGAGTGGATCCACTGCATCTCCTGGAAGATGCAGATCGCGTAGGAATAGGCGATGGCGTAGTTCGTGCCGGCACCCATCGTGTAGATCACTTCTTCACGCTTGTGGCTTTCGGCAAAGGTGGCGATCCGCTCGTCATGGCTCTTGATGGCCGCGTCGACGATGGACGGCAAGGCCTTGAGCGCCTCCTCAACCTTTGCCGCATTCTCATTGCCTTCCCGGGCATCCAGAATACCGAACGTCAGACGTGTCAGGACGGCCGTCGAATGATCCGGGCTGATCTGCTTCGGCTCATGCTCGTAATAGATCGTATATTCGGAAGCCTCATCCAGCGGGCTTCCCGCGTCATTCGTCAGCGCGATGGTCAGAGCTCCGGCTTCCCGCGCATAGCGGGCCGCCTCGACCGTTTCCGGCGTGGTGCCGCTATGGGAGCAAAGGATCACGATCGACGTCTCGCCGAGCCGCTTCGGAGCGCGGGCCTTGAATTCCGCGGCATTGAGCGCGTGGCCTGCGATCTCTCCCGATTCCCGATCCATGATGTACTGATTGGGCAGCATCAGAGCGTAAGAGCCGCCGCAGGCGACGAAGTAGATGTCTTTGACAGTGGCGCGCCCCTTGGCGGCTTCGATGGCCGAGGCGATCTGATCGCCGGTTTTTGCTTTATCGTTCATGGGAACATCTCCGTTCTTTTGGGTAAAGGAGGGCCCTCCCGGATCAGAAGCGACCCAGGTCAAGCCATTGAAATTTAAAATTATTTACTGGACGAAACCTCCGGGGTGCGTACAGGTGCGGGCGGCGCGGTCATGACCGGCCGCCATGGCTTCTGGAATGGGTGACTGGTTCATACGGGCAGCGAGGAACCCTGCGATGTAGCTGTCGCCAGCTCCCGTCGTATCGATTGCCTTGGTCGATGGCGCTTCGGCGCGAAAGATCTGGCCGTCGATCAGCGCCAGACTGCCGCGGCTGCCAAGTGTGATAACGGCGCTTTCCGCGCCGCTCTCAACGAGACCTTGTGCACGGCTTTGCGCCTCAGCCGCACGATCTTCCGGCAGGGAGGCGAAGGCGATGCTCAGCCCTTCCACGCCGATATCGTCCGCCGAGAGCGCATTGACGCTGATATCCTGCGACAGGGACATTCCGAGCTTGGAAAGATGACGCCGGGCGGCACCCCCATCATTGAGCCAGCCTATATGGATGTGGCGTGCGTCCGTCATGGCGCTCATCATGTCCGGCGACGGCGTCCAGCCGGTGCAAGCGCCGAAATCCTCGCTCAGGATCGTCCGGTCGCCATCCGGTGCGATGTGCAATTTCGAAATGGATGTCGGCAGGGAGACGCGCTCAAGCCAGCCGGTATTCACACCGTTTGCTGCCAGCGCATCGGCCACGCGATCGCCATCTGCCTCACCCTCAGGGCCGACCGCTCCGGCATAGGCTGTGCGAAGACCCGCCTGCGCAGCCTGTATCGCAACGTTTACGGCATTGCCGCCGACGAGAATCGCCTCGGTCAGGCCCGAAAGCCTGTCGATGCAATTGTCGCCTATCGCGATAAGGTCGAAGCGCGGGCTCATCCGATCGTGGTCCCGCGAGACGGAAGCCTGTCCACCAGATCGTGCCAGGCGAGGACCGGACGGCGGTACCAGGTCTGACCGTGGAAGAAGGGCTTCGAATTGAAAGGAACCTGATCAAGCCCGGTTTCGCCGCCGGGCTGGCCGAGCATCTTTCGGGCAAGTGCACGACCAAGATAGGCAGACATCGCTACGCCCGTGCCGTTATAGCCGATCGCATAACCGATCCGCCCGTGCAGCCCGACGTGAGGCAGGTGGCTGAAGGTTGCCCCGACCCAGCCGGACCAGACATGGTCGATGGAGATATCTTCAAGCTGCGGGAAGATGCGCAGCAGGTTCGAATGGGCCCGCGGATAGCAGGCGGCGAGATTATCGGGATCGACCGGCACGACCGTGCCCATCATCACGCGGTCGCCCGAAGGCGTCGGGCGGTGATATGAGACGTTCATGCGCGAATCGTAGACCATCGACGCACGGGGGTAGAGCGCGCTCACCTCGGATTTCGGCATCGGACGGGTCGCCATGACGACCGAGGCCAGCGAGACAATTCGCCGTTCCATCCATTTCGACGCGCCGTCCGTATAGCCATCCGTGCCCATCACGACATGCTCGGCGCGGACGGCTTTGCCATTGGCGTTGAGCGTGATGTGGTCGCCCTGATCCTCGATCTCCGTTGCCCGGCACGCGGGAACGATCCGGACACCTTCGGCAAGGACCAGTCTCACCAGTTCCGCAACGAGCTTGCCGGGATGCACGCTTGCCCAGTCAGGCAGGTGAACGCCGCCATGATAGTGAGAACTGTCGATGAACTCACCGACGCGCTCCTGCGGCACCATCTCGGCTTGCGTACCGATCTTCTGCTGCAATTCACCGAAGGCCTTCAGGCCGCGAAGGCGGTCTTTGCGATGAGCCCCGATGAAATGGCCACAGACAGCGTAGTCGCAGGCAATGGCTTCCTCGCGAACGAACTGGCGGAAATACTGGTGCGATTCCAGACCCGTACCAAGAATCCGCATCGCGCCGTCTTCGCCATATTCCTTTGCCAGCTCGTCCAGTTCTCGGTGTATCTGCGACGAGACCTGACCGCCATTACGGGTAGAACATCCATGGCCGACGTCTCCAGCGTCGATAATGACGACCTTGCGGCCGCCTCTCGCCAGATGAAGCGCCGTGTTCAGGCCCGAATAGCCGGACCCGACCACGACAACATCTTCCCGAGGCTCCACATGAGCCGCCGGAATGGCCGGCAGGGCCATTTCGGCGCGCCAGAGCGGCGTATCGGAAACCTTCGCGAAGTGATCAAAAGACATGATGCGCCTCAATAGGCCACGCGGCGGTAGTAGCGGCGTGTCTCCAGAGGATGGTCTCGAAGATGCTCCAGATGAGCGGAAAGGCGCTCCAGCATCGTGGCGAGCATGGCCGGCGCCAGCAGCGCCCGCAGTTCCGCCGACAGGCCTTCAGTTTCCATTTCGCGGGTGTCGAGCACGATCAGCCGATCGGTATGTCCTTTGGTAAAACTGACGACGCGCTCCGCCAGGGGACGGGTTTCATCTTCGCCCTGGAAAACTATGACGCTGACACCCTTCTCCACCAGTTCGAGCGTGCCATGGAAGAAATCGGACGCATGGACCGGACGGGTGCGGATCCACTGCATCTCTTCCAGGATGCACATTCCGTAGTAATAGGCCTCGGTCCAAACGGGGCCGTGACCGGTGATGATGTGGTAGGTGTCGGACTGGATCTCTCTGGCGAGAGCGGCGGCACGCGGTTCGAATGCTTCCTTGATTTTCAGAAGCTGCGCGGGCAGCGCGTCCAGTTCGCCCATGAGTGCGGCGTAATCGTCGCGTTCGCCGCGCGCGTTCATCGCACCAAGCGCAGCAGCGAGCGACATTGCGTAGAACATCTCGCAGGATGTGTCGTCCTGCGCGTAGTTGACGAAGCAATGATCGGCCCTCTGGGCAAGCGGGGTATTGGCATGACCGACAAGGGTGATTACCGTGGCGCCCTTGGCCTTTACGTAATCGAGCGCCTCGATGCTTTCCTTCGTCGTACCCGATAGGGAAGGCATGATGACGATGGAACCCGCACCCAGCGCCTTGTGGCCGGTCAGCACGATTTCCGCGCACAGCACGTTATAGCAGGGCATCGCACTTTCGCGGATCATCAGATCGGCCGCTGGCTGCATCAGGATGCCCGCGCCTCCGGAGCCCATGAAGAAGAGACCGTCGGCGCCCTCCGCGACAAGTGTGCGAACCAGATCGCCCAATGCCTTGGCGGCATCACAGGCTCCCGTCTCGATGCGTACGAAACGCTCAGGGTCGAAATTGAACATGAATTGACTTCCTTTTTTACGCTGTCAGAGACGACGGCCAGTCTCGGCCGAAAACAGATGCGCAAGGCCAGGCTGGACCCGACATGAGAGTTGATCGCCCGCCGCGATGGGCAGATTGCCGTCGAGCTGGATGGTGATCTGCTGGCCATCGGCTGTCTGGCTCAGGGCGAAGCTGACACCGCCCAGCCTTTCGCAGGCGACCACGTCCAGAAGCGGCTCTGTGCCAGGGGATGGCTCCAGCACCGGCTCAAGATGCTCCGGTCGGATACCCAGTGTGACATCCTCACCAATAGCGGGAGCCGCATCGACCTCGACCACCGTTTCCATGCCGGCCGCTTCGACCCGCACCGTGGGGCCGTCCACATCGGTGACGCGGGCGTTCAGGAGATTCATCTTCGGGCTGCCGATGAAACCGGCGACGAAAGCGTTGGCGGGCTTGCGATAGATCTCGAGCGGCGCGCCCGTCTGTTCGATCAGACCATCACGCATGATGACGATCTTGTCGGCGAGCGTCATCGCTTCCACCTGATCGTGGGTCACATAAACCATCGTGGCCTGCAATTGACGGTGCAACCGCGCCAGTTCCACGCGCATCTGCAGGCGCAGGCCCGCATCCAGATTGGAAAGCGGCTCGTCGAAAAGAAAGACCTTCGGTTCGCGCACAATGGCGCGGCCGATGGCGACGCGCTGACGCTGACCGCCCGACAATTCCTTTGGCATACGGTCCAGGAGCGGGGTCAACTGAAGGATATCCGCCGCCTCGGCGATCTTCGCCTCGCGTTCCTTTTTCGATAGCCCGGCCACTTTCAGGCCGAACTCCATGTTCTGTCGAACGCTCTTGTGCGGATAGAGCGCATAGGACTGGAAAACCATCGAGATGCCGCGCTTGGAGGCCTTCACCTCGTTCATCCGCTCGCCATCGATGACGAGAGCTCCGCCATCGATCTCCTCGAGCCCCGCAATCATACGAAGCAGAGTGGATTTGCCGCAGCCCGAAGGGCCGAGCAGCACGACGAATTCGCGCTTGGCGATGTCGATATCGATGCCGCGAACCGCCTCGAACGCGCCGAAATTCTTCCGAATGTCCGAAATCTGCATATAGCTCATGGAAGGATTCCTTATTTCACCGCGCCCTGGGTCAGGCCGCCGATGAACTGTTTCTGGAGGAGCAGGAAGGTTGCCAGGATCGGGATGATCGACAGGGCCAGACCGGCCATCATCACCCCGTAATCGGCGCGCAAGGCGACGGCGAAACTCATCACGCCGATGGTTACGGTCTTGACACTGTCGCTCTCCACGAAGGTCAGCGCGAAGATGAATTCGTTCCAGACACGCATTGCTGCGATCAGCCCTGCGGATGCCAGAACAGGCTTGCTGAGCGGCAGGTAGATGGAGCGGAAGACGAGGCTTTCGCTGGCGCCATCCATTAGCGCGGCTTCGCGCAGGTCGAGCGGAATGCCCAGCATGTAGGCGCGGATCAGAAAGGTCGTGAAGGGAAGACCGAAGGCAACGTTCGGAAGGATCAGCGCGAAATAGGTGTTGTAGATCTCGGTCACCGCCATCACCTTGAACAGCGGGAACAGGCTGACTTCAGGCGGCAGGATCATGCCGCCGAGGATCGCCATGTAGATCGCGATCTTCGCCTTGAAATCCATCACGACGAGGGCATAGGCGGCCATCGAGGCGAGCATCAGTTCGATCGCCACCGTTGCCACCGCGACCACGACGGAATTGAACAGATAGCGCGAGATTCCGTAGCCCCACGCTGTGGTGAAGTTCCCGTAGCGCCATGTTTCCGGCAACGCCCAAGACGACTGAAAGAGCTCATTGGTCGACTTGAAGGCGTTCAGGAACAGCCAGATCATCGGATAGACGCAGACCACGGAGAGCGCGAGGAAGGCGCCCCACAGCAGGATGCGGTTTGCGATGGCTCCGGCGCCAATGCCACGCAGATGCTGCCCAGAAGAGGCCGACGACATCGTTGTTTCGGTCATCTCAATGGTCCTTCTGCAATTTGATCTGGACCACGCCGATGGTCAGCGCGATGAAGAAGATGACCGTTGCGATCGAGGAGGAGTAGCCGATCGTGTCGTCACGGAAGGCGGCGCGATACATCAACGTGCCCAGCACTTCGGAAGAGTGATTCGGGCCGCCGGCGGTCATCACCCAGACAATGTCGAAAACCTTCAACGAGCCCAGGATGGTGATGATGGTGACGATGAGAATGGTCTCCCGGGCACCGGGAACGGTCAGGTTGAAGAATATCCTCGCGCCGGACGCGCCTTCGAGTTCCATCGCTTCGTAGAGATCGCGCGGGATGGCACGGATGGCGACCATGAAGAGCGCCATGATGTAGCCGGTCCACTGCCACTGAGAGACCATGATGACGGTGAAAATTGCGGTGTCGGGATCGCCGAGCCAGGCACGCGACCATTCACCCAGCCCCATCTCCCAGAGCGCCTGGTCGATCAGCCCCATGGTCGGTGCCAGAAGAAGCTGCCAGATCAGACCGACTACGACGACCGGCAGGATCGATGGTAAAAACAGCATTGTACGGAAGCTGTTGGCCGCGAAACTCGGGAATATCTTCGCTTCCAGCACCGCGGCCAGGGTCAGCGCGAAGGCGACCTGAAAGATAACCGAGATAACGGCGTAAGCGATGTTGTTGGTCAGTGCCGTGATGAAAAGCGGATCGCCAAAGAGTTGGCTGTAATTGGCAAGACCGACAAAGGTCTTGCTCTGCGACATCGCCGAAAAGGAGAACAGGCTGTAGCGGATGTTGGCAAGGGCGGGGCCGTACACGAACAGCACCAGAAACAGCAGCGTGGGCGCGACCCAGAGCCAGCCCGTCAGGCTTTGGCGAAATGTTGCGGTGGGGCGGCGGGACATGCGTGACGATCCTTCGGAAATGCCTTCGGAGACTGCGGCCGGAAGGGCGGGAGAAACCAGTTTCCCTCCCGGCCGAGTCAGAGTGTAGAGGTCAGCGGGTTTCCTGAACCTGCAGAGCGGCTTCGCGAACGTCAGCCATCACCTTTTCCGGCTCGGCATTGCCCGAAAGGAGCGCCTGACCGGCAGCCAGGATGATATTGGCCGATTGCGTATCCATGTCGGTATCGAGCCACAGCGCCATGCCGTCGGCTTCTTCGAGCCGCTCAAGACCTGCCACGACTTCTTCACTGGCGGTCTCGTCCGTCACCGAACCGATCACGGCCGATGTCATACCGGTCGTCTTGACGTATTCCTTCGCCTGTTCGGGCGAGGTGATGAAGTTGAGGAAGTCCAGCGCTTCATCGGCGACGTCGGTATCGGCGGAGATCAGGAAGCCTTCCGGCGCGCCGGTCAGCAGGTTCTGGTCACCTTCGGCACCTTCCACCGGCGGAAGAGCGAAGAACCCCCAGCCGGCTTCTTCGAGCGCCGATCCCGGCACCATGTAGAACTCGACCAGCTCGACATACATCATTGCCGTGCGCCCGGCGAAGAATGATCCGCGTGCAGCCGCATGAGGCAGCGCATTGACGCCGCGATTAAAGTATTCGCCGAGCTTCTGATATTGCTCCAGCGCGGTCACATAACCCGGATGGGTGTAGAGATTTTCCGGGTCGGAAAGAAGCTGATAGTCGGCCGTACGGACATCGCTCGGTACATATTTGGCGAAAAGGTCGCCAATATAGTGCGTCGCAGCCCAGGGTGCCTGGTTGCCATAGGCGATCGGTGTGACGCCGTTTTCGTTGAGCGTATCGAGAAGATCGACGAACTCGGCGAAGGTTTCCGGCTCCTTCAAGCCGTTCTCTTCGAAGATCTCCTTATTGTAGACCATGTATTTGGCGTTCACATTGTTCGGAACGCCAAACTGCTTGCCTTCGAAGCGCAGCGGATCGAGAGCGGCCTCGGAAAAGCGGCCCTCCCATTCGGAGCCCTTCAGAGCGTCCGTCAGATCATAGGTGCGGCCGTCGCGGGCAAATTTGCGGCCGAACTCTCCCGACCATGAAAAGAAGATATCCGGCACCTGGTCAGAGGCCATGAGGACGCGGATCTTGTCCTTGTAGGGCTCATCGGCAACGGCTTCCATCTGAATGTCGATGTCCGGGTGGGACTCTTCATAGGCGGCGACGGCCGCTTGGAAGAACTCCATGCTTTCCGGCTCGGGATATTTGTGCAGAAATGTGACGGCGGTCTTGTCCTGTGCAAATGCGGCGCCCGAGGCCAGCATGGCGGAAAGGGCTGTGGCGGTGAGTAGCTTGTTCATTGCGGTCTCCCTGCTCCTTTGATGACGCCAGAGGGCCCCATCCAAATAGACCATTAACTGGTTCTATTGGTATATAGCTAAGCGTACCAATCGAGAAGCTGCAAGCGAAAAATTTGCAGAACTTATCGATTTTTTCAGGGAAAAGCCGATTTCGTGCGCCGCATCTAGGCATCTCTCATTGCGCCACAATCCATCTTGGTATAGTCCAGATAAGACGATATTCGGCGGAATACGCCGTTTGATGCCCATTTCAGCGGGACGCCGAAAAGGAAAATTGTACCAATGCTGCCTCATGCGCCCGATCCGTCCCATACCAATGGCCGCATCCGTGGCGCGGTGGAAAAGCGAGCCGAAGACCTGCTCCGCCGCCTCATATCCGAGCTCGGTATGTCCTCCGGCGACCGAATTCCCTCCGAGCGGGTTCTTGCTGAGCGGTTCGATATCTCGCGGATGACCGTGCGCAAGGCGATCCAACACATGGTCGATGAAGGCCAGTTGGAGCGACGCGGGACGGCCGGCACTTACATTCCCGATCTTGCTGTCGTCCGCCCACTCTCGAAGCGTTTTTCAACGGCCATTTCGGAAGTGGTGGGCCGGCGCGGCAAGCAGCCCGGAGCCCGTCTTCTGTTTTTCGAACAGGCACGGGCCGATGCCAATGTCGCGCGCCGGCTGCATCTGGAGGAAGGCGAGCCTGTCATTATGATCAAACGGCTGCGCCTGTCGGACGCCAAGCCGTTTTGCGTCGAGACATCCTATCTGCCGTCTGAAATGGTCCCGGGGCTCGTCGCGGCCGACCTGATCAACGCACCATCGCTCTACGCGCTGCTCCGTGACCGCTATGGCATGACCTTCGGAAAGTCAGACTTCCATGTGTCAGTCGCTCCGGCACCCGAGACCGAGGCGGACCTGCTGGAACTGCCGGTCAGCGAGGCATGCTTGTTGATGCGCTCCGTGGTCTATGATGTCAGCGACCGCCCGGTCGAAATACTGATCTCCTGGAACCACCCGGACCGTGTGGCCTTCGAATCCCTTCAGGCTGACGGCAATTCCCTCGAAAGCGTCTATACCGACTGGACCACGGTGAACCGCTCGGCGGAGACGGCCTCCTCGCCGAAATAGGACGCCAGACCGCGTCCGCCTTCCAGGGCAGCAGAATGGCGCACTGACAAGTGTGAAGGCCTGAACGTGAGAGACCGGCAATAAAAAAGGGCGCCAGCGGCGCCCTTTTCTGTCTGACGGAAGATCAGCCGATCAGTCGGCGTTTTCCCGGTTCTTTTCCTGCTTCGGCTTTTCCTGGCCGGTCTCCTGGTCGACGACCTTCATCGACAGGCGGACCTTGCCGCGCTCGTCGAAGCCCATCAGCTTGACGTAGACCTTGTCGCCTTCCTTGACGACGTCGGTTGTCTTACCGACCCGCTCTTCAGCGAGCTGGCTGATGTGAACGAGGCCGTCACGCGGGCCGAAGAAGTTCACGAACGCACCGAAATCGGCAGTCTTGACGACCGTGCCCTCATAGATCTCGCCGACTTCCGGCTCAGCCGTGATCGAGTGAATCCACTTCTTGGCGGCCTCGATTTCCTTGCCGTTGGAGGAGGCGATCTTGACGGTGCCATCATCCTCGATGTTGATCTTCGCGCCCGTCTTCTCGACGATCTCGCGGATCACCTTGCCGCCCGTACCGATGACGTCACGGATCTTGTCGGTCGGGATGTTCATCACTTCGATGCGCGGCGCGAACTCACCAACCTGATCGCGGCCCTCGGAGATGGCCTTGGCCATTTCGCCGAGAATATGGATACGGCCATCCTTGGCCTGTCCGAGCGCGACCTTCATGATCTCTTCGGTGATGCCGTCGATCTTGATGTCCATCTGCAGGGACGTGATGCCCTCGGACGTACCGGCGACCTTGAAATCCATATCGCCGAGATGATCCTCGTCACCGAGAATGTCGGAGAGAACCGCATAGCGGTCGTCTTCCTTGATCAGGCCCATCGCGATACCGGCCACCGGCGCGGAGAGCGGGACGCCCGCATCCATCAGCGCCAGCGAAGTGCCGCAGACGGTCGCCATGGAGGACGAACCGTTGGATTCAGTGATCTCGGAAACAACGCGCAGCGTATAGGGGAACTGCTCCTGTTCGGGCAGCAGCGGGTGGACGGCGCGCCATGCCAGCTTGCCATGCCCGATCTCACGGCGGCCCGGCGAACCCATGCGGCCGGTCTCACCGACGCTGTAGGGCGGGAAGTTGTAGTGGAGCATGAAACGCTCCTTGTATGTGCCGGTCAAAGCATCGACGAACTGTTCGTCTTCGCCGGTGCCGAGCGTGGCGACCACGACGGCCTGGGTCTCACCGCGGGTAAAGACAGCCGAGCCGTGGGTGCGCGGGAAAACGCCGACTTCCGAGACGATCGGACGGACCGTCTGAAGATCGCGGCCGTCGATGCGGCTGCCATCGTCAAGAATGTTCCAGCGAACGACGCGAGCCTGAAGGGCCTTGAACGCATCGGCGATCTGCTGCGGCGTGTATTCGCCTTCTTCGTCGCTATCTTCGGCCGGAAGGTACTTTTCCTTGACCTTTGCCTTGGCCGCGTCGACGGCGGCATAACGCTCGCCCTTGTCGGTGATGCGGTACGCAGCGCGCAGATCACTCTCGATGAAGGCCAGCATGTCGTTTTCAAGCGCGGAATTGTCCGCAGCCTTGTGCTCGCGCGGCTCTTTCGCAGCCACTTCGGCCAGCTTGATGATCGCATCGATCACCGGCTGGAACTGCTTGTGGCCGAACATGACGGCGCCAAGCATCGTCTCTTCGTCGAGCTGATCGGCTTCCGATTCCACCATCAGGACGGCGTCGTTCGTGCCGGCAACGATCAGGTCGAGATCGCTCTCTTCCATCTCGTCGATGTGCGGGTTCAGGACATATTCGCCATCGATATAGCCGACGCGCGCGCCGCCGATCGGGCCCATGAAGGGAACGCCGGAAAGCGTCAGCGCTGCCGAAGCGGCGACCATCGCCAGAATATCGGGATTGTTCTCAAGATCGTGCTGCAACACGGTCAGGACGACCTGCGTGTCGTTCTTGTAGCCGTCTGCGAAAAGCGGGCGGATCGGGCGGTCGATCAGGCGCGATGTCAGGGTCTCGTTTTCCGACGGACGGCCTTCACGCTTGAAGAAGCCACCCGGAATCTTGCCCGCGGCAAATGCTTTTTCCTGATAGTTGACGGTCAGCGGGAAAAAGTCGAAGCCGGGCTTCGGCTCCTTTGCGGAGACGACCGTGGCAAGCACGACGCTTTCGCCATAGGTCGCGACGACCGCGCCATCGGCCTGGCGTGCAACCTTGCCCGTTTCGAGAATAAGCGGACGACCGCCCCACTCGATTTCGACCTTGTGGTGTTCAAACATATAGTCTTCTTTCATCTTGCTTCGGCTGGCATTCAGGGCGTCAAACGCCACTATGCGGGCCGTTCATGGTGTTCGGGCAGGCCACGGGCAAGACAACGGGAGGCTTCTTTGCAATGGCCGGTTGGACCGGCGGAAGCATCCTGCAATCCTGCCCCGTGACAGGCCTTCGGATGGTCTTCGGTTCGCGGCGCTGACGCCGCGCTCCTCTTCCAATATGGGAACGGCCCCGCCGCAATGAAAGCGAGGGGCCGTTTCACGAGCCGTGATTAGCGGCGGATACCAAGGCTCTGGATGAGCTTGCGATAGCGCTCCTCATCCTTCTTCTTGACGTAATCCAGCAGGCTACGGCGGGTCGAGACGAGCTTGAGCAGACCACGGCGGGAATGGTTGTCCTTCTTGTGGCCCTTGAAATGCTCGGTCAGGTTGGTGATGCGCTCGGTCAGGATCGCGACCTGGACTTCCGGCGAACCCGTGTCACCTTCGGCGGTTGCGTATTCCTTGATGAGCTCAGCCTTGCGCTCGGCGGTAATCGACATCGTGTTATCCTTTCAAACTCTGGAGGATCAGGTCGCCCCGGCCGGGATGTCGTCCAGTCAGGGCCATGACAAATAGCCGGAGAGGTTCAAACCTCACCGGCCAATGCGTTGCCTATAGGCCAATTGTGACAGAAATGGAAGGCGCTGCGAGGCTGAAAGATGGCGTCGGGCTTCATCCCCTCAGTCGCGGCCGAGCCATCCCTTCCGCCGGAAGTACCAGATCAACCCGAGGGCGACGACCAGCATCAGGCCGAGCGCGGTCGGATAGCCGAAATAGAGGCTGAGTTCAGGCATATTCCAGGGCGAGACATCGGGATTGAAATTCATCCCCCAGAGGCCCGCCAGAAAGCCCAGCGGAATGAAGATGGTCGAGACGATCGTCAAGAGGTTCACGACTTCGTTGGTCCGCGCCGATGCCAGGCTCATGTGCAGCTCGATGAGACCGGTCAGCGTGTCGCGGCTCGTCTCGCTCATCTCGAGAAGCTGAATGGCGTGATCCTGCGTA
The DNA here is from genome assembly GCF_003668555.1 of Notoacmeibacter ruber. Lineage (NCBI taxonomy): Bacteria > Pseudomonadati > Pseudomonadota > Alphaproteobacteria > Hyphomicrobiales > Notoacmeibacteraceae > Notoacmeibacter > Notoacmeibacter ruber. The sequence continues at coordinate 211,368 of NZ_RCWN01000001.1, read as the reverse complement.
TCGGTCAGGAAGCGTTGCGTGTCATCCGACAAATGGTCGCTGTCCGTTCGAACCAGAGCCGCAATCGCATCCCGCATAGGCCAGAGCGTCCGCTGCAATTGCCTGACCTCGCGCCGCATTTCGTACATGCGGGTCAGTTGGTCCTGCTCGGCATATTCGAGCACCTCGTCCTCGATGAGGTCGATTTCTTCACTTCGGTCTTCCAGGAGCGGGAAATAGGCATCCACGATCGCGTCGATCAGCGCGTAGGCGAGATAGTCCGCATCCCTTTCGAAAAGGCGCTTTCCGCCGGCATCGATGCGCTTTCGAACCGGATCGAACACATCGCCGGGTCGCTCCTGGAAGGTAACGACGTAGTTGCGGTTAAAAAAGATCGAGACCTGTTCGCGGGACGCTTCGTGGCGACGGTCGAGCATCGGCAGCACGACGAAAACATGATCCTCGTGGAACTCGACCTTCGGACGCTGACCGACATTCAGCACATCCTCGCGCGCCAGCGGGTGGAAGCCGAATGCTTCACCGATCCGATCCACCAGCTCGACGTTAGCGAGACCGGTGCAATCGAGCCAGATCTTCGACCATTCCCGCCTTGCCCCGACGATGTCAGAAAGATCGACGTTTCTGATGACTTCGTGCTGTCCGTCATCGCCGAGCGTGCGGAGTGTCAATTCGGGCGGATGGGCATCAGGATCGGCAATGAGCGTGCCGGGCGCCGCACCGACAGGCGCGCGCCGGATGACGTCCTTGCGTTTCTTGCGTCTGCCCCGCCGGGGCTTCTTATCGATCGTTTCCGACAACTCCGCCATGATCGCCCGATCCCCACCTTTTCCGATAGGCCAAAGAAAGCGCAAAAATGCCGGAAGGAAAGGCCGCAGCCTTCTCAGCTATGCGTGAAGACGCGTTTTGGCTGAAATTGGCCGGCAGCAATCACGCCAAGCGCAACGAGCCGCCCCCGGTTCGTCACGAACGCCTCATCGGCCTCGGTCGGAGCATCCCGCCCGCGTATGATGACGGAATTGCCAAGCCGCACGCGACTGGCCGCATCATCGTTGAGCGCGACATGAGGAAGATCTTCAAGCGCCGCCGCGGTCTCGATCAGCAGCTTGTCGAGCGCAGCGAAGCGGTCCACGCGCGGCCGCTCTGCAGGTTCTTCGCCTCGTTCGCGGGCTGCATCATCCTCGGCGACAACAGCCTCGACGGCCTTGTCGCCCTCACCTCTCGCGGCCTCCAACTCGTCGAGCGTGACGAGGTCGTCCTCCACGAAAGGAGCCACCTCGACGCGGCGCAGTTCGCTGATATGGCCGAAACATCCGAGCTGGCGGCCCATATCACGTGCCAGAGAGCGCACATAAGTGCCCTTGCCGCATTCGACCTCCAGAACGGTGGTGCCGGCCGCTTCGTCCATGTCGATGATTTCGAGCTGATCGATCTCGACTTCTCTGGCGGGGATTTCAACTTCATCGCCGCCACGCGCAACATTATAGGCGCGTTCACCGTCAATCTTGATTGCCGAGAATTGCGGCGGCACCTGCATGATCACGCCCCGATAATCCGGCAGGATCGCCTCGACCTCTTCGCGGGTGGGACGCTTGTCGGAGCGATCCGTCACTTCACCTTCCAGATCATCCGTGGAACGCTCCTCGCCCCAGCTCACGGTGAAACGATAGACCTTGATGCCATCCATGACGAAGGGCACCGTCTTGGTGGCTTCGCCGAGAGCGATCGGCAGCATCCCCGAAGCGAGCGGGTCGAGCGTGCCCGCATGGCCGGCCTTTTCGGCGTTGAAGAGCCACTTGATCTTGGCCACCGCCTCGGTGGAGCCCATGCCGAAAGGCTTGTCGAGAATAACCCAGCCACTGACCGGACGGCCCCTCTTCTTCTGGCGCGGTCCCTTGCCTCTCGGCTTGCCGCCTCGCCGATTCCGATTCTCATTGCTCATTCGTCATTCTCCTCGCCGCCCTCGTCGAAACGGTCGAGATCGCGAGCCACTTCCGGGCTACGCAAAACGCTTTCGATACGGCTGAAATTGTCGAAGCTGGTGTCCGTGCGAAAACGAAAGTCGGGCATGTATTTCATGTGCTTCAGCGAGGATGAGACGCGGCCGCGGATGAAACTGCGATGACGCGCCAAGGCCTTGACGATCTCGTCGCCATTATCGCTGCCCATCGGGGTGATATAGACGGTCGCGATCTTCAGGTCCGGGCTCATTGCCACCTCGGACACGGAGATGACGGTGCCTTCTAGCACAGGATCGACAATTTCGCCGCGCTGGAGAAGCTCGGCCACGGCGTGGCGCACCTGTTCACCAACGCGCAACTGCCGCTGGCTGGGGCCCTTCTTACTATCGAAACGGGACATGACGGCCTTCCCTGATGGGTGGCGACGGCACGGGATGGAACCGGGCCGACAAGAAACGAGGCGGCGCTATAGCGAAGCCAAGCCGCTTTGGCCAGTCACTTACGGAATCTCATCACAACAATGGTTCGCTGGCCCTCGCCCCGTCAGTCCGCAATCGCGGCACCCTGCTCGAAAGACAAACGCGGCAGCCGCTTAAAATCCGGCGGCGTCATATATCCCAGGTTGCACAGCCAACTCGACCGCCAGGCGCCTCGCTCCGGGTGGCCTTCGAAAAATTCCGCATCGACACCATCTGCCCTGAATCCGCCGATCGGACCGCAATCGAGACCGAGCCCGCGCGCGGCAATCATCATATATGCACCCTGCAAGGATGAGTTGAGCATCACGTGCTTGTCAAACTTTTCGGGGTTTTCGGAGAGGGTATCAAAGCTGTTGGCGCGGTCAGGAAAAAGAACCGACATCTTTGTATGGAAATCGGTGTCATAGCCGACAATCACCGTCCAAGGCGCTTTTTCGGTCTTGTCACGGTTCTTCTCGCTGACATGGGGAAGGAGCCGACTCTTCGCGTCCGAACCGCGACGAATGAAGAGAAAGCGGGCTGGCGCACTGTTGCTGGCCGTAGGCCCCATCTTGGTCAGATCATAAAGACGGTGGATCGTCTCTTCCGGCACGTCCTCGTCAGTAAAGCCATTGGCCGTGCGGGCATCGAGGAAGAGGAGGTTGAGTGCCTCGTCTGGAAGCTTTTTCATATCGGAAAAAATTCTCTCATCGCTGCAATTCGAGCGTAGGTGGGTCGCGGCAGTGAACCCGCCAGCCTTCAATTTCGAAACAGGCTGTTCAACGCTTCGCGACATCCGTTTTGCCATGTGAAGGAACGCCGCCGCCCGAGTCGGCGTTCGGCCCACAACCAAAAGGAGTACCCGATGAGCCAGAGTCTCACGACGATCAACCCTACAACCGAGGAGGAACTGAACACCTATCCGCTGATGAGCGATCAGGAAGCCTTTGACGCGGTCGAGGCTTGCCACAAGGCCTTTCTCGACTGGCGGCACAGAAGCCTTGAGGATCGCGCGAAAGTCATTGCGGCGATCGGCGAGGAGTTGAAGAGCCGGACCGACGATTTTGCTCAGCTGATGACCGATGAGGTCGGCAAACTGCTGAAAGACAGCAAGCAGGAGGTGCAGCTTTGCGCCGGCATATGCGCATACACGGCGAAGACCGGACCGACGGAACTCGCCGATGAAGAGCGGGACATTCAAGGTGGCAAGAAGGGTATCGTGACCTATTCGCCCATCGGGGTCATCTATGGCATCCAGCCTTGGAACTTCCCCTGTTACCAGGCCGTCCGCTACGCCATCGCCAATCTGATGGCGGGCAATGGCGTGCTCCTCAAGCATGCGGAAAACTGCACCGGCAGCGGGCTCCTGCTCAAGGAAATCTTCGAGAGTGCAGGCCTGCCGAAGGACCTCTTCACCGTTCTCGTCATCGATCATGATCAGTCGGACAAGATCATCCAGCATGGTCGCGTTCGCGGCGTCACGCTTACCGGCAGCGACAAAGCGGGCCGCATCGTCGCAAAACAGGCTGCAGAGGCTCTGAAAAAGACGGTTCTGGAGCTTGGCTCTAACGACGCCTATCTTGTGCTGGACGATGCCGATCTCGATCTGGCTGTCGAGACGTGCGCAACAGGCCGCATCTACAATAATGGCCAGACCTGCGTGAATGCGAAACGGTTTGTCGTGACGGACAAGGTTTACGACGAATTCGTCGACCGCTTCGTCGAAAAGATGAGCAAGCTCGAGACCGGCGATCCCAACAAGGAATCGACTCCGCTCGGTCCGATGGCACGTGGCGATCTGCGCGACACATTGCATGAGCAGGTTCAGGAGAGCGTCGCCAAGGGTGCGGCGATCCGCTGCGGCGGCGCTATCCCCGAGGGCAAGGGCTACTTCTACCCGTCGACCGTTCTGGTCGATGTGGAGCCGGGTCAGCCCGCCTATGACGACGAGCTTTTCGGACCCGTCGCCTCGGTTATTCGCGCCAAGGATGATGAGGATGCCATGCGCATCGCCAATGACAGCCGCTATGGCCTAGGCGGCGGTATCTTCTCGAAAGATGAAGAGCGCGCGATCGAACTGGCGAAGACCTATTTCGACACCGGCATGGTCCATATCAACCGCTTCGGCGTAGCTCTGCCCAACATGCCGTTCGGTGGCGTGAAGGACTCCGGCTATGGCCGCGAGCATGGCGGTTTCGGCATGAAAGAGTTCGTCAATGCGAAGGCGGTGTTCGTCGCCTGATCGCAGGACGATCTTCGATGGCTTGAACAAGAAAGGGCGGAGCCTCGCGGCTCCGCCCTTTTCATTGGTGCGTTATTCATCACCACCGAGACCGGCATGATGTCAGAGTCATGTGGCGCTGGAAGGCGGGCCGTGATGAGCGCTGAATGATCGCCCCGACCATTCTTCGATCAGCGTTGCGACATCATCATCGTTCAACGGCGGTTCGATGGCCCGCTTCGGCAGGACAAAGGCGTGGTGACGGGCTATCCAGAACAAAAAACGCTCCCCGTCATCTTGCAAAGAAAGCACGCCGCTCCAAGGCGTCCTGTTTTCCTGTCCGCGGACACGATGGAGAAGACCCCAGGACCGCAGATCGAGTTCGACGGGCACGTCGATCATCTCCCGCTGGGTGAGATAGCCATTCCAGAACCCGTTGATGAACTCGCGGACCGGTCGGTGGGTGAGCCAACCTGTCAGAGCGCCGGCGGCGACCGACCCTACGAGAATGGCGGCTCCGAGAAGTTCCTTTTCCCCGTCGCCTGAAAGCAGATCGAAGCTGAAAAGAAGGCCGACAAAAAGGCCGATGAGGGCGGCGAAAACGATATAGGGTGCGCGACCCACGAGCTCCCTACGGGAATAGCGTACAGCAATATGATCATTGGCAGTCAGGCGGAAAGAGAAGCTCAGCGCTTTCTCTCTCCCGTCCTGACGCCAAGGCGAAGCCGGAACGGTTGCATTCATCGGTCGCGCCCCCGGCCAAATCGATCGAGATCAGAGCGAACGCGCGATCTCTTCGACCGTGAAGCACTCGATGACATCGCCTTCGCGGATGTCCTCGTAATTCTCGAACGCCATGCCGCATTCCTGACCCGACTGGACTTCCGAGACCTCGTCCTTGAACCGCTTCAGCGTCTTCAGCTTGCCGGTATGAATGACGACATTGTCGCGCAGCAGACGGACGCCGGACCCGCGGGCAACGCGGCCTTCCGTTACGCGGCAGCCTGCCACCTTGCCGACCTTGGTGATGTTGAAGACCTCGAGGATTTCGGCATAACCGATGAAGGTCTCGCGCATCTCCGGCGACAGCAAGCCGCTCATGGCCGCTTTCACGTCATCCACCAGATCGTAGATGATGTTGTAATAGCGGATTTCGATGCCGTTCTGCTCGGCCGCGTCGCGCGCCTGTTTGTTGGCACGGACGTTGAAGGCGATGATCGCGGCATCGGAGGCTTCCGCCAGACTGATATCGCTTTCGGTAATCGCGCCGGCGCCGGCATGGACGACGCGCACCTGCACTTCGTCATTACCGACCTTCTCCAGCGCGCCGATAATCGCCTCGGCCGAACCCTGCACGTCTGCCTTGATGAGCAGCGGGAATTCCGTGATCTGGTTGGCCTGGGCCTGCGCCATCATCTGTTCGAGCGAACCGCGCGATCCGGCCTGGCGTGCCACCTGCTTCTCGCGGGCAAGACGCTGGCGGTAATCAGAGATTTCACGTGCCCGGGCTTCGTTCTCGACCACCGCGAGACGATCGCCCGCTTGCGGCGTGCCGGAAAGGCCGAGGATCTCGACCGGCATGGACGGTCCCGCTTCCTTGAGCTGTTGCCCGGTGCTGTCGATCAGAGCGCGGACCTTGCCCCACTCATTACCGGCCACCACGATGTCACCTGTGCGCAGCGTTCCGGCCTGGACCAGAACCGTTGCAACGGAGCCGCGCCCCTTGTCGAGCTGGGCTTCCACGACCGAGCCTTCGGCGGGACGGTTCGGGTTTGCCTTCAGATCGAGCAGTTCGGACTGAAGCAGGATCGCTTCGAGAAGGCCGTCGAGATTGGTCTTCTTCGTCGCAGAGACTTCGACGTCCAGAACCTCGCCGCCCATGCTTTCCACGAAGACTTCGTGCTGCAGGAGCTCCGTACGAACCTTGTTTGCGTCGGCTGCGGGTTTGTCGACCTTGTTGATCGCGACAATGATCGGCACGCCGGCTGCCTTGGCGTGATTGATGGATTCGATGGTCTGCGGCATGACGCTGTCATCCGCGGCGACCACCAGAATGGCGATATCGGTCACCTCGGCGCCGCGAGCACGCATCGCCGTAAAGGCGGCGTGACCGGGCGTATCGATGAAGGTGATCTTCTGACCGTCCTTCTCGACCTGATAGGCACCGATGTGCTGCGTGATGCCGCCGGCCTCGCCGGAGACCACATTGGCTTCGCGGATCGCATCGAGAAGAGACGTCTTGCCGTGATCGACGTGCCCCATGATGGTCACGACGGCCGGGCGCGACTGCATATCCTCGGCATTGTCCTCGACATCGTGCAGGCCGAGTTCGATATCGCTTTCGGAGACGCGCTTGACGCTGTGACCCATTTCGGTCGCGATCAGTTCGGCCGTGTCGGCATCGATGATGTCGCCTGGCTTCAGCATCTGTCCCTGCTGCATCATGAGCTTGACGACGTCGACGGCCCGTTCTGCCATGCGCTGCGCAAGATCCTGCACCGAGATGGTCTCAGGCAGGGTCACCTCACGCATGACCTTTTCCCGCTGACCGGACTGCTGGCCACCACGGCGCGCCTTTTCCTGACGACGACGCATGGACGATAGCGAACGGCCGCGACCCTCCTCGTCGTTCAAAGCGCGGTTGAGCGTCAGCTTGCCGGAACGGCGGCGATTATCGTCGCTGCGCGGCTTGGCCGGGGTGCGAAGAAGCTCCGCATCACGGGCTTTCGGCTCCTTGCGGGGCGTCGGCGCCTGACGGCCTGCCGGCTGGCGAACTTCGGCCTCGGCATCGAAATCTGGCTTGCTTTCCTTGCGGGCCACATCTTCGGTGCGCTTGCCGCCGCGCTTTTCCTCGACCACGGCCTTGGCTTCCGCTTCGGCGCGCAGACGCGCGGCCTCTTCGGCAGCGACGCGTTCAGCCTCGACACGCTCGGCCTCGCGGCGCGCATCTTCTTCGGCCAGACGACGAGCTTCCTCTTCGGCGGCCTGACGCTCTTCGACCTCACGGGCCTTCGCTTCTTCCAGAGCGCGGGCGCGCGCTTCCATTTCGGCGCTCGAGAGCCGTCCAGCGCTACTGCCCTTGCCGGCAGGGCGCTTCGACTGCTGCGATGCAGCCACTGCCGGACGCTTGGGCGGCGGCGTCTTGGCTTCGGCCTTCGGCGCGGCCTCTGCCGGCGCCTGGTCATCCCTGGCCTTTTCGTCAGGACGCGTAAATTTGCGCTTCTTTGTCTCGACGACGACAGCCTTGCTCCGACCGTGGCTGAAATTCTGCCGCACCGTGCCGGACTGATTGCCGGACGGGCGCAGACCGAGCTTCGGTCGAGCCTTAAGGGTCGTCTTGTCGTCGTTCTTGTCTTCGCTCATTCCGTTTCCTTCGTTGCGGCTTCGTCCGCAGTTCCTTCATGCTCCGTCGGGCCTTCCCGATAGAGCGCCAGCGCGGCTATGCGCTCGAATGCCGCCTGCCCGGCCGGATGGCCAAGCACGGCAGCATGTATCACACTTCCCGCCCCCAATGCCAAACCCAATTGTTCGGCATCGAAAAGTCGGTAAATCGGCACGTGCGGCCCACCCAGATGAAGGGTCGCGCGGGCTGCCTGTTCCATCTTGCGCAGACCATCGGTCGCGCCGTCCTTCGCGTGGAGAACACAAAACGCTTCGCCGGAGCGGATTTTCGCCTCGGTCTTCGACGCGCCGGCCACGGCCCGGCCCGCCTTTCGCGCCAGCCCCAGGGCTCCCAAGGCCCGATCATGGAGAAGTCGGTCGACTTTGTCAGCCAGATCGGCGGGCACGTCGACTGCCGCTTTGAGAGCGCGGGAAAAGGCGCGGCGCTTTACCGCTTCTTCTATATATCGGCGTTCGGCGCGCACCCAGCAACCCCTGCCGGGCAAAGAACCCTTCAGATCGGGAACAATGGTCCCCTCAGGTCCCGCGACGAAGCGCAGCAGAGCGTCACCACGCTCTGCCTTCGCTCGCGTCACAATGCATGTGCGGGTCGCCATCGCTTCCAATCAGCTTCTCCAGGACGCCAGGCATGGCGTCAGACGCTCGCTTCTTCGTTTTCAACTTCGGCCGTCTCAGCGGCCTCGGCTTCGGCGTCTTCGTCAACCCATCCCATGGCCTGACGGGCATGCTGGATCATCGCCTCGGCTTCCTCGGAGCTGACGTCGAATCCCGAAAGCGTACCCTCGTAAATGATGGTTTCGCCGTCCTTGCGCTCGCGCCAGCCGGTAAGGTCATCAGCAGCGTAACCGGCGAAATCCTCCATGGTTTTCACACCATCCTTTTCGCCGACTGCGACCATCATGGCGGTTGTCAGGCCGGGAATCTCCCGCAGTTCGTCGGAGACGCCGAGTTCACGGCGCTTCTCATCCATCTCGGCCTCGATGCGCTCGAGATGCTCACGTGCGCGGGTCTGGATCTCTTCGGCCGTCTCTGCGTCGAACCCGTCGATCTCGGAAATTTCCTCCGATTCGACATAGGCGACCTCTTCGATACTGCTGAAGCCTTCCGACGCCAGAACCTGTCCGACCATCTCGTCAACATCCAGCGCTTCCATGAAGAGTTCGGAACGCTCCTGGAACTCGGCCTGCCGGCGCTCGCTCTCCTTTTCCTCGGTCAGAATGTCGATGGCCCAGCCGGTCAACTGACTGGCAAGACGCACATTCTGGCCCCGGCGGCCGATCGCAAGGCTCTGTTGATCATCCGGAACAACCACCTCGATGCGATTGGCATCCTCGTCGAGAACGACCTTGGCGACCTCCGCGGGCTGCAAGGCGTTGACAATGAACGAGGCCGCATCCGGGGACCACGGAATGATATCGATCTTCTCGCCTGACAGTTCGCCGACGACGGCCTGAACACGACTACCACGCATACCGACGCAGGCGCCGACCGGATCGATCGATGAGTCGCGGCTGATGACGGCAATCTTGGCGCGGCTGCCCGGATCACGCGCCACAGCGCGGATCTCGATGATGCCGTCGTAAATTTCCGGCACTTCCATCTGGAAGAGCTTGGCCATGAACTGAGGATGGCTGCGCGACAGGAAGACCTGGGGCCCGCGCTGCTCACGGCGCACATCGTAGACATAGGCACGGATGCGGTCGCCATATTTGTAGAGTTCGCGCGGAATGCCCTCGTCGCGGCGAATGATGCCTTCGCCACGGCCGAGATCGACGATCACATTGCCGTATTCCACACGCTTGACCGAACCGTTGACGATCTCGCCGACGCGGTCCTTGTATTCCTCGAACTGGCGATCCCGCTCGGCTTCGCGCACCTTCTGCACGATAACCTGCTTGGCGGACTGGGCGGCGATGCGGCCGAAATCCATCGGAGGAAGCTGCTCGGCAATGAACATGCCGACTTGCGCATCCGGCTGACGTTCCTTGGCGTCGCCCAACTGGATCTGCGTGTGATAATCCTCCACGTCCTCGACCACCTCCAGCAAACGCTGAAGCTTGATCTCGCCGGACTGAGGATTGATCTCGGTGCGGATATTGGTTTCCTGGCCGTAACGAGCCCGCGCGGCCTTCGAGATGGCGTCAGCCATCGCTTCGATCACGATGCGGCGATCGATATTCTTTTCACGCGCAACCGCATCTGCGATCTGCACCAGTTCCAGCCTATTCGCACTCACGGCCATGGGCGTCTCTCCTCATGTCATCGCCGGCGGCATCATTATCGTGCGCCGGGCGGTCGCTATCTTAATCCTCCGCCGTATCGGCGGAATCCTCGTTATCATTGTCGCTATCAAGGCCCTTTTTCTGGGCCTTGCGGGCGGCGCGTTCCTTGGCGAGAGCGTCGCGGATCAGATCATCGGTCAGTACCAGCCTTGCGTCCGACACCGTATCGAACGGGATCGCGACTTCGGCCTCATCGCCATAGCCGAGTGTATCGCGCCGCAGGGTGAACCCCTCGCCGGTCACGGCTTCGATGAAGCCGCGGAACTTGCGACGACCCGACAGGATCACGCTCGTCTCAATCTTGGCAAGATGGCCTTCCCAATTGCGGAAATCGCTCTTGGCAACCAGCGGCCTGTCGATACCCGGGGACGACACCTCGAGATGGTAGGCGCCCTCGATCGGATCGTCGACATCGAGTGCCGGCGAAATAGCACGCGACAGCTCCTCGCAGTCTTCGACGGTCATCGTGCCGTCGTTCCGCTCCGCAAAAATCTGTAATGTCTTGCCGTTCTGGCCGGTAATCCGCACGCGGACCAAGCGAAAATCCATGGCCTGCATGACCGGCTCGATAATCGCGGCAACCCGCGCCTCGATACCGGTTTCATGAATGATGCGGTCATCCATCTCGGACAAAACTCACTCCGCTACACTAAGAATCATGCCGGTAATAAAAAAGAGCGGGACCGGGTGGACCCACTCTCCGTCTACCGACCAAGAAGAAGTTGGCTCCCATATACGCGCCCCGTCGTTGATTTGCAAGGCGCGCTGAAAAGCCGGCGATCAGCCATCCATGCCGTCCTCGAAGACGATCCTGTCCTCCTTCGCACCCAGATCGAGCAGGGCCGACTTTATGTCGCCGACGAAGGCTTCGGGGCCGCAAATATAGAAGTGCTGGTCGAAGTCGGCGACATGCTGCGAAAGAAACGTACGATCGATCCGGCCGATGGCATGCGGGCTCTCGGGCTGGTCCGTCAGCGTATAGAGCGTCTCCAGCCCCTCCATGGCATCCCACTCTTCTTTCAGAATGATGTCTTTCTCCGACTTGTTGGTGAAGATCAACCGGTGGCCGCCGATCTGATCCTTCGCATTCAGGTCGCGCAAAATGGCGATGAAGGGCGTGACGCCTGCACCAGCAGCGATGAACGTGCCCTTTCCCTTGTAGTCGATCGTCCCCCAGGGATCATCGAGTACCAGCCGATCGCCCGCTTCGAGGCGATCGATCTGCTCTGTCACACCGTCATGGCTCGGATAAATCTTGATGGTGAATTCGAGATCGGGCGCGTCCGTCAGCCCCGTAAAGGTGAAGGGGCGGTCCTCGTCTTCCCAGCCCGGTTTGTCGACATGAACGTCCGTCGCATGGCCCGGCGTGAACTCGTAGCCATCCGGCCTTTCGACCGTAAGCCGGTCGACATTATGCGTTATCTGCGCGGTGGATTTGATCGTGACCGGATGGGTCATGCATTGCTCCCTTCGTTCTGCTGAAGAGCTAATGCATGGATGTTGATCCGGTTTCAGGATCAGGTCAGACGCGCTGAAAGATCAGATAGGCAGGCGGCCGCCCTTCCCTGATCGCTTTCGCCTCATACCGGGTGCCGGGCCACCCATCGTACGGGGTGCGCCAGTCTTGTGGCCCGGCTGCTTTCCATTGGAAGGCCGGGTGGCGACGGCAATGCTGCAGCGTCCAGGTCACATAGGTGTCGATGTCGGACGCGAAACGAAACAGGCCGCCCGGCGCAAGAACGCGGGCGAAGCGGTCCAGATTGGCGTCATTGACGAAACGCCGCTTCCAGTGTCGCTTCTTCGGCCAAGGGTCGGGGTAGAGAAGATCGATTCCGACCAGGCAATTGTCCGGCAGCCAGTTGAGCAGCTCGGTGGCGTCATCGTCATACAAGCGAAGGTTTGGGCGGTCGTCTTCATCCAGAGCGGTCGCCATCTTGGCGAAGCCGTTGACGAAAGGCTCAACGCCGATGAAGCCCATCTTGGGAAAGCGGCCGCTTTCATGATGCAGATGCTCGCCGCCGCCGAAGCCGATTTCCAGACGCACGGCATCGACCGGCTGATCGAACAGATCGCGCAGATCGGCAGGCGGGTGCTCGGCCAGGTCGATCACCCGTTCATTGCGGACCCGTTCAAGCTGCGCGGCCTGTTTCGGCCGCAACGCCTTGCCCTTGCGGCGACCGAAAAACGCTTCGGTCGCCCGGCTCTTCCTTTTCTCGTCCTGTTCCATCGTGGCAAAGCCCGTTCAGAACTACAGCTCAGTTGCCGGCGAGCTTGACCGCGTCTTTCAATGCCTTCTTCAGATCGGTCTTCTCCCAGGAGAAGGATCCGCCCCGGCCCGGCTTCCTGCCGAAATGGCCGTAAGCTGCCGTCTGAGCGTAAATCGGCTTGTTGAGATCGAGATGCTTGCGGATACCGGACGGCGAGAGGTCCATCACCTCTCGCACAGCCTTTTCGACCGACTCCTCGGTCACCTTGCCGGTGCCGTGAAGATCGACATAGACCGAGAGCGGCTGCGCGACACCGATTGCGTAAGAGAGCTGGATGGTGCAGCGCTCGGCGAGACCCGCGGCCACCACATTCTTGGCAAGATAGCGAGCGGCATAAGCTGCCGAACGGTCCACCTTCGTGGTGTCCTTGCCGGAGAACGCGCCGCCGCCATGCGGCGCCATGCCGCCATAGGTGTCGACGATGATCTTACGGCCGGTGAGGCCGGCATCGCCATCGGGACCGCCAATGACGAACTTGCCCGTCGGATTGATGTACCAGTTGCAATCGTCGGCAATCGCCAGTCCGCCTTCTTCCAGCGCCTGCCGGATGTAGGGCTCGACGACCTGCCGGACCTTCTTGTTGTCCCAGCTTTCGTCAATGTGCTGGGTGGACAGGACGATCTGCGTCGCTTCCTTCGGCTTGCCGTCCGCGTAGCGCACGGTCACCTGGCTCTTTGCGTCTGGGCCAAGTTTCGTTGCATCGCCTTCACCGGCATGGCGGGCTTCGGAAAGAAGCTGGAGGATCCGGTGCGAATACCAGATCGGCGCGGGCATCAGATCGGGCGTTTCATTGCAGGCGTAGCCGAACATGATGCCCTGATCGCCGGCGCCTTCCTCGCCCTGCCGGTCGGCGGCACTGTCCACGCCCTGCGCGATATCGGCGCTCTGGCTGTGGAGCAGCACGTCGATCTTGCAGGTCTTCCAGTGGAAACCGTCCTGTTCGTATCCGATATCGCGGATCGCACGGCGCGCTGCTGAACGGAAGCGAGTCGGATTGATGACGTCGTTGCCGTTCTTGTCCTTCTTCATCAGGCTCGGCGGCAGACGCACTTCGCCGGCGATGATGACCCGATTGGTGGTCGTCAGCGTTTCGCAGGCGACACGAACCGATCTCGGGTCGACACCGGTCTTGCGCGCTTCCTTATATATCAGATCCACGATCTCGTCGGAGATGCGGTCGCAAACCTTGTCCGGGTGACCCTCGGAAACCGATTCGCTGGTAAAGAGATAATTCTGTCGTGACACGCTTGTTCTGCCTATCGTCTCGTAGCGGACCGCGCGGAACCGCTTTTCAATTGCGGAAAAGTCGCGGCCTTGTGCCAATCGGGACGAACATGGTCAAGCATGTTCGCCCCAATCGCACTATGCTTCATATCTATCAGCGACGACGGACCGCTTTCAGCTCTCTTCCATCTCGCCCAAGGCTCGAACGAGATCGATCACGCGCCGGCGAACCTTCGGGTCGCCGATCTTGATGAAAGCGCGGTTGAGCTGAAGGCCTTCGGTCGAATTGAGGAAATCCACCACGTAGTTGGCACTGCTGGCTTCGCTGAAACCGCCGCCCGCTTTTCCCTCGTGTCCCGGCGCACCTTCGAAAAAAAACGAAACGGGCACCTGAAGGATCTCGCTAATCGCCTGAAGCCGGCTTGCACCGACGCGATTGGTTCCCTTCTCGTATTTCTGAATTTGCTGGAATGTAATTCCGAGATTATCGCCGAGTTTCTCCTGGCTCATCCCGATCATATTTCGCCTCAACCGAATACGACTGCCGACATGTATATCGATCGGGTTGGGCTTCTTTTTAATATCAGCCATTTCTTCCTCACGGGGTACCTTAAAGGGCATGGGTACCCGCCTGCGGCACCCCCTTCATTAAAGGTTGTGCCGCGTGAAACCCCCTTGCCGTTTGGATAAATTGCCTAGACCAATCGGTCAATCCAAACCGCGCCGCGATGGCAGGGTGAGGAGAAAAGCCAATAGCCCAAACGCAACCAAAAGTGCAATTCCTACCGTAGATCGATACACCCATGGTTGCAAGGAATTTGTTCTTGAAACGTCGATATCAAGGATGCCGGTTGCATTCAGTGCGAGTCCGTCCCTGACCCGGCCGTAAGGATCGATCAGGCCCGAAATACCATTATTGGCAGCTCGCACGACAGGACGGGCCGCAAGCACGGCGCGATATTGCGAAAGCCGGAAGTGCTGAGCCGGACCCGGCGTATCTCCAAACCACGCATCGTTGGTCACGTTGAGAAGAAACCCGGCATTCTCTTCCAGGTGCGCCGCTTCCTGTGGAAAGATTGTCTCGTAGCAGATCAGCGGAAGGATGGGCGCAAGACCGGGCAACTCGATCAATTCGTGCCGGCTGCCAGCCTTGAAGCCGCCCGGAAGGACCGCCAGCTCCGTCAGACCGAACCGCGCGAACAGATCGGCGAGCGGCAGATATTCGCCCAGCGGGACCAGCTGCACCTTGTCCGCAGCGTCAACGATGGTTCCCGTGTCGTCAATCGCCAGGACGGCGTTGGTATAACTGACCGATGAGCCCTCCTCCTTGGCACGAACCGCGCCCGTCAGAAGAAACTGCCCCGGATCGAGAATGCGGGCGATCGCAAGGAGCGCAAGCGGCTGGCTCGTCAGCACCCAGGGCGCGGCCGTTTCCGGCCATACGATGAGCTGCGGCGGCTCGCCGTTTTCAGGCTCTTGTTTGCTGAGGGCGATGTGTCGATCGAAGATCGCCGTCCGCGTCTCGTCGTCCCATTTTTCATTCTGCAAGATCGCGGGCTGGACAATGCGCATAGCGATGACATCGCCGTTCGATGCTGCATCTTCCTGACCGGCCTGCCACATTCGCCAAGCGCCGAAGCCGGTCTGCGCCACCAAGAGTAGAACGAGAAGAGCAAGGCCCGTCCGCCGCCATCTCTCCGCGACGAGCATGACCGGCAGACTGAACAGCAGGGTCGCCAGAGCGTTCATCCCCGTCATGCCGATGAAAGGCAGAGGCTGCATCAGGAGCGGCACCGGCATCGCCGCGGCCGCGACAGGCGCCCACGGAAACCCGGTGAACAGAAATGTGCGCAGCCATTCCAGCGCCCCGAACGCGGCGGCCAGTGCGAAAAGCCGACCCAGATCATCAGCCCACACGAATCGTGCCAGTGCGGTGGCGACCCCATAAAAACAGGCCAGAATGGCAGGCAGGATGATGACGCCGATCGGCACCATCCAAGCGTGCAGCTCAGCCTCGACGAAAAAGGCCGCGCCAATCCACCAGAGCGTGGCGGCGAACCAGCCGAAGCCGAACCAAAAACCGGCGCAGAAGGCAGGAATGATGCGGGCCCTAAACGCCCCGCCCCCGTCGGCTATCCCGTCAAGAAGCAGGACCAGGATGGGAAAACTGACGAAACAAACAAAAGGAAAATCATAAGGCGCCTGCGCGAAACTGCCGAGCGCGCCCGCCAGCAATGACAGGCCGTTACGACGCCAGCCGGAAAGTAGAACGATGCGTCCTGCCCAGTCCTCGAGCATTTTGCGCGCTGTCCCCACCCGAATCGCTAGCCCTGGCAGTGGTGTTAACAGATTGGGCGTGCCGATAAAATCGGCTGCCGCCCCTGCCGAATCGACAGAACAGTGCTTCGAGCGGGGAGAGCGATGCGCTTAGCGGTCAGCTGGTGCCGTTACCGCGCTCAGGAACGACAGGCGTTTCAGGTCCGGATCGCGTAGCCCGCCGCCGGCGATCGGTCCTCAGACGCATGATGCGGACACGCTTGATGCGCCGGGGATCCGCATCGATGACATGGAACTCCCAGCCCGGTACGGCTTGGACGACCTCGCCGCGCGCCGGCACACGGCCGAGCGCGTTGAACAACAGGCCACCGACCGTATCGACGTCTTCGAGAACTTCTTCGTCGGCGACGAAATCCTCGCCGATTTCGCTGGCGACGTTTTCGATTTCGGCCTTGGCATCGACAATGAACACCCCTTCGGCACGCTTGCTGATCAGCGGCTCCTCGTCATCGTCGTGCTCATCTTCGATTTCGCCGAACACGACCTCGACGATATCTTCGAGCGAGACGAGCCCGTCGGTCCCGCCATATTCATCGATGACGAGCGCCATCTGAATGCGTGCCGCCTGCATCCGCGCCATGAGATCGCCCGCCAGCATGGAGGCCGGCACAAAGAGCACGGGCCGAACCAGACCAAGTTCCGAAAGCGGTTTGCTGAGATCGATGCGGGTGAGGTTCATGTCCGCAAGTTCGGCCAGCGTGTCGATATGCCCGTCGGCGTGTTTGGGCGCAGGCCCTTCGCGACCGCAAGACTTGCGGGTCACATGCGCCAGAACGTCGCGAATATGCACCATGCCGCGCGGATCATCCAGCGCATCGGCGTAGACCGGCATGCGCGAGCGGCCCGAGGTCTCGAGAAGAACCATCAGTTCGCCCAGCGTGGTATTGATCTCGACGCCCTCAATGTCGCCGCGCGGGATCATCACATCCTCGACCCGCACTTCGCGAAGACGAAGGATGTTGTTGAGCATCGCCTTTTCGGTGGCGGAAAAGCTCTCGGTATCGTCGTCGGATGATTCCAGCGCTTCAGCGAGATCCGCCCTGAGGCTGCCCTGTCTTCGCCCGCCGAAAATACGAGACAGAATGCCGGGGCGGTCCTGGTGCTCTTCAGCTTGGGGCGCTTCGGATTCTGGCCGTGATTGTCGGTCGTCGTCGATCTCGTCAGACATCGCCAGATTTCCCGTCTCTCATCGCCTCAGTCGCATGCGCGGCGCCGACTCTGCTTTCATATGGATCCGATATGGACAGGCGGGCAAGGATGGCCGTCTCGATCGACTCCATTGCATCGGCCTCGTCTTCGGTTTCGTGATCCCAACCGGCCAGATGCAGAAAGCCATGAACCAGCAGGTGCGTCAGATGATCGTCGAAGCTCTTGGTGGCTTCATTGGCTTCGCGCGTGACGACGCCATGAGCCACCACGATATCACCGAGCATGGGTGGCAGCGGATCGCCAGGGGCCAGATCAAAGGCCGGAAAAGAGAGAACGTTGGTGGGCCGGTCCTTCTGACGCCACTCCCTATTCAGCGCATGGACGGCATCGTCATCCGTCAGCACGACGGACAGTTCGCAGTACTCGCCAAAGGAAAGTCCGGTTTCGCGCAGCGTCGCCTCGATGGCGCGGCGCGCCAGAGCTTCGAGCACGTCCTGCGAGCCCCAATCATCACTGTCGATGGAAAGAAGAAGTTCGACGCCTTCGTCAGACGGACTGGGAGGCCGGTCGTCATCTCCGCTCAACTGTTCGCGCTCAGGCATCGCCGCTCGCTTTCGATCCGTCCGAGCCGTCATCATCGGCCGTGTAACGGGCGATGGTCTGCTTTTCACCTTCGCGCTCATAGGCGCGCACGATTTCAGCGACGAGCGGATGGCGAACCACATCGACATCGCGGAAGCGGACCTTGACGATCCCCGGAACGTCCCCGAGCACATGAAGGGCTTCGACAAGACCGCTTTTCGCGCCGCGCGGCAGATCGATCTGACTTGGGTCACCTGTCACGATCATGCGGCCACCCTCGCCAAGGCGTGTCAGAAACATCTTCATCTGCATCGATGTGGTGTTCTGCGCCTCGTCCAGAATGACACAGGCATGGCTGAGCGTGCGGCCGCGCATGAAGGCCAGTGGCGCGATTTCGATGACGCCCGCAGTCAAGGCACGCTCGACCTTGTCAGCCGGCATCATATCGTAGAGCGCGTCATAGAGGGGGCGGAGATAGGGATCGACCTTCTCCTTCATGTCGCCGGGCAGAAAGCCCAGTCGCTCTCCGGCCTCAACGGCGGGCCGGGACAGGATGATACGCTCGACGATTCCGCGCTCCAGAAGCATGGCAGCGTGCGCCACGGCCAGATAGGTCTTGCCGGTGCCCGCCGGCCCGATGCCGAATACCAGTTCGGCCCGGTCGAGCGCCCGCATATAGGCATCCTGGTTGGGCGAGCGCGCATAGATCGTCTTCTTGCGCGTCGATATCTGGGCGGCGGCGACATGCCCGCCGCCAATATTCGGCAGATCGAGCTGATCGTCGGCAGCGACCGCCATGCGAATCGCGCCATCGACGTCCGACGGGGCGATCTCGGCCCCCTTTTCCAAAAGGTCGTAGAGAAAATCTAGCGCGCGACGCGCCTGTTCCGCGGCATCGGAGCCGCCGCGGATCGTCACCTCGTTGCCCCGTGGTCGCAGATCCACATTCAGGGCTCGTTCGATCCTCGCCAGATGCTGGTCGAATTGACCGAAAAGTTCACTGGCCAGTCGATTATCGTCAAAGGCAAGCACTAGGTGAGCCATGTCCGAAGCGCCGGACGGTACAGGCTTCACCGGTGAGACGTGACTCAATCTGCGCTCCTTCGCTTCCGCGCGATGCAATTGCGACTCACAAGCCGAAACCGCCCTTGCGGTTCCGCGCTGTCATGAGACTTGTTTTTTATCCATATGGGAAGAGGCAGGCACGGCGAAAAGAGAGTTAGGCCCAGCTTCGGTGATGGTAACGGTTACGAGATCGCCAATTTCGCCGATCGGCTGGTCAATGACGACGGATTGAAGCCAAGGAGAACGGCCGATCAACTGGCCCGGTTTGCGGCCCGGTTTCTCCAGAAGAATATCCATGGTCTCGCCGATCTTCGACCGGCCAAAGGCGATTTGCTGTTCGGTCAGAAGCGCCTGGAGACGCTGTAGACGCTCATCCTTCACCCCTTCTGGCACCTGATCGTCGAGCTCGGCGCCCGGCGTGCCGGGACGCGACGAATATTTGAAGCTGAACGCCTGGGCGTAGGTCACGTCACGAACGAGTTGCAGTGTCGCCTCGAAATCCTCTTCCGTTTCACCGGGGAACCCGACAATGAAGTCCCCTGACAGAGCGATATCGGGGCGCGCGGCGCGGATGCGGTCGATCACGGCGCGGTATTGAGCGGCCGTGTGCTTGCGGTTCATCGCCTTCAGAATGCGGTCGGAGCCTGACTGAACCGGCAGGTGCAGATAGGGCATCAGAACAGGCAGTTCGCGATGGGCCTCGATCAGCGCATCATCCATGTCGCGCGGGTGGGACGTCGTGTACCGCAGCCTCTCCAGACCCGGCAGTTGCGCCAGGGTGCGCACAAGACCGCCAAGACCGATCGAAGCACCGGTTTCGTCTTCGCCATGCCAGGCATTGACGTTCTGGCCAAGCAGCGTGATCTCGCGCACGCCTGCCTCGGTCAGTCCGCGCGCCTCTTCGACCAGCCGCGCTAGCGGGCGGGACACCTCTGCACCGCGCGTATAGGGGACGACGCAGAAGGTGCAGAACTTGTCGCACCCTTCCTGAACGGTCAGAAAGGCGGTGACCCCGCGCTTGCGTGTCACCTTTGGTTTGGCGAGCGGCAGATGATCGAACTTGTCTTCTGCAGGAAAGTCGGTCTCGACCACGGTTTCGCCGGAACGCGCGCGGCGGACGGCCTCGCCGAGGCGGTGATAGGTCTGGGGACCGATCACCATATCCACGGCCTTCTGCCGCCGGACGATCTCTGATCCTTCCGCCTGGGCCACACAGCCGGTCACGCCGATCAGGAATTCACGGCCGTCTGCCCGCCTTTCCTGCTTCATGTCGCGTAGCCGGCCGAGCTCCGAATAGACCTTCTCCGCGGCCTTCTCGCGAATGTGACATGTGTTCAGCAGGACAAGATCGGCATCCTCGGCGCTATCGACAGGCTGATAGCCCTCTGCCGCCAGAGCATCGCCCATGCGCTGGCTGTCATAGACATTCATCTGGCAGCCATAGGTCTTCACATAAACGCGCTTCGGATGGGTGGAACGCTCCCCCGCATCGAGGGCGATAATGGGCGCGGCCGCTTCATCGATCTCGCGGATGGCGGTATCGTTCGGATGTTCGGTCATGCTCGCTCGTTCAGGCTTCGCTTTTAGGCCGGCTCCATAACGCTGTTTTGCGGCAAAAGGGAGTCCCCCTTGCCGCCTCAAGCTCATCCCTCCGCCAGCCCCTTCTGAAGAAGAGTGCCGATCGTCTCTTCGGCCGTTCGGGTGAGCCTCTTGCGATCGGCATCGGGGCCGACGTCGAAAGGCTCACCGAAGATAAGGCGGACCGTCAGCGGCTTGCCGAAAAGAACGGAGGTCAAATGCGGTGCAAATTCCTCATCATCGATCCAGGCCGCATAATCACGGCGTTCCCTCTCGTCCATCGGCTTGCCGCCGCGGCGGACATAGGCCAGCGCAACGGGCTGGATCGTCATCGCGCCATCTTCAGCGGGACGGGCAAGTCGTACGGCGCCGAGAAGCGATGACTTGAAAGGTTTGAGAGAGGTGCCTGCGGCAGTGGTGCCTTCAGGAAAGAGGATGACCGGTTCGCCATGCCGCAAGCGGTCGCCGATTTCCCGCGCCTGCTCTCCGACATTACGCCGATCGTCCCGCTTGACGAAGATGCTGCGCGTGAACCGTGTCAGAAAGCCGACGCCCGGCCAGTCCGCCATATCCGCCTTGGCGACAAAGCAGCCGGGAACATGCGCGCCGAGAACGAGAATATCCGTCCAGGAGACATGATTGGACAGTGTCAGAAGTGGCCGATCTTTTGTCAGGCGTCCTTCGCGGATCACCCTCATGCCGACGACCCGCAAGGCGAAACGATACCACCACCGCGGAATAAGATAACGATGGGAAGCCACGGGAGAACGTGTCAGAACGAGATGGACAAGTCCCATCGGCAGGAGCGCGAAAAGAAGAAGGGGCGCAAGGAAAGCTGCACGGAAGACCGAACGTCGAACCCTCTCTCGCTCCAGCGGAGCCGCGGGTGCCAGCGCTGCTTGAGGGTCGTGCATGGATGGCTCTCTTTCATATTCGACCATGAAACCGTCAGATATCCCGCCGCATCGTCAAAGCCCTCGATCGTGACCCATCGGGTGCCCTGTAATAGCCGGGCCGCTCGCCGACCTTGCGAAAACCAAGTCGCCGATAGAGTTCGACCGCGCCCTGATTCTTCTCGTCGACCTCGAGAAAAAGCGTTTTGATCCGATCCGAATGAAGCTGCCGCATGACGCAATCCATCAGCGCCCAGCCTGCACCGCCTCGACGGCGAAACTGATCGACGGCAATCGACAGGATTTCGGCCTCGTCCGCCGCCGCCTGTGCGATAACGAATCCCTCGATCTGGCCGTTTGCGAATCCGTCACGAATGGCAACCAGCGAAGTGGTGTTGGGCCTATCGATAATGCGTTCGATTTCATCCTCGCTCCAGCCTTCGGCAAAAGACTGGGCGTGTATGCGCGCCATGGCGGGTACATCTTCATGCGCGGCGGGAATGATCTGTCTTTCGCGCTTGGCGAACGCTGGCAGGAAGGGCGTGAAAAATGGCCATAACATTTGAGAGCACTCCCTTACGCTTGCCGCGCTATGCGCGCTTTTGACGATGGTGGCTTGGCATCGGCGGCCCTCAGGTAAAGCGGCTCCGGCGGCGCGCCGGGCTGACGCAAAAGACCGATGGACGCAAAAGTCTCGATTGCTCCGGTGCGTGCATCCGGCATGGCGCCCACCGTCAGTCCCAAGTGGGAAATGCCGTTACCAACACCGAAGAGATCATCAACCGGATAGACGGTCGCACCGGCCAGATCATGGCCGTATGGCATCTTTTCCGGTCCGAGAATGCATTCGCCGTCGGCATCATATGCGGCCGCGTAGACCTCACCGCGTCCGGCATCAATCGCGGCCAGAATCGGTCCTGTGCCTTCGCCGCTGACCCTTCGGCCGTCGAGCGCCATCGCCTCCAGCGTCGTCACCCCCACAGCCGGGACGGAGAGGGCGAGGGCCAGACCACGCGCGGCGGCGATGGCTGTTCTTACGCCGGTGAAGGAGCCCGGGCCGACACTGACCACGATCTTCGTGATAGCATTTTTTTTGCGCCCGCCTTTCTGCAGTACCGACTGCACCATCGGCAACAAGCGCTCGGCATGACCGCTTTGGCGCGTCTCGACCTCTTTCGAAAGAAGCGCACCGTCCGCATCCATAAGAGCGACGGCGCAGATCGGCGATGCCGTATCGAGAGCAAGCAGAACCATTCGTTTCAGCTATGCGATCGCAACGGCTCGGGCAAGTCGCGCGCTTAACGCTCTCGGAAACGTACGATCAACATTGATCAACCCGATTAACTTTATGGGACCGGAACGGGGCAGCGGGGTGGGCGTTTTCGAACCGAGAGACTGGCTGGTGCGCGTCAAACGGGCATGGCGGTATGGTGGACGGAGCGGTTTTCCCGTTTTCTCGCTCCGGCATCAACGAATTGGCAAACGAGCACCTACCCCGCCCGCGCCAGCCGGTCTTTCCCAGCACCCAGAATGGCGACAGGATTGCAACACGGCGGATTTTCCGAACCCCCGACCTCCGCTCTTCGCAGTACCATGCGTTTTTCACGCCATCGATTGCGGCTATGAAGCCGTTATGTCCAGCGCGCTCTCAATTCTGTTGTTAGGTCTTCTGGCCGGATGCTCCATCACGCATCCATCCTCGGATCGGTCGAGCAGTTCTTCGGTGCCGATCTGCTCCGGCTACGGCTGCGTCTTCAAAGAGAGTTTCACCCCGAGCGCGAGAGAAAGAGCGCGCCTCAAAGATGTCATGGCAGCCGGCTCATCCTCTCCGAAGGCCGAGCGACGAGCCCTTGGCCGCGCCATCGCCATGATGGAAAGATCGGCCCGTCGCCATCTTGGCTTCGCTGCCGACGCGCCTCTCTCGGCGCAGAAGCATGCCAATGTTCGAGGGCAGATGGACTGTTTCGACGAGTCCGACAATACGCAAACCTATCTCTTCTGGCTCAAGCGCCAAGGCTTTCTGCGCTATCATAAACCCCTGCGTCGCGTCGGTCAGCGCGGCTTCCTCCTCGACGGACGCTATCCGCACAAGACGGCTCTCGTTCGCTCTTCCGACGGAACAGTCTGGGCGGTCGACAGCTGGCGAGGGCGCGATGGTCAGCCCCCTGAAATCATGCGTTTCACCCGTTGGAAAACGAGCGACAGCAGCGATTTCCCTTACGATCCCTCGGCCTAAGCTCAAGCCCCTTCATCAAAAAGCCCCTTCATCAAAAAGAAAAAGGCCGGCGAAGTTTCCTTCGCCGGCCTTCGTCTCAATATCAGCCGCGATCAGGCGGCATGCTTTTCCTTGGCCTCGCGACGGCGCGCGTGAAGAACGGGCTCGGTATAGCCATTGGGCTGCTCGGTGCCCTTGAAGACAAGATCGCAGGCCGCCTGGAAGGCAACGCTATCGTCAAAGTTTCCAGCCATGGGGCGATAGTTCGGATCGCCCTCGTTCTGCCGGTCCACGACCGCCGCCATCTCCTTCATCACATCCATGACCTGCTCCTTGCTGACGACACCGTGATGCAGCCAGTTGGCGATATGCTGCGACGAGATGCGGAGCGTTGCGCGGTCCTCCATCAGGCCGACATCGTTGATGTCCGGCACCTTGGAGCAGCCGACACCCTGATCGATCCAACGAACGACATAGCCAAGAATGCCCTGCGCATTGTTGCGTAGCTCGGCCGTCTTGTCCTCTTCGGTCCAGTTCGGACGCGACGCGACCGGCACGGAAAGAATATCGTCGAGGCTGGCGCGGTCACGGCTCTTCAATTCTTCCTGCACCTCTTCCACATCGACCGTATGGTAGTGGGTGGCGTGAAGCGTCGCGGCGGTCGGGCTCGGCACCCAGGCCGTGTTGGCGCCCGCCTTTGGATGGCCGATCTTCTGCTCCAGCATATCCGCCATCAGATCGGGCATGGCCCACATGCCCTTGCCGATCTGGGCGTGTCCCTTGAGGCCGCATTCCAGCCCGATATCGACGTTCCAGTCTTCATAGGCCTTGATCCAGGGCGCGCCCTTCATGTCGGCCTTCCGGATCATCGGACCAGCTTCCATGGAGGTGTGCATCTCGTCGCCGGTCCGATCGAGGAAGCCGGTATTGATGAAGACCACGCGGTCCTTCGCAACACGGATGCACTCCTTCAGATTGACGGTGGTGCGGCGCTCTTCATCCATGATGCCCATCTTGATCGTGTTGGGCTTCATGCCGAGAAGTTTTTCGACGCGGGTGAAAAGCTCGACCGCGAAGGCGACCTCGTCCGGGCCATGCATCTTCGGCTTCACCACATACATGGAGCCTTCACGGCTATTAGCGCGGCGGCCATCCGGCCCGACATCCTGCAGAGCGCCAAGCGCGGTCACAGCGGCATCCATCAGACCCTCGAAGACCTCATTGCCGTCAGCATCCAGAATGGCGGGATTGGTCATCAGGTGGCCGACATTGCGGACGAGCATCAGCGCGCGACCCTTGAGCACAAGTTTCGAACCGTCAGGCGCGGCGAAGGTCTTGTCGGCATTGAGTTCGCGCGTGACGGTCTCTCCACCCTTCTGGAAGCTCTCTTTCAGGGTGCCGTCCATCAGGCCCAGCCAGTTTTCATAGACGTGCGTCTTGTCGGCGGCATCGACCGCGGCGACCGAGTCCTCGCAATCCATGATCGAGGTCAGCGCACTTTCCAACTCGACATCGGAAATGCCGGCCGGATCGTCCTTGCCGATCTGATGGTTGCGGTCGATGTGAACCAGCGCATGCAGGCCATTATTGACCAGAGCAATTGTGGACGGCTCGCCGCCCTCTTCAGAAAAGCCGGCCAGATCTTCCTCATAGCGCAGCGTCTTGTCTCCATCATGCGTACGAACCGACAGCTTTCCGTTTTCGATGGCAAGGCCGGTCGCATCCGCCCAGAGCGCGTCTTCCAACGGGAATGTGCGGTCCAGAAACTCCTTGGCCCACTCGATAACCCGCGCACCGCGCTCGGCATTATAGCCGCTGCCCTCCGGCCGGTCGCCCATGGCGTCGGTGCCATAGAGCGCATCATAGAGAGATCCCCAGCGCGCATTGGCGGCATTCAGGGCATAGCGGGCATTGTCGACGGGCACGACCAGCTGCGGGCCGGCGACGGTCGCGATCTCGGGATCGACATTCTGCGTATCGACGGAGAATGCCTCGCCTTCCGGCTTGAGATAGTCGATCTCCCGGAGAAACTCCTTGTAGGCCTCCAAGTCTGTCGGCGCGCCATTTTCCTTGTACCAGCCGTCGATCTTTTCCTGCATCTCGTCGCGAATTTTCAGCAGATCGTGATTTTTCGGTGTCAGATCGGCGATGATCGACGCGAAACCTTCAAAGAAGGCATCCTCATCGACGCCCGAATTCTTAAGCGCCTTCTCGACGATGAAATCGTGCAGCGCCTTGTCGTATTGCAGTCCGCTTCGCTCGATGCGTTCGGTCATGTTGATCCTCCGGGCCTTTTGGCGTGTTGAACTCTTGGTTCGCCACATGGTTTTCTTGGCCATGCATTCAACATGCCGCCCCCAAGCCGTCAATTCAGGCAAAGGTGAAAATCACTTTCGCCAATTTGGAAAAGGTAGCGCTATCCAGTGGTGGCTATAGCCCTTCCAGCAGCAAAGGCCGAGGCCCAGGCCCATTGGAAGTTGTAGCCGCCCAGCCAGCCCGTCACATCGACCACCTCGCCGATGAAATAGAGGCCCTGCACGGCCTTCGCTTCCATCGTCTGCGAGGACAGCGCGTCGGTATCGACGCCGCCGAGCGTTACCTCGGCGGTGCGGTAGCCTTCAGTGCCGGCGGGGATGATCTGCCAGTCATTGGCCGCGGCGTTCAGCCTAGAAAGGCTCTTCCTGCCCTGCTCAGCCAGGCGGCCCGAAACCCCGGCGCGGGCGCAGATGTCATGCGCCAGCCGCTCGGGTAGCATCGTCGCCAGCACGGTCTCGACCGTCTTCTTGCCGTCACCCGCCTGTGCCCTTTCCAGAAGCGCATCGGCCAGATCACGCTGCGGCGCGAGCGAAAGGCGCACCATCTCGCCCTCCCGCCAATAGGACGAAGCCTGCAGAACGGCCGGGCCGGACAGGCCGCGATGGGTGAAAAGGATCGCCTCGTCGAAGGTGGTTCCGCGCCCGCCCTGACCAGCGGTCACGCGGCCCTGCACCGAGACGCCGGCGAGCGCCTTCACCTCCTCATGCAGTGCGCCGGTGAGCGTGAAAGGCACCAGCGCCGGGCGCGGCTCCACGATCGGAAGGCCGAACTGCCGCGCCAGATCGTAGCCAAAACCGGTCGCGCCCATTTTCGGGATCGATTTGCCGCCCGTCGCGACGACCAGATTGGCGCAGGAGAGCGTCTGTCGCTTTCCGTCACGCTCGACCGTTACGGCGAAGCCGGCTTCCGTCTTCTCCACTTCGACGATGGTGGTGTTCAGCCAGAGGTCCGCGCCGGCGCGCTCCATCTCGTCCCGCAGCATGGCGACGATCTGCTTCGCCGAGCCATCGCAGAAGAGCTGGCCGAGCGTCTTCTCATGCCAGGCGATCCCGTGCCGCTCGACCAGCGCAACGAAATCCGCCGGCGTATAGCGGGCGAGCGCGCTCTTGGCGAAATGCGGGTTGGTGGAGAGGAAGTGCTTCGGCGCGGTGCGCGTATTGGTGAAGTTGCAGCGCCCGCCGCCGGAAATGCGGATCTTGTCGCCCGGCGCTTTCGCATGGTCGATGACAAGTGTCGAGCGCCCCTGCCCCACCGCATAGGCGGCACAGTGGAGGCCGGCGGCACCCGCGCCAAGGATGATGGTGTGATGGGTCATGCGCCTTATGGGCAGGCTAACTTCATCGAAAGATCATGCATTCCAGAAGCGCTCTAAGGCATCAATCAAATCCGAAAGGCAAGGTATTTCGCCTTCGAATTCTGCGATCACATCCGACAGGACCATGGGATCTTTTGACATACCTGATTTGCTCCAGCCCCAGGCTGTCGCTTTTTCCTCCACATAACGGTCCCAATCTTTTACATCGCTTCGAATAGCTGCTTGGATATTTTCACTCCAAGCCCAGAAATAAGAGCCCCTATGATGATCTTCACCTTCTAAGCTAATCTCTTCATCAGCATCCTCGGCAAAGCGAACGATAAGATTATTGTTTCTATCTTTTTCCTTCTTATCTCTGTCCAGATCAAAAAGACAAAAAACATCAATTCCAAAGCCTCGGCAAAGAGATATAACTGGCGGCATCTTAGTTTTGCCGCTGACTGGAACAATATGACACCCAGCTTTCAAATAAGCTCGGAACTTTGCGCGCTTTTCTAGATAGGCCTCTAAGATTGCCCTGTCTTCTATACCCTCGACCAAAATTATCTTAGGAGCAAAAAATATCTCTGCGATCTCTGTCTGCAATGTGCGGTCTAGGCCTGATAGCATAGCCTTTTCACCAATCGCCTCTCCACCCCGCCTTTTCGCATAGTACGAAGCCTGTTCGTCGGCACTCCACTGATAAACTCTGGAGGCATTTTCGCGCTTTCTTATGACCCGGACACCATCATAACTGCGACCGCCGATGAAATAGTTGCTATGGGTGCTGAGTATTACCTGAGAGTTGGCATCAGCGATATCTGCAAGAGCTCGCGACAGGTATCGAGCCTGTGGAGGATGTTGGTACAACTCAGGCTCTTCAACACCTATTAGCAGTTTGAAATCGTCATCGTGCTCACCCACCCGCCCGGCTAACGAAAGCAGAGCCATGAGATACGTTCTCTGCAACCCATGACCAAATTGATCAGGTGTGCCGAATACACGCCCATCCTTGAATATGCTCTGTAGTATCGGCTCCTTTAGATCAAGCCGACCGCCGTCGTGCCACTCCAAACCGACACTGACATCGGTTGAATTGATTTGTCGAAATTCCTCATTGATATCTCTTTGGAGACCCTCGAGGTCGCCGCTTAAGTTCTCTAATGCCGTTGCTAGCGAAGTTCGTGCCGTGTCCCTAATTGCCTCAATTTCGCTGGCAAGAGAGGATCGGCTTCGAATGGCGTAAAGCGCAAGCTTAGAAAACGCTGAGTTTCTGCTTTCAATTGCTTCGTCAGAGACATCTTTCACAGCTGGCACATAAATCCAGTCAAAATAGCGCTGAAGAGTTGGAAGCGGGCCGGTAGCTCCGTAAGCTGGAACAGAACTAGGTATCGCAACATGCTCATCAACATGATCGGCTTCGGCGGCATTGACCGAGGCGATCGCCTCATTGACATTCGTCCACTTTGGTAATTGGTACTTTTCCTTGAGCGCGTCATATACACGCCGCTTATCCGTCGCGTTGTTTGCCTCGAAGAAAGGCTTAAACTCTTCAAGACCGTAACGTATCCCTACACAGCGTTGATCGATCGCTCCGTCTTCTGACCTCTTGGCTGCAATTTCAAATGCCACGCGTCCGCTACGGACATAGTGACTCAGATCTTCTGCAGCCTTACCCTCCACCTCGGCGAAATCTAATCTGATTTTCATCTCATCGACTGCCTTGCAACCAATGTAGAAATCATTCTCACTTATCTTTATGGATTTCCCAGAAAAGAATAGATCTATAGCTTTTAATATAGTTGACTTACCGCAGTTATTTTCGCCAACTATCGTTGTTATGCGGCTAAAATCGATTCTCTCGTCTCTGAAGCACCGGAAGTTTTTAAATGAAACGCTATCTAGCCGCATTCTCAAACCTATATTCGTTTTTTATTTTTCTATTAAAAAACGACCCAGCCGAGTCGGCTGCCAACAAGTCCGAATAAACGCCGGATGGCACGTCAAAATATTTGTATACTCGCCCGCCAACTAGATACAAAACAAGGACGCTTAATTCGGCGTCGTATTCCGCGAATTCAATTAGAGATGACTCGATTGTCGGCATGCCTATCTCCGAAATGGAGATAAGCGTTGCCGATTCTCTCGAGCAAAACAATACCGAACAGGCGCATATGTTGTGACGTGCTACAATTAATTGCAATGCCGGTAGATGAAATCGGCTTAGTGCGCCTCAATTATCCATCTTCAGTGCTTGAATAAACGCTTCCTGAGGGATTTCGACGCGGCCGAACTGGCGCATCTTCTTCTTGCCCTCTTTCTGCTTCTCCAGAAGCTTGCGCTTGCGGGTCGCGTCGCCGCCATAGCATTTGGCGGTCACGTCCTTCCTCATGGCGCTGAGCGTTTCGCGGGCGATGACCTTGCCGCCAATGGCCGCCTGGATCGGAATCTTGAAGAGGTGGCGGGGGATCAGTTCCTTCAGCTTCTCGCACATGCCGCGCCCGCGCCGTTCGGCTTGGCTGCGGTGAACCAGCATTGAGAGCGCGTCGACCGGCTCTTCATTGACGAGAACGCTCATCTTGACGAGGTCGCCCTCGCGATAATCGCTGATCTGGTAGTCGAAGCTGGCATAGCCCTTCGAGATGCTCTTCAGCCGGTCGTAGAAGTCGAACACCACCTCGTTCAGCGGCAGGTCGTAGACCACCATTGCGCGGCTGCCGACATAGGAGAGGTCCTGCTGGATGCCGCGCCGCTCCTGGCAGAGCGTCAGGATCGGGCCGAGATACTCGTCCGGCGTCATGATGGAGGCGCGAATCCACGGCTCCTTGATGTGCTCGATCTTGACCACGTCGGGCATGTCGGCCGGGTTGTGCAGCTCGATCTCGCTGCCATCGGTCATGGTGATCTGGTAGACCACGGACGGCGCCGTCGCGATCAGCTCGAGGTCGAATTCGCGGCTGAGGCGCTCCTGAATGATTTCCAGGTGGAGCAGGCCAAGGAAGCCGCAGCGGAAGCCGAAGCCGAGTGCGGCCGATGTTTCCATCTCGAAACTGAACGAGGCGTCGTTCAGGCGGAGCTTGCCCATTGCGGCGCGCAGGTCCTCGAAATCGGCGGCATCGACCGGAAACAGGCCGCAGAAGACGACCGGCTGGGCCGGCTTGAAGCCCGGCAGCATCTTGGCGCAGGGCTTCTTGTCCTCGGTGATTGTGTCGCCGACGCGGGTATCCGCAACTTCCTTGATGGAGGCCGTGATGACACCGATCTCACCGGGGCCGAGTTCGTCGATCAGCACCATTTTGGGCGTCAGGACGCCGACGCGCTCAACGGGGTACTTCGCGCCCGTGCCCATCATGCGAATGGTCTGGCCCTTCTTAAGCTTGCCGTCGATGATGCGGACCAGCACGATCACGCCGAGATAGGCGTCGTACCAACTGTCGACGAGCATCGCTTTCAGCGGCGCATTCGCATCCCCTTCCTTCGGCGCGGGCAGGCGCTGCACGATGGCTTCCAGCACGTCCGGAATGCCCATGCCGCTTTTCGCGCTGATGGGTATGGCGTCGGAAGCATCGATGCCGATCACCTCCTCGATCTGCTCCTTGATGCGGTCCGGCTCGGCGGCGGGCAGGTCGATCTTGTTGAGGACGGTGACGAGTTCGTGGTCATTGTCGATCGCCTGATAGACATTCGCCAGCGTCTGCGCCTCGACCCCCTGCGACGCGTCGACCACGAGGAGCGAGCCTTCGCAGGCAGCCAGAGACCGTGAGACCTCATAGGCGAAGTCGACATGGCCGGGCGTGTCGATCAGGTTCAGCACATAGTGCTGGCCGTCCTTGGCATCATATTCGAGGCGGACGGTATTGGCCTTGATGGTGATGCCGCGCTCGCGCTCGATATCCATCGCGTCGAGGATCTGGTCCTTCATCTCGCGCTCTTCCAGCGATCCCGTCGATTGGATCAGCCGGTCCGCGAGCGTGGACTTGCCGTGGTCGATATGGGCCACGATGGAGAAATTGCGGATATGGGAGCGCGGTGTGTCTGTCATGGCCGCTCATATAGAGGCGTTCTCGCCTGCACGGAAGCGCCAAAACACGCTGAAATCCCCTTCCCTCTTTCTTTGAGGGCGCCGGCGCGACCACGCCAGAGCGGGACGAGCGGGATGCACCTTCTTTCGATGGTACCGACGCCTAAATAAGGGAGTGGAAACGGAAGATTGCGCCAGCGGGCGCCATCCTTCAATCTTAATTGTTGCGAACTCCCGACGAGTGTGCAACCGCTTCGCCTTTCACTTTAGCAATGACATATATTCATGTATCGTGACGACAATTCCACAGCGCAGGACCAAGGCAGATCGCAGCGGCTCAGAATGGCCCTGCGCGATGAAACACGCCATGCCCATCAGGCGCTGGATGACGAGATGAGCGCCTTTCGCCTCGACGATGCGAAGGACTATGCCGCGTTTCTCGCGACCCATGCAGCGGTGCTGCCGGCCTATGAACGGGCGCTGGAAGAGGCCGGCATTGCGCACGAACTGCCGGATTGGTCGGCACGGCAGAGGCGCCAGGCTCTCGCCGAGGACCTCGCCGAACTGCCTTTTCAGGAGAGCGTTGCCGCGATCGACATCGACGCCGACCTTTCCTCGCCTGCGGCGCGTCTCGGTGCGGCTTATGTACTGGAAGGCTCGCGCATGGGCGCGCGGCTCCTGATGGAGCGTGTGCCGCAAGGCGATCCGCGTTTTCCGACACGATTCCTCGGCCATGGCCAAGGCGAGCGTCTATGGGCCGGTTTTGTGAGCGTGCTGGACGAGGCCGATAAAGAGGGCATATCGCATGGTGATGCCGTCAATGCGGCGCGCCATACATTCGAGGTTTATCAGCGTGCGGCCATGGCCCAAACGCACGGCAGAAGCAACAAGACCCTTCCATGAGCGATTATTTCGATGTTGATCAGTTCTCAGTCGACCTGACCAATTGCGACCGCGAACCGATCCATCTGCTCGGCAAGGTTCAGAGTTTCGGCTTTCTCATCGCCGTCTCCTCGGACTGGATCGTCAGCCACGTTTCCGAGAATGTCGGAACGTTTCTCGATGTGGAAGCGGAGGCCATGATCGGCGAGCCGCTCGTCCGGTTCTTCTCGCAACAGTCGATCGATACGATCCGCAACCGCATCCAGACTCTTTCCCTTCACAGCCCGCGTGAACGATTGCGCGACCTGCCCATCGCGGAGACAGGCGCGCGTTTCGACGTGACGCTTCACGTCATCCCCGAGACCGGAACGACCGTACTGGAACTGGAGCCCTCCCGATCATCCGATGCGCAGGATGAAGAGCTGCTTCTGGTCCGCAACGCCCTGCCACGCCTGGCCCGGCATGAGTCGGTCCAACGCCTCTGCCAGGATGCGGCGCGCTATCTGCAGTTCATCATCGGCTTCGACCGGGTGATGGTCTATCAGTTTCTGCAGGATGGCTCCGGTGAGGTGATTGCAGAAGCACGGCAGAGCCGGCTGCATCCGTTTCTTGGTCTGCGCTATCCCGCCAGCGATATTCCGAAACAGGCACGCGCGCTTTATCTGAAACACCCGATCCGTCTGATCGCCAACACGGCCGAAGACGGTGTACCCGTGACGCCCGCGCGAAACATTCGCGGCGAGCCGATCGACCTGTCCTCTTCGATCCTGCGCAGCGTCTCGCCCATCCATCTGGAATACCTTCGCAATATGGATGTATCGGCGTCGATGAGCATATCGATCGTCATCAACGGGCGACTCTGGGGGCTGTTCGCCTGCCACCACGAGACGCCGATCGTGGTCGATCATCTCAAGCGCGGCGTCGCCGAGATGTTCGGCGAACTGTTCTCGCTGATGCTCTCGACCCGCCTTTCCGACGAAGAGCGCAGGTCGGATGAAGAGGTTCGCCGGCTGACCAATACGTTTTCGGCATCCATTTCGCCGAGCAGCGACCCTATTCACGGCGTGACTCCTGTTTTGAGGGAGATCTCGAAACTGCTGTCCGCCGATGGTTTCGCGATCGTCATCGACAAGAACCGGCAAACTTATGGCTCTGCCCCGTCCGACGACGAACTGGTGAAAATCGTCCGCTTTCTGAACACGGATTCCGGCAACCAGATTTTCTCGACCCATCATATCGGCAGCGCTTTTGGCGGTGCGGAAACCTTTGCCGACCGCGCGGCGGGAATGTTGGCCATTCCGATCAGCCGCAGCCCGCGCGATTACATTATTTTCTTCCGCCGCGAGGTCGTGAAGACGGTGACATGGGCTGGAAACCCCGACAAACCGGTCGTCGCCGGCCCCAATGGCGTCCGGCTCAATCCCCGCAAGAGCTTCGAAGCCTGGCAGAAGGAACAGCGCGGCCAAAGCGAGATGTGGTCGGGCAGCGATCTGCGGGTCGCCGAGCAGTTGCGTATGGTGATGCTCGAAGTGGTTCTTCGCTTTACCGACGAGGTCGCGCGCGAGAGGAAGCAGGCGCAAGAGCGGCAGGAACTGCTCATCGCCGAACTGAACCACAGGGTTCGAAACATTCTTTCGCTGGTGAAGGGTATCGTCAGCCAGAGCCGGGGTACGAACCTTTCGGTTAGCGACTATATCAACATTCTTGATACGCGCATCCAGTCTCTGGCACGCGCGCACGACCAGATCACCAAGCAGAACTGGTCCGCAGCGTCCCTGCACCGCATGATCGAGGTCGAGGCCGCCAGCTATCTCGGCGAGAGCAAGGATCGTATTCGCATCGTCGGCGATGATTGCCTGCTTGAGCCGGAAGCCTTCGCGACACTGGCTCTGGTCATCCACGAACTGACCACCAATAGTGCGAAATACGGCGCTCTTTCAGCCTCTGCCGGTCATGTGGACGTGACCACGACCATGGAAGAGGATGGGATCTTTACCATCGACTGGCTGGAACGCGGGGGCCCGGCCGTGAAAGCGCCGCAGCGTCGGGGTTTCGGCTCGACGATCGTCGAGCGCTCCGTCCCCTACGAGCTCAACGGAAGGGCGACGCTCGACTTCGAACTCTCAGGTCTTCATGCCAAGTTCGAACTGCCCCGGAAACACGTCAAGCCGGCGCCCGAAAGCACGGAAAGGCCGGCCGAGCCGGATGCGAAACGAAAGCGGGATATTTCTCGTCAGATCGAGTCAGGCCAGCCGAAACGCTTTCTGGTCGCAGAGGACAATCTCATCCTCGCCATGGAACTTGAGGATCTTCTGCTGGAATACGGTGCGCTGACCGTCGATGTTGCCAGTAACCTTTCCGATGCGAAAGCGATTGCCGAACAGTCCGAACTCGATTTCGCCATTCTGGACGTCAATCTCGGCTCCGCGACAAGCTTTCCCGTGGCTGAAATTCTGAGAGAACGCGGCATTCCCTTCGGATTTGCGACCGGCTATGGCGAGAATTTGAAGATTCCCGAATCTCTTGGAGATCGTTGCTGCATCTCCAAGCCCTACGACCGCGATGCCGTGCGCGGTCTTATCCATGACGCACTGGGCCAGAGGGCGGTCTGAGCGCATCACGCCTGCACGTGGTCGGCATCCTTCGGTCGTGCCGTCGCATGTTCGAAGACTAGTTGGCTTCGTGCTCCACGGTCATCACGATCTTGCCGATATGATCGCCCTGTTCCATCCATCGATGAGCCTCGGCCGCATCTTCCAGAGCCACTGTCCTGTCGATGAGCGGACGCACCTTGCCGGCTTCGATCAGCGGCCAAGCCTCTTCGTGCAGTTCCCTAGCCAGTGCCGCTTTGAAATCATCCGATCGTGGCCTGAGAGTGGAGCCGGTATGCGTGAGCCGCTTGCGCATCAGGAGCGATAGGTCCACCTCCTGTTTCGCTCCGCCAAGCGTGGCGATCTGCACAATCCGACCCCCTGTGGCAGCGAGCTTGTGGTTGCGTGGCGCATAATCGCCGCCGACCATATCGAGGATAACATCGATACCCTTACCGCCTGTCGCGTCCTGAAACACTTCGACGAAGTCTTCTTCCCGGTAATTGACGCATCGCTCGGCGCCCAGCTTCTCTGCAGCCTCGCATTTCTCGGCGCTCCCTGCGGTCGCGAAAGCTCTTGCGCCGCGGGCCTTCGCCAATTGTATCGCCATCGTACCAATACCGCTCGTGCCCCCATGAACGAGGAGGCTCTCGCCTTCGCTGAGACCGCCCCTCTGAAAGACATTGTGCCACACGGTGAAGGCGGTTTCGGGAAGCGCAGCCGCCTCGATCATCGACAGCCCTTCCGGCACCGGAAGGCAGTGGCCGGCCGCGACAGCGACATAGTGTGCGTAGCCGCCCCCGGGCGTCAGCGCGCAAACCGCGTCACCCTCTTTCCATTGCGTGACGCCCTCGCCGATCTTTGCGATCCGCCCGGCGACCTCCAGCCCGGGCAGATCGGATGCGCCATCGGGAGCCGGATAAAGACCCTTCCTCTGAAAGACATCCGGCCGATTGATACCCGCCGCCTCGACCCGGATCAGAACATCTCCGGCCCGCAGCGAAGGAAGCGAACGCCGCCCCAGTTTCAGCACTTCGGGCCCGCCGGGTTCGGCGATCTCTATGACGGTCATCTCTTGGGGCAAATGGGCCATGGTGTTCTCCGCTCGGACTTTGCACACCATCTGGTTCGCGGCGGTCATTCGGAAAGGCCGGAATCTGCCCATCAAAAAGGGCAGGCCGCCGACCTGCCCTTCCAAACTGACTAATCCGCCGCGTAGACGGACAGATGCGCGGAACTAGTGACGAACCGGGGGCGAAAGACGCGTAATCTCGTCTTTCAAAGCGAGTTTCCGTCGCTTGAGGCGGGCGATTTCGAGGTTATCGGTGGCCGGAGCGGCTTGCAGCCTTTCGATCTGCTGATCCAGATCCCCGTGCTTGCGGTGAAGTTCGGCAAGATGGGAGTCAAGAGACATTGGCATTCCCTCCGTATTGTTTCTATTGAGGAAGCGCATGGCAATCATGCCTTGGAAGGGCACGCCGCCACACCTTCATGTAACAGTTTGCAACACGGAACGGTTCCTGTCGAATGCTCCGTGGTAGCATTTCAAACAGTTTGTGAATGTGATAGAGAAAGAGCCTGTTTTTCAGGGAATTGCCTCCATGTCCGATCAGGAGAAGGCCGAGCTTCGCCTTCAACTCGCACGTCTCAAACAGGAACATGCCGATTTCGACGCCGCGATCGAGGCGATGGTCAAGACAGGTTGCGACGCCCTTCGCATCCAGCGGATGAAGAAGAAGAAGCTGGTTTTGAAAGACAAGATAAGCGAACTCGCAGATGGCACGCTTCCCGACATCATTGCCTGAGCGAGCGTGACGAATACCAACGACGGAACTTCCCCTCTATGAGCCAAACGGATACCGCACCATCGGCCCAGCCAAAAGTCGCGATCATCATGGGCAGTCAATCAGACTGGCCCACCATGAAATACGCCGCCGAATTGCTCGACGATCTATCGATCCCCTACGAGGCCCGCATTGTCTCCGCCCATCGGACGCCCGACCGTATGCGGAATTTCGCGATGTCCGCGCGCGAGAAGGGTTTCGCCGTCATTATCGCAGGGGCGGGCGGCGCGGCGCACCTTCCCGGCATGGTCGCTGCATGGACCAGCCTGCCGGTTCTCGGCGTTCCGGTGCAATCGGCAGCCTTGTCCGGCAAAGACTCCCTTCTTTCCATCGTCCAGATGCCCGCGGGCGTTCCCGTCGGCACATTGGCGATCGGCAAGGCGGGCGCGACCAATGCGGGCCTGATGGCAGCCTCCATCCTTTCGCTCGGCGAGCCGGCCATCAGAGACCGGCTGGATGCCTGGCGGACGGCGCGGACCAAGAGTGTGGCCGAACATCCGAGCGATAGCGAATGAGCGGACCCGCCCTGCCCCCAAACTCGACAATAGGGATTATCGGCGGTGGCCAGCTTGGCCGTATGCTCGCAATGGCCGCAGCGCGTCTCGGCTATGAATGCGTTGTGCTGGAAAAGGGCGGGTGCCCAACCCGCGATGTCTGCGTCGAGCAGATCGACGCCGCCTATGACGATCCGGCCGCCTTGGCAAAGCTGGCGGAACGGGCGTCAGTCGTCACTTATGAATTCGAAAACGTGCCGGTCGGTGCGATGGAGGAGCTGGCCCGCCACGTGCCCGTCTATCCGCCGGCAAAGGCGCTCTCCTTCAGCCAGGATCGACTGGTTGAAAAGCGCTTCATCAACGAGCACGGCATCGCGACAGCACCTTTCGTTCCTGCCGACAGCGACGAGGAGATCGCCGACGCGCTGGCGCGTTTCGGCGGGCGGGGTGTCCTCAAGACGCGGCGCATGGGCTATGACGGCAAGGGACAACGTGTGTTTGACGGCAAGACCGAAGCCAAGGTCGATGGCGTCTTTTCGGCCATGGGGACCGTGCCGTTGATCCTCGAAGGCTTCATCGACTTTTCATGCGAGATATCGATCATTGCGGCCCGCAGTCTGGATGGCAGCGTGGCGTTTTACGATCCGGCTCGCAACGAACATTCCGATGGCATACTGCGCCGATCGACGGTGCCGTCGCAGATCTCCGACACCGTGTCCGCCCAAGCACGCGAGGCAGCAAGGCGCATTTTGAATGCGCTCGACTATGTCGGCGTGCTCGGCATCGAATTCTTCGTCACCAAGGACCAGGAGTTGCTGGTCAACGAAATCGCTCCGCGCGTCCACAATTCCGGACACTGGACGGAAGCGGCCTGCGCCGTGAGCCAATTCGAGCAGCATATCCGCGCCATTTGCGGCCTGCCATTGGGTGCGACGAGCCGACACAGCGATTGCGTGATGGAGAATCTGATCGGCGATGAGATCGACGATCTTCCGCAACTGGCGCAGAAGCCCAATGCCGTCCTGCATCACTATGGCAAGCGACAGGCGCGACCAGGCCGTAAAATGGGTCACGTTACCTATCTGAAGCCTTTAGGCAGCTCGTAGATGCTGTTGCCGGTACGCCGGCGAGCTGAGCGAGCCGGCCTGTCACCGTCCAGGCGATAAGCGCGAGAGCAATGCCGGCATAACCATCGAGCGCATAATGCCAGCCGAGAAGGACGGAGCCGAGCATGATCGCGCCAAGAAACAGAAGGCCCGCAATCCGGAGCATCTTGCCCGACGTCCATGCGAAAAGTGCGACCAGCGTTGCCGTCGCGACATGCAGGGACGGAAAAGCGCTGATGGCCGCAGCATTCTTTCCTGCGGCGAAGCTCTCCCAGAGCATGTCTTGCGTCGAAAGCGCATAGAGTTCGTGCACCTTATCAATCGCACCGAGCTCTGCCATGAGCGGCGCATATTCGGCGCCAAAGCCCAGCCGCCCATAGAAGCACGGCCCGGCAGACGAGAAGATCAACGCCATCACGACGCCCCCGATCAGCCATGTCGCCATGAAGCTACACAGATAGCGAAACCTTTTCGATGGTGAGCCATGCCGAAGCGCCAGTAGCAGCACCATCCCGATCATGACGAAGTACCAGAGATTATAGATATAATTGACGAGTTGGACGGCGCGGGGCCAATCGTAGAACGGCGATAGCCATTCATGCGGCAGGAAACCGAAATGCAGCCAGCGCTCGGCATGCATGAGCGGCTCGTCCCATTGAAACCCGCCCAGCGCCGCGAGTCCCTTGAGCTCACCGAAGCCGATGGCAAACAGGGTGAAGATCGCGACAGTTCGAAGGGCACGGCCGAAACGGGCGGGATCATAAAAGAAGCCCGACAGCGCGGCCAGAACGTGACGGGTCGGGCTTTTGCTCTTCTTCTTCGCGGCATCAAGCAGAAGGCCGGCCAGAAAGGCGCTCAACGTCAAGATGCCGAGCAAGGAGAGGTCTTCGACAACCGTGGTGACGACATGGAAATCAGTCGATCGCCCCGAAGAGAGACCAACGATCTGTCCGGCGAGCGCCGTGGCCACGGCAAGGGTGAGAAGGATCCACTCGCCACGCGGAAGGATCGGCTTTCCAAAGCGCCAGGCTGAGGCAAAGCGGCCGTCCGGCTTTCTGATTTCGGCGAGCAGGGTCATTCAAACCTTCTTTGGACTGATCGTTCCGAAAGATGGCGCAATCGCCTTGCTGTTACGTAAAGAAAGGGCTTTTCCTTGACCAATCTCTTATATGCCACCAGTTGCAGACCATTCGTGCCGGGGAGAACGTCATGATCGAACGTTTTTGGGGTGGATCGCGCCGCCGCTTCGATAGTCTTTCACAGCAGGAAATTCTCGCCCTCGCTATCTCATCAGAGGAAGACGATGCACGGATCTATCGAAATTACGCCGACGGACTCCAGCAGGACTATCCATCGACAGCCCGTATTTTCGAGGGAATGGCAGAGGAAGAGGACGGCCACCGGCGGCGCCTGATCGAACTCTACCAGTCCAAGTTCGGCGACACGGTACCCCTTATCCGCCGCGAGCATGTGGCCGGTTTCTACCATCGCAAGCCGGATTGGCTTGTGCGTCCGCTCGGTCTGGAAAAGGTTCGGGAACAGGCCGGCGCCATGGAGCATCAGGCCCGCCGCTTTTATGAGCAGGCCGCGCATCGCGCCACCGATGCGGATCTTCGTAAACTGCTGGGCGATCTGGCTGCAGCGGAGGCCCAGCATCAGGACCGCGCCGAAGGCCTGATCGAGGAACATCTTGGCCCTTCGGAACGCCTGACGGAGGATGACGCGGAGCGCCGGCGATTCATCCTCACCTACGTACAGCCCGGCCTTGCCGGTTTGATGGATGGTTCCGTGTCGACCCTGGCGCCGATTTTCGCGGCTGCTTTCGCGACACACGATACCTGGCAAACTTTTCTGGTCGGTCTCGCGGCATCCGTTGGTGCCGGTATCTCCATGGGTTTCACGGAGGTGGCCAGCGATGACGGCGTCATTTCCGGACGCGGCTCACCGATCAAGCGCGGTTTTGCGACCGGCATCATGACAACGCTCGGCGGGCTTGGTCATGCCCTGCCTTATCTCATCCCGCATTTCTGGACGGCGACGCTGACCGCCATCGCAATCGTGGTGGTCGAGCTTTTCGTGATCGCTTGGATCCAGCGGCGCTATATGGAAACCCCGTGGAGCCGCGCTCTTTTTCAGGTCGTCCTTGGAGGTGCACTGGTCTTCGCAGCGGGAATGCTGATCGGCACGGCCTAGCGGAGGTAAGCGCCCTCAGGCCGCTTCCGGTGTACTTCGCTCCGTCATAAAGCCGTCAGCAATCGCATTCACTGTGAGCAGGAGTTCGCCATTGTCGGCTGCCGTGATCAACATTCCATCTCGCCTTGGCCCATCTTCCCTGACATGAGCGCCGGCATTGCGCAGTTCGGTACGGATACTGCGTGTACCGGTGACGGTTCGGCCGCGTATAAGACCCGCTTCGTTCAGAAAAAGCGGCGCGTGGCCAATCGCAACCACGAGACGATGACCGGCCGCGAAGCGGCTGACAAAGTTGACAGCGTATCGCGTAGCCTTGAGCGTATCGACCGCAATCAATCCGGGTGGAATGACCAGCGCGTCGAAATCGGTCAGCGCCACGTCGTCAAGAACCAGATCGACGGCTTGCCGATCACTCCAGCCCTCCCTCGACCAGCCTTGGACAGAGTCGGGGAGCAAGGAAAGGAGGCGAACTTCAGCGCCTTGTGATCGCAATTCCTCGCGCAGGAAATTCAGAGCAGCATCGTCGAAGCCGTCGGTCGTCAGTATGCCGATCCGTCTTGCATTCAATCTCATCGGGCGTCCCTTCCCTTTTTGATCGTGTAGGACAACGCACGGAGGAGACTTTTCGTTCTTTCCAAGCTGGATAAGGTCGGGCCCGATTGTGGTATCAGGCCGTTCCGGTCGAGCCGAAGCCTCCGGTGCCGCGTTTCGTGGCGCCAAGCTCCGATAGCTCTTCGAGCCGGGCGCGGACCACCGGGGCGACGATCAGCTGGGCGATCCTCATCCCGCGCGTAAT
The DNA here is from genome assembly GCF_003668555.1 of Notoacmeibacter ruber. NCBI lineage: Bacteria > Pseudomonadati > Pseudomonadota > Alphaproteobacteria > Hyphomicrobiales > Notoacmeibacteraceae > Notoacmeibacter > Notoacmeibacter ruber. The sequence goes on along the minus strand of NZ_RCWN01000001.1, from coordinate 170,200 downwards.
CGAGACGGTTTCGGCTCCGAGATTGATGAGGAGGACCTTCACCTCGCCCCGATAATCCCAATCGATGGTGCCGGGCGTGTTGAGGCAGGTGACGCCACTCTTCAAGGCAAGGCCGGAGCGCGGGCGGACCTGCACTTCGAATCCTTCCGGGATCTGCATCATGATGCCGGTGGGTATGGCAGCTCGTGCCATTGGCGCGAGCTGGACGGGGTCTTCGGCCGAAACCGCCGCGCGTATATCCATGCCTGCCGCGCCGTCGCTGGCATATGAGGGCAGATCGAGCCCCTCGGCATGCGGCAGGCGACGTATCCCGATTTGAGGACCAAGCACATCCTTCATACGAGCACCGCCTGCTCCACCCGGCTGTCGCCGCCAAACAATCGCAGATAGTCCTGCACCGTCTGCTCGTCGCCGGTCGCCTTGTTGGGATTGTCGGAGAGCTTCACCGCAGGGCGGCCCGCCGCCTCCGTCACCTTGATCACGATGCTGAGCGCGCGAAGGCGCTCATTCTCGGTCGGCGCCATGCCGACGAAATCATTGGTCAGATTGGTGCCCCAGCCGAAAGCCATCCGCACGCGCCCTTCGAAGTGGCGATAGGTCTCCTCGATCGTCTCGACATCAAGCCCGTCGGAGAAAATCAGGATGCGATCTTTCAGGTCCACACCGTGCTGTCGCCACCATTGCATGATGCGCTCGCCGCCTTCGATGGGCGGGGCGCTGTCGGGGCGGAAACCGGTCCAATCGGCCACCCAGCCGGGCGCATTTTGCAGGAAGCTTTCCGTGCCGAAGGCATCCGGCAAGACGATCAGCAAATTGCCGCCATAGAGCGTATTCCAGTCTTCCAGAACCTTATAGGGCGACTTAAGCCGCTCTGCGTCGCTGTCCGCCAGCGCCGCGTAGACCATCGGCAATTCATGGGCATTGGTGCCGACCGCTTCCAGATCGGTGTCCATCGCCAGCTTGACGTTCGACGTTCCGGTGAACTTCTCGCCGATGCCTTCCTTAAGCGCTTCGACGCACCATCGCTGCCAAAGATAGGAATGACGCCGACGGCTGCCGAAGTCCGAGATACGCAAATTTTCCAGACGGTTCAGGCGTTCGGTCTTCTCCCACATCCGCGCTTTGGCGCGGGCATAGAGAACATCCAGGTGAAAACGCCCCATCCCCGCCATGGCGGCACGGCTTCGCAGTTCCATCAGGATGGCAAGCGCCGGGATTTCCCACATGGTGACTTCACACCAGGAGCCGCTGAAGGACAGTTCGAACTGGCCGTCGCGCACTGACAGATCGTAGTCCGGCAAACGGAAATTGGCGAACCATTCGAGAAATTCCGGCTCGAAGATGTGTTTCTTGCCGTAGAATGTGTTGCCCGCCAGCCATATCCGCTCCTTCTTCGAGAGCATCACCGTCCGCGCGTGATCGAGTTGCTCGCGCAGAGCCGATTCATCGATCTCGTCGGCGAGACGAATCTCCGGCTTTCGGTTGATCAGGGAGAAGGTCACCGGAAGATCGCGGTGCCTCTTCCAGATCATCTGCAGCATCAGAAGTTTGTAGAAATCGGTATCCAGCAGCGACCGGATGATCGGATCGAGCTTCCAGGTATGGTCGTGGACCCGCTTGGCGATGTCGGTAATCGGTGCGGTCATGTCAGATCAAGCAAAGCGGACGCCCGCTTCCTCCATTGCCAGGCGCATCTTCGCCTTCGAACCATCGAGATCGATGGCGGCTGTCGCTTCCTCCACCACACGCGCTGAAAACCCAAAACGTCGCGCGTCGAGAGCGGACCAGGCGACGCAATAGTCGAAGGCCAACCCGCAGAGAACGAGATCATCTATGCCTCGCTCACGCAGATAGCCCGCCAGTCCCGTGGGTGTTTCACGATCGTTTTCACGGAAAGCGGAATAGCTGTCGATCTCGCGACGAAAGCCTTTTCGGATCACCAGCTGTGCGGTCGTCCACTCCAATTCGCGATGGAATGCGGCGCCGTCCGTTCCCTGCAGGCAATGGTCAGGCCACAGGACCTGCTCGCCATAGGGCATCTCGATGGTTTCGAACGGGGCCTTGTCTTCATATTGGCTGGCGAAGGACGAATGGCCTTGCGGGTGCCAGTCCTGCGTCAGGATGACATGATCGTAGCCGGCGATGAGCTTGTTGACCAACGGCACGATCGATGTACCGCCCTCGACCGCCAGTGCGCCGCCTTCGCAGAAATCGTTCTGCATATCGATGACCAGCAATGCCGTTTTGCTATCCATGCGCCGTCCCCTTTTCTGTCAGAGTTTTAGATGACTGGCCGGAAGGATGAAAGAGCGGCCACGAACGGGGGGAAGAGCCCTATGCCAATTTCATACGCAGTTCAGTCTCCCATGCCGCTGGGTTTGGCTCGCTCCATGGTCCGTTGCGGTAGATTTCGACTTGGCAGGCCGGTTCAAACTGCTGTGCTGAGCGCCGCTCATCTTTTGCAAGATTGCGACCGGACAACCAACCGTCCATCATTACCGTGCTGTCGTAGAGGAGGTCGTAGGGCCCGGTATGGACTGCGACGGCGTAGTCTCCGCCTGCCATCTCACCGGTGATAATTTCGGCGTCGTCATCAATCGCTACTGTCCTGTCGACAAGATTTGCGACGTGAACAAGCGTCCTTCCATCCGCCGTAAAATGAAAATAGCGGAACAGGCCTTCGCCCAGCTCTACCCCATGATCTTCGCACCATCGATGCAGGCGCGGGAAGGCAGACGGTGCCGCCTGTGGCAGATCGGCCATCGCGCATTCGACAGCGATCGCAAGATAGGTCATCGGTTCGAAGCTTCGCACCACGGGAATGGTGAGGCTGGCGCCGTTCTTTGCAGTTTCGTGGATATCACGCATGATGCTGCTATAGCCTCTTCGCCAATGCCTCGAGTTGATCGGTCGAGGCGTTCCAGCCTGCTTCGAAGCCCATCTCTTCATGACTTTTCTGGTCTTCCTCACTCCAGTGACGGGCTTCCCAGCGATAGTGCGTCATGCCGTTTCCGGCATCCAACATGGTCACGACAGAAATCAGGAATGGCTTTTCGCCCGGCTGCCAGTCGCCCGTGAAGGCGTCTGAGGTGATGAGCTGCTCCAGTGGTCTCAACGCCAAGACCTGACCTGGATTGTCGTGACGCTCGCCATTTGGCCCCTGCATCACCGTCCTGAAGACGCCGCCCGGTCGAATGTCGAGTTCAGCGTCCGGCACGGTCCAAGGCTTCGGGCAGAACCATTGCTTGAGGAGGGCGGCATCCGTCCAGCAACGCCATAGCTTGTCGCGAGACGTATCAATCGTCCGCTCGATAAACAGAACGCTCTGTGCCAATGGATCACACCTTCACGATATTGTCGAAAAATCCCCAGATCATGCGCTTGCCGTCAAACGGCATGGGATTGGTTTCGGAATCCATGCGCGGGTCGCTCATCAACGCCTCCATGGCGCGATCGGCAGCGTTCTTGTCTGGCCAGACGATCCACGAGAAGACAACATCCTCGTCTTCATTCTTCTTGACGGCGAGGGGAAACGAGGTCGACTCACCATCCGGCACGTCGAGTTCCCAGTTTTCCATGATTTCAAGGGCGCCATGCTCCTTGAACACCTCGGCTGCCGCCTTGGCATGAGCGATGAACTTATCCTTATTCGCCTTGGGCACGGCGGCCACAAATCCGCTTACAACGGTCATAAATTTTCTCAATTGGTCTGGTTGAACAGCAATTCGATGTAGCGTTTCAGATGATCCACACTTTCGCGCGCACGCTCTGGACCGCCATCGGCTTTGGCGACGATGAATGCGCCCTGCAAGACGGCCTGGGTGTGAAGCGCGAGGCTTTCCGCTGTCCAGTTCGCATTAGGGCAATGCTTGGCTTTGGCGGCAGCGATATCGTCGATCAGCGTCTCAGCATGTTCAAAGATGGAAGCGCGCGCAGCATCGCGAAGGTTTGATGCTGTCAGGTGTGCTTCCTGCGCCAGGGTGCCGGCGTAGCAGGTGAACTCGTTGGTCTTACCGGTCATGATTTCGCGGCGGAAATCGATATAGGCCAGCACCCGCTCTAGCGGATCGTCTGGCAGATGGTAAGGCGCGGACCGGAACAATTTGCCAGTCGTCTCGCTCCATCGTTCAGCGGCGGCTACGGCCATCTCTTCCTTGCTGGCGAAGTGATGGAAGAAGCCGCCCTTGGTTACGCCGGCGGCTGCGGCCACCTCGTCAACGCGGGTCGCGGCATAGCCCTTTTCCCGCACCGAGGCGATCGCGGCATCCAGTATGCGCATCCTCGCCTCCTTCCCCTTCAAATATCCGCGTTTGGCCTCGATCATCTGAAATACATACCAACCGGTTGGTATTTTTGTCAATAGTGCTACACTTGGCCGATTAACCGCCGGTTTAGGCGGCATGACGCCTCGAGAGTGCGCGACACGCGCTCGTGTGGTGTGATGGAAATCAGGAAAGGGCCAGGTTACGCCATGACGCTTGGTGGCATTTTCAGCCGGACGATCAGCCCATCCTCTCCCCACTCCCGTTCAACCGTCGCATCGATCGACTGCACCAGGGTGTTTATCAGCTTGGCGCCGGTTCCCTTGTGTTCCGGGTTTCTCTTGGCTTCGCCTGCGCCACGCTCCATCCATCGCAGATCAAGCAATCCATCATCAACCGACCAGACGACACGTATCGTGCCTTCGCCATCACGAAGGCCACCGTGCTTGGCTGCATTGGTCGACAGTTCGTGCAGAGTGAGACTGACCGCCGATACGGCATGGGCCAGAATGGAGATTTCCGGACCGCCGAAGGTGACGCGGTTACGCTGCTGCTCGGTCTGATAAGGCAGGAGGATGGTTTCAACGAGCTTGTGCAGGTCCACCGTTTCCGTCGCCCCACCGGGATTGTCGCCCATATTGATCGAGGCCTGATGCGCTCTCGAAAGCGCTTGAATCCTGTTTTCCGCGTCGATGAAAGATTGTTTGCCCTCCCCTTCCCTCGGTCGGGACAGTCTCAAAATCGAGCCGACCACGGCAAACATGTTGCCGATCCGATGATTGAGCTCGCGGCCGATTATTTTTAGCCGCATCGTCCTTTCCCGCTCTTCGACGAGATCGGTGACATCCCATTGTGAGCCGTAAAAGAGTGCCAGCCTGCCATCCTGACCGTAGATCGGGCCGACATGCAGCGAATTGTAGAACTCGGTCCCGTCAGCCCGGCGATTGAGAATTTCCACCACGCATGTCTCTTCGGCATCGATCGCCTTGCGCAGCCGGGCGACCATTTTGGGGTCGGTTCGGGGAGACTGGAGAAACCGACAATTCTTGCCGACAATGTCTTCGCGCGCGTAACCGGTCATCGCTTCAAACGCATTATTGACGAAGACGATGGGATTATCCGGCTGATGCGGGTCCGTTACGCACACGGCCATCCGCGTCTGCTCAAGGGCCTGTTCGAAAAACAGGTCGGATCGTATCCCAAGTTCGGCAATACGCCGATTGGCGCCGACATCGTCCTGAAGGGCCTGGAACACCCGCCGAGACTGGTGGTCTTTACCGATCGTGTTGTCATAAGGGTCATGTTCCGGTCGAAAGGCCGTTGTCACCCTCTCATCGGAGACGGGACCACCGTTCTCGTCTTCTTCGTGCATCCAGACTCCATATCGACCATGAGACGTATTTGCTCTTATGCATCTAATATAATGCCCATCCGCGGCTGCACAGCCTAACATTTGCAACTTTGCCAAAGCTCGGCCTTACGTTGACTTCGGCCCGGACGCTTGCCACATGGCGGTCAGACCTCAAACGGATCAACTCTTATGGCCGACACACTGCAAGAGAAGGTCGCGCGGCGGCGCACCTTCGCCATCATCTCGCACCCCGACGCCGGCAAGACGACGCTGACCGAGAAGCTGCTGCTGTTCGGCGGCGCAATCCAGCTCGCCGGCGAAGTGAAGGCCAAGAAGAACCGTCAGAGCAGCCGTTCGGACTGGATGAAGATCGAAAAGGAACGCGGCATTTCGGTCGTCACCTCGGTGATGACATTCGAATATGAAGACCACGTCTTCAATCTGCTCGACACGCCGGGCCATGAAGACTTCGCCGACGATACCTATCGGACGCTGACAGCCGTCGACTCCGCCATCATGGTGATCGACGCCGCCAAGGGTATCGAGCCGCGTACACTGAAGCTCTTCGAAGTCTGCCGGCTGCGGGATATCCCGATCATCACCTTCGTCAACAAGATGGACCGCGAAGCGCGCGACAATTTCGAAATTCTCGACGAAATTGAGGAGAAACTGGCGCTTGATACCGCGCCCGTCACCTGGCCGATCGGTCAGGGCAAGAGCTTTTGCGGAACCTATCACCTGGCCGAGAGCGCCGTGCGCCATGGCGATGCCGAGAAGGAGCGCACAAGGGTCAACGGCCCGCAGGCCGATGCGGCCGCCGGCATGCTGCCGGAGAACGAGCAGGAAGCCTTTGTCGAAGGCGTGGAACTGGCGGCCGAAGCCTGCCGTCCTTTCGACATGCAGGCCTTCCGAGAAGGGCACCTCACGCCGGTCTTCTTCGGCTCCGCCCTGAAGAATTACGGGGTGCGCGATCTGATCCACGCTCTGATGGATTACGCACCCGCACCTCGTGCGCAGGAGGCGGAAAACCGCCATGTCGAGGCGACCGAAAAGGGCATGAGTGCCTTTGTCTTTAAGATTCAAGCCAATATGGACCCGAACCATCGCGACCGCATTGCCTTCGTGCGGGTCTGTTCGGGCACGCTGTCACGCGGCATGAAGGCCAAGCTGGTTCGTACGGGCAAGGCCATGCCACTATCAGCGCCGCAATTCTTCTTCGCTTCGCAGCGGCATCTGGCCGAGGAAGCCTATGCCGGCGATGTCGTCGGCATTCCGAACCATGGCACCCTGCGCATCGGCGATACGCTGACGGATGGCGAAGATATCGTCTTCCGCGGCGTTCCGAATTTTGCGCCGGAAATTCTGCGGCGCGTCTCGCTGAAAGATGCGATGAAGGCCAAGAAGCTGAAGGAAGCGCTGGCGCAGATGGCCGAGGAGGGTGTCGTTCAGCTCTTCACACCGGAAGACGGCTCCCCAGCCATTGTCGGCGTCGTGGGTGCACTGCAGATCGACGTCCTCGCCGAGCGCCTCAACCAGGAGTACTCGCTGCCGGTCGGGTTCGAACCGGCCCGCTTTGCCGTGGCGCGGTGGATTTCCGCCCCGACGCAGCAGGAACTACGCGATTTCATGGACGCCCATCGCGGAGAAATGAGCCGCGATCTGGACGGCGACCCCGTCTATATGGCGCCGAACGGCTTTTCGCTGAACTATGAGGCCGAGCGCTGGCCTGCCATCAGCTTCGCAACGGTAAAGGACTATCAGGTCGGGACAAAAAAGGCGGCTTGATCGGCAATTCGTCGAAACGCGCAAAGCCATCCCCAAAGGTGGCCGATAATCGCCAAGTCATTCCCTGATTTATCAGGCTGCACACCTTACATTCGCTGCAACAGAAATTCTTTTGAAAGGAGCTATTATGAGCCTCCGTATCAACGACACGATTGAAAATCTCGAAGTCGAAACCGACCAGGGCACCTTCAAGCTGCATGACTGGATCGGCGATAGCTGGGCCGTCATCTTCAGCCACCCGAAGGATTTTACGCCGGTCTGCACGACCGAATTCGGTGCTGTCGCGCAGCTTTCCGATGAATGGGAAAAGCGTGGCACCAAGGTGCTTGGCGTCTCGGTCGACAGCGCGGACGACCATGTGAAATGGAAGGGCGATATCGAGAAGGTTGCGGGCACCAAGGCCGGCTTCCCGATCGTGGCCGACGCCGATCTTAAGGTCGCCAAGGCCTTCGACATGCTGCCCGCCGAGGCTTATCTGCCGGATGGACGCACGCCGAACGACACGGCCACGGTTCGCACCGTCTACATTATCGGGCCGGACAAAAAGCTGAAGCTTTCCATGACCTATCCGATGAATGTCGGCCGTAACTTCGCCGAAGTGCTGCGCGCGCTTGACGGGCTGCAGACAGCAGCCAAGCACACCGTTGCGACGCCAGCCAACTGGAATGTCGGTGAAGACGTCATCATTCCGGCGACCCTTTCCGACGATGATGCGAAGGCGAAGTTCGGTGCGTTCGATACGGTTCTGCCCTATCTGCGCAAAACCAAACAGCCCTCGGCCTGACGGCTTTCAATTTGTAGGAAAAACACGAAGGCCGGCGCAGCGATGCGTCGGCCTTTTTCCTGCGTTGATATGGAACGAGACCGCCTCTTCGCGTGTTGATCATTCGACAATTTTGAATGCACGAAGGGAAGGTTATTTTCATGGCTATTGCCAATCTTAAAGACGTTTATGTTGACCAGCTGCAGGATATTTTCAGCGCCTGCCACCAGTCCTCGAAGGTCACGGCCGAGTTGAAAGACAAGGCTGACAATTCAGAACTGCAGGACGCCCTGTCGGCCGGTGTCAAAGGCATCGAAAATGGCATGGAAGTTCTTCGTTCGATCATCAAGGCCCATGATGCCGACCCGAAGGGCGAATTCTGCAAGGGCATGGAAGGTCTCGTCAAAGAAGCACGCTCGCATGGTATCGAGCAGGATATTGACGACGCCGATGCGCGCGACGCGATGATCATCACGCAGTATCAGCGCATGGCTCACTACGCCATTGCCGGCTATGGCTGCCTCGTCGCCTTCGCGCGCCGCCTCGAGCTGAACGACGAAGCCGACCGGCTGCAGGATTGCCTCAACGAGACATATGAAGGCGATCGCCACATGACCGATATCGCAATGGGCGGCGTCAACAAAGCCGCCGTCTGAACGGCATCGTTGAAGAATGAAGGAAAGGGCCGGCCATCAGCCGGCCCTTTCTTTATCCGGCGGACGCGCTTGGCGGCGCAAATGAACCAGCGATCTCGTTCTTCAACCACTCGCTGAACGCCCTTACGGGCAGGCCCGGTCTGCGCCGCTTCGAACTCAGAAGCCAATAAGAGAGCCCCGTAGCGGTACACCCCTCGAAGGGGGCCACGAGCTGGCCGGCCGCTATCGCATCCTCCGCAAGAAACCGCCAGGCCAGCATCACGCCCTGGCCCGCAATCGCAGCTTCTAGGCAAAGCGCACCATCGGTAAACGCATAGCCCTGCGGCAACTCTTCCTCGCGCATATCGAATTGATCGAGCCAGAATTGCCATGGAATAACGGAGTTGACGTCACGGAGGATCCACGCCGTCTTCAGATCGGCAGGGACCTTCAGCGCCTCGGCGAGCGACGGCGCGCAGACCGGAAAGACCTCTTGAGGCGCCAAAAATTCGGTCCTGACATCCGTATACTCTCCGTCACCCACCCGTATAGCGAGATCGATATCCGAAGCGTCGAGGTCAACGAGAGTCGACGTCGCTTCGACGCGCACGCTTACGCCGGGATGGAGCCGGGAGAACCGTGCAAGCCGCGGTACCAGCCATTTGGCGGCAAAGTTCGGAGCGACGGAGAGCGTCAAAATGCCGTCGCCCCGGCCACGCGCCATGGTCAGAGCATGTTCGAGCTGACTGAACCCTTCATGCAGTTCGGGCAGGAGTGCTGCGCCAAACGGTGTCGGACGCAAACCTGCCGCTTGTCGCTCGAATAGCTGATGGCCCAACTGCTTTTCCAGCTTGATGAGATGCTGGCTGACCGCCCCGGGCGTCACGCCAAGCTCTTGCGCCGCCGCTTTCAATGTCCCGGTTCGACCAATGACTTCTGCCGCGTGGAGAGCATTCAGGTGCACACGATTGAGATTCTTCATATAGATTTTCTATATAAAGGGTCAGACAAATTCCATTGGCCATCGTAAAAATATGTGGCCTTTCCCTTCATGAAAGGGAGAGCGATATGTATTTCGGATTTCGCAAATGGCGCGAGTGGTTCAAGAAAAACTTACTGGGCAACGGCGAAGAGGGGCACGACATTCTGGCCCATGAATCACTTCGGCATCTCACGCTCGACGAACTTGCCGACCTGCCGATGCCACCATGGTCGGATCTTCGTGCCCTGGCGAATGCGGAACTGACCGAACTCAGCTCATCGCGCGGGGCGCATCCAGCGGACCCCGGCCGCGCCAACGGTCCGACTGCCACAAATGATCCAGCGCACTGCGATAATCCGGAAAGCGCAAACTGTAGCCGGAGGCTTTCAGTCTCGCATTGCTGACCCGCTTATTGTCGCCATAGAAGCTGCGGACCATAGGAGAAAGGTCCGCGGTATCGAAGTCAACCGCGGGCGGTGGCTGAACGCCCATCAGTCCGGCAGCATATTCGATGACATCCTGTGGAGGGGCCGGCTCGTCATCGGTGATGTTCCAGGCCCCATTGGCTTTCTGCCGCAGCAGATGCGCAGTCGCACCGGCAATATCGTCGACATGAATGCGATTGAAGACCTGACCGGGCTTGATGATACGGCGCGCCTTTCCCTCGGCCAGCTTGAGAAGCTGGTTGCGACCCGGCCCGTAAATGCCGGCCAGACGCAACACCGCGACCGGAATATCAAGCGCGTTTCCGAGCGCGATCCAGCCATCCTCCGCGTCGATCCGTTCTCGACCGCGCCTCTTGTCGCTCAGGCGCGGCGCGCTTTCATCGATCCACTTCCCATCGGCATCCCCGTAAACGCCGATGGTGGAGAAATATCCGATCCATCGCAGGGCGGGCATGTTGTTTCGGATGGTATCGCCAGCTGCATCCAAAACGGGGTCACCCTGCTGGTCCGGCGCGATGGAAACCAGAAGATGGGTCACATCGAAAAGGGGCATCGTCGCTACATCGTCGTCGCGACCCGCAAATCGATAGGGAGCAATGCCGAAATCAGGAAGTGTCTTCAACTGATCGGCCGAACGTGACGTACCGCCAATCCATTCAGATTCGGCCGCCAGTTCCTGCGCCACGCCTCGCGCGCTGTAACCTGCACCAAACAGAAAAAGTCTCACGCCGTTCCGATCCCAGTCTAGCCGTTGGAAAGTGCCTGCCGCCACTCATGCCGCACCGCTCCATCCTCATCTGTTGAGGCGTCACCCTGATGGCATGCAAGAGTTGCATGGTCCAGCCGTGAGAGCGCCCAGACCGCCATGCCGCGAACCTGGGGCGCCGGATCATCAAGCAGCGCTTCGACAAGCGGCACCAGTTCGGTTTTGCCGCTATTGCCGGCGGCGACCAGCACGTTCCGCACGAAACGGTCGCGTCCGATGCGTTTGACGGGCGAGCCGGAAAAGAAAGCGCGAAATGCGGCATCGTCCATTTCAAGGAAATCAGCCAGCGGCGGCGCTTTCAGATCGTGGCGTGCAGCCAGCTTGGCTTCCTTCGTTTCGCTGGCGAATTTGTTCCACGGGCAGATGGCCAGACAATCATCGCATCCATAGACCCTGTTTCCCATCGCCGGGCGAAATTCCAAGGGGATCAGGCCGTCATGTTCGATGGTCAGATAGGAAATGCAGCGCCGCGCATCGAGCTGATATGGGGCGGGAAACGCATTAGTCGGGCAGATGTCGAGGCAGGCCCGGCACGAGCCGCAATGGTCGATTTCGGCTTGGTCCGCCGGCAGGTCGAGCGTGGTGAGGATCGAGCCAAGAAAGAGCCATGAGCCATGCTCGCGACTGACAAGATTGGTATGCTTGCCCTGCCAGCCCAGGCCGGCGGCTTCCGCCAGCGGCTTTTCCATCAGTGGGGCGGTATCGACAAAGACCTTCACTTCGTTCCGGTCTTCCGCATCCATCTGGCGCACCCGCGCCAGCAATTTCGATGCCAGTGTCTTCAGGCGGCCCTTGATGAGATCGTGATAATCGCGATGGCGCGCATAGACAGAAACGTTCGCCTTCTCTTTTCGCTGCAGAAGCGGCAGGGGGTTCTCTTCCGGACCGTAATTGACAGCGAGCATGATGACGGAGCGGACCTCCGGCCAGAGCCCTGTCGGGCTGCCTCGCCGCTCCGCCGTTTCCGCTATCCAGCCCATTGTCCCATGCCGCCCTTCTGCAACGAAATGCGACAGACGCTCTGCGGCCTGCGGTATCGCGTCGGGCCTAGTGATGGCCACGCCGTCGAAGCCGAGCGCCCGCGCCTCTTTGTGCAGGAAGGCGCGGAGCCGCTCGGCGCGAGCGGACTGGTCAGAAGTCGGGATCCGCATAATGGGCGGAGGGCGGCAAGCCGCGCACCCGCTCCTGCAAGAGGGGACGGAAGGACGGCCGGCTCTTGACCCTGGCATACCATTCCCGGGCGGCCTCGTGGCCTGACCAGTCCAGCTCGCCGAGATAGTCGAGGATCGAAAGGGTCGCGCCGGCGGCAAGGTCGGCAATGGTCAGCTTGTCTCCGGATAGCCAGTTACGGGTGCCAGCCAGATAATTGGTGTATTTCAGATGTTGGGTAATATTGCTTCGCGCCGCGCGCAACGCGCCAGCATCCGGCGATCCGCCACCCTTCTCCGTCGGCATGAGAGGCCGTGTGACCCGTTCGCGGACCATGTGGCGCGTGACTTCGTTTTCGCACTTGTCGAGATACCAACTCGTCAGACGGCGCGCCTCCGCCCTTCCGAAGACGTCGGACGGCATCAGGCGCTTGTCGCGGGACATGCTGCCCCGCGTCTCGTCGATATACTCGCAGATCGTCATGGTGCCCGCCACCGGCTGGTCCGATTCGGCAAGCAGGACCGGCACCGATCCGGCCGGATTGAGCTGAAGGAACTCACGCCGGCGCACCCAGGGCGTTTCCTCGATAAGGGTAAACGGTACGGAATATTCCGTCAGGAGCAGGCGGATGAAGCGGCTGCCCGCATTCATGGGATAGTGAAAAAGGGTCAGCATCGCTCACGCATCAAAGCTACGCATGGCATTCGTTTCCTCGCACCGGTAAAGAAATGTCGCATGTGCGATTCGGAGGCCATCAGGGTTTCGGGCTATAGAGGCTAACAATCAAGCACACAAGAATTAGCAACGGATAAAGGACCCGGTCAGCCGTGGGTGAACAGACACTATTCGACGCGTTGATCCTCGGCATTCTGGAGGGATTGACCGAGTTTCTTCCCGTTTCGTCGACCGGCCATATTCTTCTCGCCGGACATTTCATGGGCTTCGAATCGACCGGCAAGGTCTTCGAAATCGTCATCCAGCTCGGCGCGATCCTGGCGATCGTGATGCTCTATTTCGCGCGGCTCTGGAATCTGGCGGTCACGCTGCCGAGCAGCCCGCGCTCGCGCCATTTCGTCATTGGCATCCTGCTGGCTTTTCTCCCGGCAGCGGTCATCGGCGTCCTGGCACATGATTTCATCAAGACGGTTCTGTTCGAAACCCCAATGGTGATCTGCGTTGCGCTGATCGTCGGCGGTATCGTGTTGCTTTTCGTCGACCGGCTGGTGAAAGCGCCACGCTACAACGACATCATGGATTATCCGCTGTGGCTTTGCATCGCGATCGGATTTTTCCAGTGCCTTGCCATGATCCCCGGAACCTCTCGATCCGGTTCGACCATTGTCGGGTCGCTGCTGCTGGGTGCGGACAAACGCAGCGCGGCGGAGTTCAGCTTCTTCCTCGCCATGCCGACCATGACCGGCGCCGTGGTCTACGATCTTTTCAAGAATCGCGACGTCCTGTCGGGCGCCGATACATCGGTCATCGCGGTTGGCTTCGTCGCGGCCTTCATCGTCGCGGCGCTCGTGGTGAAAGCGCTTCTGGCCTATGTCAGCCGCTACGGATACGGGCTGTTCGGCTGGTGGCGCATCGTCGTCGGTGCGGCAGGCCTCGCCGGATTGCTGCTGGTCGGCTGAGCGCCGTCAGCCCTCTCCGCGACTGCGGGTAAACTCTCCCTCCGGCCGATAACGCCAGATATAGGAGGGGACGATCGCCCGAACGGTGTGCGGTTGGATGCCGAGGCCCTCGAGCGTCCGTCCATCCTTTCTTGCCTCGTCCGACACCACATTGTCGTTATTGAGCTGCCGCACCTGATCGGAGGTGAGCGGCGCAAGACCGAAAGGAATGAAGTCGCCGACCCCGCCTATGATGCTGGCGATCGATTTCGGCAGAGGCATGAGGACGCGCTTGCGATCTGTCTGATCCAGCACGATCTGCATCAGCTCCTTGAAGGTGAACACCTCCGGTCCGCCGAGCTCATAGATCGCTCCACCCTGCAATTCGCCGGCGACGCTGCGCGCCACAACTTCGGCGACATCAGCCACATAGACGGGCTGGAAACGCGTATCGCCGCCACCGATCAGCGGCAGGGCCGGTGTGAACCGCGCCATATCGCCAAACCGGTTGAAGAAATCGTCTTCGGGACCGAACATGATGGAAGGCCGGAGAATGACCGCATCCGGGACAGCATCCAGAACCGCCTGCTCGCCCTTCGCCTTGGCACGGGCATATTCGCTTGCGCTATCCTCGTCGGCTCCAATCGCTGAAACGAAGGTCATCCCTGCGCCGGCCTTGGCGGCGGCGCGCGCCAGATCGGCGGCTCCTTCATTCTGAAGAGCTTCAAACGTCTGCTTGCCGGTCTCGACCAATACACCGACAAGGTTGACCACGTGATCGGCGCCTTCGCAGGCGCGTGCAATGGCATTTTCGTCGCGAATATTCGCCTTGATCGTCTGGATCTGCCCGACATTTCCAAGCGGCTGCAGATGCTGCGCCCTATTGGGGTTGCGACAGGCGACGCGCATGCGAAAGCCCCTGCGAGCAAGCGCCTGCACGACATGGCGGCCAAGGAAGCCGGAACCGCCGAAAATAGTCACCAGTGGAGGGGCGGAAGGATAGCGGGTCATGATCGATCTCTGGACTGGATAGCGGCCATCGGGCCTCATTCATTGGCTCTGCGCACCGATTTAGCGGTTTTGACACAAAGCGCAACGCGAAGGCGGACGTTCCACCCCGATTCTCGCTGTTTAGTGGCCGGAAGACCGCCCGGCGGATCGATCAGCGGTCAAAGTCGAATATCCGAAGGATCAGCGAATACCATTGGCTCGCTGTACGGCGCGCACATAAGCGACGATCTTCCGAACTTCGGACTGACCGACGCCGGCAACGGGAGGCATATTGCCGAAACGCCAATGGTGGGCGCGTACACCGTTTTGCGCGGCCAGGAGAAAGGCCTGATCGCCATGATGGCCGGGCTCGTAAATCGGATGAATGAAGGGCGGGCCCTGATCCGTTCCAACGCCACTTTCGCCATGGCAGCTTGCGCAGTTGCGGTCGAAGAGCGCCTTGCCCTTAAGCTGCTCCCCGGAGAGGGTTGGGATGACAAGTGACGCCTGTTCTTCGCCGCCGTCGGAGGGGGCCTGCCCGAAAAACACGAACCACCCGCCCACCAGAACGACGAAAAGTGCGGCGAGCACCATCACGAATTTTCTACTCATGGCACGCACTCCGTGCTCCCGACAGGTCGTCGATGATCGGGCAATCGGGGCGATCATTGCCTTTGCACCGGCTGATCAGTTCACTCAGCGTCTGCCGTAGCGATTCCAGTTCCTCGATCTTCGACGTGATCCGGCGGATATGCTCCGTCGCGACCGCCTTCACATCGGCACTCGCGCGTTCCCTGTCCTCGTAAAGTGACAGAAGGGTTCGGCAATCCTCAATGGAAAAACCGAGGGATCGAGCACGTCCCAGAAAGGCGAGCTTATGGCCGTCACTCTCGCTGAAGTCGCGATAGCCGTTTGCACCACGACCCGCGTCGATGAGGCCGATCTCTTCATAATAACGGATCGTCTTCGCGGGCAGTCCGCTGGCTGCCGAAACATCACCAATATTCATCACATAGCTCCTTCATTCAGGATAAACCTTCCAGCAACTGGAGGGTCAAGCGACTTCAGATAGTGGGGAACCCTCCTGCGCTGTAAGGTCATTTCCTCTCCAGAAAATAATTTCGGGAGTTCTCCATCATGTCCTACTGGCGCTTTGCGGCGATGATCCTCACCTCGACGGTGGTGATGTTCGGTCTCATGTATCTGAACACATTTCTCGTCACGCATATCTTCTGGTCCGAAACGCGCGTCTACATGGCTATTCTCATGGGCGCGGCCATGGCCATCATCATGCTGGCGTTCATGCTTTCGATGTATTCCAGCAAGGCGCTGAATGCCGCCATTTTCGTCGGCGCGGTGATTGTCTTCGGCGCCTCGCTCTGGCTGGTACGCAGCCAGATTACAGTCGGTGACACATCCTATATGCGCGCAATGATCCCTCATCATTCCATCGCGATCATGACCTCAGGCAGAGCCAATATATCCGATCCCCGCGTAAGCAAGCTCGCAGACGGGATCATTTACGCGCAGGACAAAGAAATTGCCGAGATGCGCTATCTGATCGAGGATATCGAGACCAACGGCGATGCCACTGGACCCGGTGCATCGCAGGCAGCACAGATCGTCAGCCTGGACGAAGCGCTTTCCACTCCCGAAATCGCCACGCTCGATCTGCAATTCCTGAACCAGGATGAGAAGGAGACGGTCTTTAAAGAAGAGCCGGTTTGCAGTTTTTCCTACACGACCGAAAGCAGGCCTGTCCTGGCGTTCGGCGACTCCGGCAACGAGAGCCGCGCCCTCCTCAAGATCAGCGGCGATCTGGTGCTACTGGACGGGCGCAATGACAATGAAGAAACCGGGCTGTCTTTCTTCACCGAGGGCGCATCGATCCGCATCGACGCACACGATGGTGATACTCTTGATGCGACAGCCAGTTCGCCTCAGGAAGCGACGCTCCGCCTCACGCTCGATGCCGGACTGCAGGCAGGATATCGCGGTTATTACCGGTGCGGTGCTGCGCAGTGAACAAGTCGATCGATCGACGCGTCGCCCCCCTTGACCTTCCAGTGACTGGAAGACCTACATTCGCTGTTCAACAACGGGAATACGGTCATGACCGAACAGTCGAAAGCGTCCGACAACGCCGCTCACCATTGCTGCGGCGGGCACCGCCACCACGATCATGGCAATGCCGACGGGACGGCTGTCGGCAACGCCGACAAGGCGATCGATCCGGTTTGCGGGATGTCGGTCACCATCAAGCCGGACGCCCGCACCTATTCCTATGAGGGCGAGACCTATTATTTCTGCTCGGAGGGCTGTCGCACCAAGTTCCGCGACGATCCCTATTTCTACCTTTCCGGCAATGCAGACATTGTGCGAAGCCGCGGTAAGCCCGGCGTTCAATACACCTGCCCGATGGATCCGGAAATCGTGCGCGACGAACCGGGCACCTGCCCGATCTGCGGCATGGCACTGGAGCCGATGGTCCCGTCCAACGAGCCGAGCGCGGAACTGACGGACTTCACGAGACGCATGTGGATCAGCGCGGCGGCCGCCGTTCCGCTGCTCATCCTGACCATGGGCGAGATGGTCGGCCTGCCGGTGCGTGACTGGATCGGCGAGCGCATCGCCGTCTATCTGGAATTCGCCCTTGCGACGCCGGTCGTGCTCTGGGCCGCCCTGCCCTTCTTTAAGCGCGGTGTGGATTCCATACGCAACCGGGCGCCGAATATGTGGACGCTGATCATGCTCGGTGTCGGCGCCGCCTATCTCTATTCGCTGGTCGCGACATTCCTGCCCGGCCTCCTTCCGGAAGCCTACCGGTCGGGCGACAAAGCCGGCACCTATTACGAGGCGGCCGTCGTGATCGTCGCACTCATCTTCCTTGGCCAGGTGCTGGAATTGCGGGCACGCGAGCGAACCGGCGACGCGATTCGCGCCCTGATGGATCTGGCCCCCAAGAGGGCGCGGCGCATCCTTCCCGACGGCTCGGAATATGACGCGCCGCTCGACAATATCGTCGAGGACGATCTGGTGCGCGTTCGGCCGGGCGAAAGCATTCCCGTCGACGGCGAGGTGATCGAAGGCCGCTCTTCCATCGACGAAAGCATGATTACAGGCGAACCGGTGCCGGTGGAGAAAACGACTGGCGATCGCGTGACCGGCGGCACGATCAACAAGAACGGAACGCTTGCGGTGCGCGCCACGCAGGTCGGGGCGGAGACCGTTCTGTCGCAGATCGTTTCGATGGTTGCGAGCGCGCGTCTTTCCAAGGCCCCCATTCAGGGACTCGCCGACAAGGTGGCGGCGGTGTTCGTGCCGACGGTGGTGGGCATTGCGCTGCTTTCTTTTGTCCTTTGGCTGATCTTCGGTCCGGAGCCGGCCCTGGCTTATGCGATGGCCGCAGCCGTCTCGGTGCTGGTCATTGCCTGCCCTTGTGCGCTCGGTCTCGCCACGCCGATTTCCATCACGACCGCGGCCGGGCGCGGTGCGCAGGCCGGTGTTCTCGTCAAGGATGCCGAAGCGCTGGAGCGCATGGCGAAAGTCGATACGCTCGTTATCGACAAGACCGGCACATTGACCGAGGGAAAGCCTCGACTGACGGATGTGATCGCGTTGGCCGACCGGACAGAAGACGAAGTGCTCTCTCTCGCGGCCGCGCTTGAACGCGGCTCCGAACACCCTCTGGCGGAATCGATTCTCGAAGGCGCGCACTCCCGTGGCCTGACGATCGCGACAGTTTCCGGTTTCGAAGCGATTACCGGTAAGGGCGTTCGCGGCATGGTGGGACGAAGCGATGTCGCGCTCGGAAATGCCGCCCTTCTTGCCGATCTGTCGGTTGAAACATCGGCCGCCGAGCAAGTATCCGGCGACCTCGGCGGTCAGGGCAAGACGGTGATGTATATCGCCGTCGATCGGCAATTGGCAGGCCTCATCGCGGTTGCCGACCCGGTAAAGGCCAGTACGGAAGACGCCATTCGCGACCTCCATTCCCAGGGACTACGCATCATCATGGCCACGGGCGACAATGAGCGCACGGCGAAGGCCGTCGCGGCCCGCCTCGGCATCGACGAAGTGCGGGCCGGCGTTCTACCGGCAGACAAGAAGGCGCTGGTCGACGAACTGCATCAAGCCGGCGCTTCCGTCGCCATGGCGGGTGACGGGGTCAATGATGCACCGGCCCTCGCTGCGGCCAATGTAGGGATCGCGATGGGAACCGGCGCCGATGTCGCCGTGGAAAGCGCCGGCATCACGCTTCTTGGTGGCGATCTGCAGGGTATTGTGCGGGCGCGCAAGCTGGCCGAGGCGACCCTTCGCAATATCAAGCAGAACCTTTTCTTCGCGTTCTTTTACAACGCGCTCGGCGTGCCGATCGCCGCCGGCATTCTCTACCCGGTCTTCGGTTTGCTGCTATCGCCCATGATTGCCGCGGCGGCCATGTCGCTCTCCTCGGTGTCGGTGATCACGAATGCGCTGCGGCTACGCCGGATCGATCTCTGACGACCGGTCCCAGTCAGGCCCTGTCAATCGCCGCCTTTGCGGTTCTGCCGTTTTTCGCTGCAGGGCAATAACGGCATCCGTCACCGGTGAGGATTGGCCGTCTGCCAGGCGTTGGACGGCTTGCGCAGGACTGGGACGGGTGTCTGTGTTTTTCTCTTAGGAAAGATGGTGGAGCCAAGGGGAGTCGAACCCCTGACCTCTACAATGCCATTGTAGCGCTCTCCCAACTGAGCTATGGCCCCACGCCTTGCGAGCCCAGCGGCTCGACTTCCGTGGCGGTGCTGCACGCGGACAGCACCGTTTGGGATGGCGGGCTTCTATCCGGCCCTGCCGAAACGATCAAGAGGCTAGATGCAGGCCGGCAAAATTTTTCTGCGCCAGCCTGCCTGACAATCAGCTATCGTCTTCGTTGTCACCGCCGACCGCGATGATGTCGGAGACATCGTCGTCGTCGTCATCATCTTCGTCATCGCCGAGGAACGGATCGTCGTCGTCATCCTCAAGGTCGATGTCGTCGGTGTCCATATCGACATCGGAGTCAGCCGCCTTCGACTTGACCGTGCCAGTCTCTTCGTCGTCCTCAGCTTCTTCAAGGCTGACGAATTCGGATTCGTCTTCCTCTTCGGTCTCCGTCTCCGCTTCCTCGACCTTGTCCTTAACGGGCTCGGCCTTCTTCACCGCTGCCGTTTCTTCGAAGAAGGAAAGCGGATAGGTCTTGCCCGTATAGGGTGAGACGATCGGATCCTTGTTCAGATCGTAGAATTTCTTGCCGGTTTCGGGGCAAGTACGCTTGGTGCCGAGTTCGGTTTTAGCCACGGTTTCCAGTTCCCTGCTCTCTCGCGCTTCCGGCCGAGCCATGCCGCTACCGGTTTCGCGTCAGATTGTACGATTTTGGCCAGCCCATAACCCCGGTGGCGAAAACTGTCAAAGGTCATCGCTCCGAAAGCGTCATCGGACGGATGACCATCTCGCCCCATCATGCTAAGCGCACGCCGCCTGAATATGAAACAGCACCCTTGCCGAGGCACGACATCATGCATCAAGCCGCTCCCCTTCCAGCGACCGCGCACAGGGCCGATTCCCTTTCCGGCGCGATTCGCGTACCGGGCGACAAGTCCATATCGCACCGCTCGCTGATGTTTGGCGGGCTGGCGAGTGGAGAGACGGTCATCACCGGCCTCCTGGAGGGCGAGGACGTGCTCGCGACCGGACGGGCCATGGCGGCGATGGGCGCAAAGGTGACGCGGGAAGACGCCTGCTGGCGTGTCTTCGGCACGGGCAATGGCGCGCTGCTCGAACCCGAAAGCCCGCTCGACTTCGGCAATGCGGGGACGGGCTGCCGGCTGACGATGGGCCTTGTGGGATCGTACCACATGACCAGCCGTTTCATCGGTGATGCGTCACTTTCCCGCCGACCAATGAAACGGGTGCTGGATCCGCTGCGGCAGATGGGCGTTGCCGTCGAAGCGGAAGAGGGAGATCGACTGCCGGTCACCCTTCGCGGGCCTGCAACGCCCGTTCCGATCACCTATCGCGTCCCGGTCGCCTCCGCGCAGGTGAAAAGCGCGGTTCTGCTTGCGGGCCTCAATATCGCCGGCACGACCACCGTCATCGAGCCGGTCATGACGCGCGATCATACCGAAAAGATGCTGATGGGTTTCGGGGCAAAAATCGAGGTTGCGGAGGATGCGGACGGCGTACGGACCATCCGCATAGAAGGACAACCGACCCTGAAGGGCCGCACCATCGATGTTCCAGGCGATCCATCTTCGGCCGCCTTTCCTCTCGTCGCCGGCCTGATTGTGCCGGGCGCGGACATCACTATCGAAAACGTGCTGATGAACCCGACGCGGACGGGCATCGTTCTGACGCTTCAGGAAATGGGTGGACTGATCGATATCGTGAACTGGCGTGACGCCGGCGGCGAAGATGTGGCCGATCTGCGCGTGCGGTCATCCGAGCTGAAAGGTGTGGCGGTGCCGCCTGAACGCGCGCCCTCCATGATCGACGAATATCCGGTGCTTGCCGTGGCCGCCGCATTCGCCGAGGGCGAAACCGTCATGGATGGGATCGAGGAATTGCGCGTCAAGGAAAGCGACCGGCTCCATGCGGTCGCGCGGGGGCTTGAGGCCAATGGCGTCGACTGCACCGAAAGCGAAGCCTGCCTGACCGTACGCGGCACGCCCAGCGGAAAGGGCATCGGTGGCGGGACTGTCGAAACCCATCTCGACCACCGCATTGCCATGGCGTTCCTGACCATGGGCCTCGCTGCCGAGAAACCGGTCACGATCGACGATTCCCGAATGGTTGCGACGAGCTTCCCGCAATTCTTCGATCTGATGGGAGAATTGGGCGCGACGATTTCCCGAACGACTCCAGAGGGCGACGATCGCTGATGGACAAATCACCCCTGACCATCGCTATCGACGGGCCGGCAGCATCGGGCAAGGGCACGCTGTCGCGGCGGCTCGCCGCACATTACGGCCTTCGCCATCTGGACACGGGCCTGACCTATCGGGCGGTCGCCAAGGCCATGATCGACCGGGACGCGTCTCTCGACGATGAGGACGCCGCCCTCGACGCGGCACGGACGCTGGACCTCTCGGCGATGGACCGGACCATTCTTTCAGCTCATGGCGTGGGCGAAGCCGCTTCAAGGGTCGCGGTCATGCCGGCGGTTCGCAGAGAACTGGTCGAGCGCCAACGCACCTTCGCCAATAAGGGCCATGGAGCGGTTCTCGACGGGCGCGACATCGGCACGGTGGTGCTTCCCGATGCGGACGTCAAACTCTACGTGACCGCCTCTGCGGAAATACGGGCCGAGCGTCGCTATCACGAGATCCTGCGCAATGGCGGAGAGGCACGCGAGGCCGATATTCTGGCCGACATCAAGCGGCGCGACGAGCGCGACATGGGCCGCTCCGATTCGCCGCTCCGGCCGGCTGAAGACGCACACTTGCTGGATACGAGCGAAATGGGTATAGAGGCCGCGTTCAATGCGGCACGATTGCTGATCAACGGCAAACGCTCCGCCTGACGCAAACGACGCCCGTCCGCATCCACCGCGCCGGATCGCCGCCTGCCACGCAAGAGATGCTCCCGGCAGTACGGTTTCGATGGTTCTGATATGAGAACCTGGAGTGCGCAGACGGGTCGACCCAACACGAACCACCGGCGCAGAACGGGCAAGCGAAGCGGCAAGACCGCAAATCTCAACGCTTCCCGCTGGAGATATCTAATCAAATGAGTGAAATGAATCCGTCGCGCGACGATTTTGCGGCTATGCTGGACCAGACCGAAGCCTCGGGCGATTTCGCCGCTGAAGGCAATGTGGTCGAAGGTCTCGTAACCGGCATCGAAAAAGACATGGCCGTCATCGACGTCGGCCTGAAGGTCGAAGGCCGCGTGCCGCTGCGCGAATTCGGCGTGAAGAATGGCGAACCGACCCTCAAGGTCGGCGATACGGTGGAAGTCTATGTCGAGCGCATCGAAAACGCGCTTGGCGATGCGGTCATCAGCCGCGACAAGGCCCGCCGCGAAGAAGCCTGGATCCGCCTGGAGAAGAAATTCGAGTCCGGCGAAAAGGTCGAAGGTCAGATTTTCAACCAGGTCAAGGGCGGGTTCACCGTCGATCTGGATGGCGCTGTCGCCTTCCTGCCGCGCTCGCAGGTGGACATTCGTCCGATCCGCGATGTCGGCCCGCTGATGCACACGCCGCAGCCTTTTGAAATTCTGAAGATGGACAAGCGCCGCGGCAATATCGTCGTATCCCGCCGGACTGTTCTCGAAGAGAGCCGTGCGGAGCAGCGTTCCGAGATCGTTCAGAACCTCGAAGAAGGCCAGACGGTCGAAGGCGTGGTCAAGAACATCACCGATTACGGCGCATTCGTCGACCTCGGTGGCATCGACGGCCTGCTGCACGTGACCGACATGGCATGGCGCCGCGTGAACCATCCGTCCGAGATCGTTCAGATCGGCCAGACGGTGAATGTGCAGATCATCCGCATCAACCAGGAAACGCACCGCATCAGCCTCGGCATGAAGCAGCTCGAAGCCGATCCGTGGGACGGCATCGGCGGCAAGTATCCGCTCGGCAAGAAGGTCACCGGAACGGTCACCAACATCACCGATTACGGTGCATTCGTCGAACTGGAGCCGGGCATCGAAGGCCTGATCCACGTTTCGGAGATGAGCTGGACCAAGAAGAACGTCCATCCCGGCAAGATCCTGTCGACGACGCAGGAAGTCGACGTGGTCATTCTCGAAGTCGATCCGGTCAAGCGCCGCATTTCGCTCGGCCTGAAGCAGACCCTGGAAAATCCGTGGGATGCATTCGCCCAGAGCTTCCCGGTCGGCGCAACCGTCACCGGCGAAGTCAAGAACAAGACCGAGTTCGGTCTGTTCATCGGCCTCGAAGGCGATGTGGACGGCATGGTGCACCTTTCCGACCTCAGCTGGGACCGCCCCGGCGAGCAGGTCATCGACGAATATGAGAAGGGCGACGAAGTGTCGGCCCAGGTTCTCGACGTCGACGTGGAGAAAGAGCGTATCAGCCTCGGCATCAAGCAGCTTGGCCGCGACGCCCTTGGCGATGCAGCCGCATCCGGCGAACTGCGCAAGGGCGCTGTCGTGACCTGCGAAGTGACCGCCGTGACCGATGGCGGCCTGGAAGTGAAGCTGGTCGATCACGATGTCGACAGCTTCATCCGCCGCGCCGACCTTTCCCGCGACCGTGCGGAACAGCGCCCCGAGCGCTTCTCCGTCGGTCAGAAGGTCGATGGTCGTGTCACGCAGTTCGACAAGAAGAACCGTCGCATCTCCGTCTCCATCAAGGCGCTGGAAATCGCCGAGGAGAAGGAAGCGGTCGCACAGTACGGCTCGTCCGACTCCGGTGCGTCGCTCGGCGACATTCTCGGCGCTGCGCTCAAGGAAAAGGGTAGCGACGAGTAATCGTCCCCCACTCTTTCAAAGCTCTGAGGCCCGGCGGTTATCCGCCGGGCTTTTTTTTGTCCGAGATCGGGGTTGGACGCAGTGACAGCCTCACAGTCAAAAATTGTGAGGAATTGTGATCGGACCTTCTGGTTGTAGAGATTGACGCTGGGTGATAGCTCGACCTGTCCAATTGCGGTCGAATTTGTCCGCTACCGCCCTTCTTATAGGGACCTATTCGAATAGACTGGAATTGCCTGCCCATGGCTACTGCCGGACGCGTCCTTTTCTCTGCCGTATTCTTTCTGATGAATTTTGCTGCCGTTTCTCATGCCGCCGAGCTTTCGGTTCAGGCGCGGGCCGGCATGAACATGCGCGCCGGGCCCGGCGTTCAATATGAGCGCGTCGGCTCAATGGCGGAAAATGCCAGCGGACGGCTTCTCGAATGCACCCCGCAGGGCCGCTGGTGCCGTGTCGAGGCTGCCACCGGCACTGGCTGGATCGCTGGCGCCTTCCTGATCCTGCAGGATGGCGATCTGTCCGGCTCGCGGGTGCGCGATGTGGCAAGCAGGATCAGTTTCACGCCTGACGACAAAAAGAGAAAGCGAGACGCTTCCACGCCAACGGCGGTTCCCGGATCCGATCCGGGCAACACAGCCGCCGGAGCCCCGAAGTCTGAACTCGGCGTCTGTTTCTATTCGGAATATGAAGAAGCCGGCGAAGCCGATTGCCACGATCGCGCCGACGAAGCGATAACCCTCGGGCGCGAATGGAACGATCGCATCGCTTCCGCGCGGATCGGCGATGGCTACATCGTCACGGTATGCGATAATTACGGCCTGACCGGCCGGTGCCAGACCTTCAGGAAATCGATCGATCGAATGCCCGCCGCACTCAATGGCCGCATATCGTCCTGGCGCATTGAGAAGGAAGGATGAGGGCAAGCATTCTCATTGCATTGCGCCGATACCTTGCTTAGGTGCTTGGCGGATAGATCGCCGCCATTTTCCAGCAATGAGAGAGCTGACCGTCTTGTCTGACCGCCCCCATACGCCGCTTCTTGATCGCATCGATACGCCGGCCGACCTGAAGGCGCTTTCCGATGACGAACTGTCACGGCTGGCCCATGAACTGCGACAGGAAACGATCTCGGCCGTTTCGGAGACAGGCGGCCATCTGGGCGCGTCGCTGGGCGTGGTGGAGATGACGGTTGCCATTCACGCCATCTTCGATACGCCACGCGACAAGCTTGTCTGGGATGTCGGCCATCAGACCTACCCCCACAAGATTCTGACCGGACGCCGAGACCGCATCCGCACCTTGCGGCAGGGCGGCGGACTTTCCGGCTTCACCAAACGCTCCGAGAGCGAATACGACCCATTCGGCGCGGCCCACTCCTCGACATCGATTTCCGCCGCCCTCGGTTTCGCGGCCGGACGCGATTTCGGCATGGAAACCGGCGATGCGATCGCCGTGATCGGTGATGGCGCGATGAGCGCCGGCATGGCCTATGAGGCACTGAACAATGCCGGACATCTCGGCAAGCGATTGGTCGTCATCCTCAATGATAACGAGATGAGCATTGCGCCGCCGGTCGGCGCGATGAGCCGCTATCTCTCGCGTCTATATGCGGGCAAGCCGCTGCAGGACTTTCGTTCTCTTGCGAAGGGCGCCGTCTCCCTCC
This sequence comes from Notoacmeibacter ruber, assembly GCF_003668555.1. Classification (NCBI taxonomy): domain Bacteria; kingdom Pseudomonadati; phylum Pseudomonadota; class Alphaproteobacteria; order Hyphomicrobiales; family Notoacmeibacteraceae; genus Notoacmeibacter; species Notoacmeibacter ruber. The sequence continues at coordinate 144,342 of NZ_RCWN01000001.1, read as the reverse complement.
TGCCGCCACCGTTCCGGGAGGGCGCGGAACGCGCCAAGCATCTCGTCAAGGGAATGGTGGTCGGTGGAACGCTGTTCGAAGAGCTCGGCTTTTCCTATGCCGGTCCGATCGATGGTCACGATATCCATGCATTGCTCGCCGTGCTGCGTGCCGTCAAGGCGCGCGCCCACGGGCCGGTGCTGCTTCATACCATCACCAAGAAGGGCAAAGGCTATGCTCCGGCCGAAGCCTCGGCCGACAAGTACCATGGCGTTTCGAAATTCGACGTGCCCTCTGGCAAGCAGTTCAAGGCGAAGAGCAACGCCCCTGCCTATACGAAGGTCTTTGCCGACAGCCTCATCCACCATGCCGAGAAGGACCGGAGGATTTGTGCGGTCACGGCCGCCATGCCGTCCGGCACCGGGCTCGACGTCTTCGGAAAACGCTTTCCTTCCCGCACTTTCGATGTCGGCATTGCCGAACAGCACGCCGTGACCTTCTGCGGCGCTCTGGCGGCCAGCGGCATGAAGCCCTTTTGCGCTATCTACTCAACCTTTCTGCAGCGAGCCTATGACCAGGTCGTTCACGACATCGCGCTGCAAAATCTGCCGGTACGCTTTGCGATCGACAGGGCCGGCCTGGTTGGGGCTGACGGCGCAACCCATGCCGGCTCTTTCGACCTCGCCTATCTCGGCAATCTGCCCGGCTTCACCATCATGGCTCCGGCTGATGAAGCCGAATTGCGTCATATGGTCGCCACGGCCGTGACCATCAATGACGGACCTTCCGCCATCCGCTTTCCGCGAGGCGAAGGTGTTGGCGTCGAAATGCCCGAGGAAGGCGAAGTGCTGCCAATCGGCAAGGGGCGTATCATTCGCGAAGGTGGGCGCGTGGCCATCCTATCGCTCGGCCCTCGCCTTGCGGAAGCGCTGAAAGCAGCCGAAGACCTCGAAACCAGAGGACTTTCAGCCACGGTGGCCGATGCGCGGTTTGCCAAACCTCTCGACGAAGATCTCCTGGCGCGACTGGCGCGCGATCATGAAGTTCTGGTGACGGTCGAGGAAGGCGCGATCGGCGGCTTCGGCAGCCACGTCGCCCAGAGACTTCTCGAAGGCGGCTTTCTCGACGGCGGATTGAAATTCCGCTCTTTGACACTGCCCGATCGTTTCATCGACCAGGATTCCGCTTCCGCGATGTATGAAGAGGCCGGCCTCAACGCCGGAAATATTGTCCGCACGATCATGGGGGCACTGGGCATGTCCTCAATCGCCGCATCAAGCTAAGGCGGTCGCACAGAGTGCAGATATGCTGCGATGCAGCATTAAAATTTCCTTTTATGTGAACGATATGCTGGACTTTATTGTGCATTGCACGATGGTATTTATACCATGCTGCGATACAGCATAAACAGTTGAAAAGAGCTTCATTCGCAGGCGACTGACCTCTTAGCTGGCCTTGCGAAGTTCGCTGTGCTTTTTCAGAACGCGATGACCATCATCCTGCTCGATCAGATAGGCCGGATTGTCGTCCGAAGCGTCACGCTTGACCTCTGTGCCGTCGATGGTGCGCGTCACTTCCTCGGTGAACTTCTCCTGCACCTTGCCTTGTGCGGTGCCGTTTCCCCAGTCCCACTCCACTTTCGTATTCGCCGGATAGTCCTTCGCCATCACTCTCTCCACGCGTTGGTTCAATGCCGGCTCAATTCCGCCGGCTCCGCTTCGGTTCCCTGCAACGAAAAACGAGAGCAGGGCGTTGTCGATGCAGAACAGAAGAATAATCAGAGAAGGGATGCACCATGCCTGAATTTCAATATGAAGTCGGAATCGTGCCGGATGACCGGAGTGTCGGGGATGACGGCGATTCACCTGGTATCAGCCAGGAGATCACGGTCGACGATCTGGAGGGCATCGCGTTCTCGAGCCAGCCTCGCGATGAGCGCCTTCGTCGTCTTCGAGAGATCCGAAACGAGATCTATGCACGCCAGAGCGCCGATCGCGGCCATGACTTCGACGGGCTGCTCACGGAAGTGGAACGGCTGATCGCGGAGATCGACGGAGACGAGGATGGCGGCGCCAGCCTTTTCGCGGCAATGGACGACCAGAATCTCTCCACCATGTCGCCGGACGAGCGCGACGAGGAACTGGACGAGGACTGAAATGACAAAGGATCACGGATCGTCCGTCAAAAATGACGAGACATATGAGGAGCTGCGCGGGAAGGGCTATTCGAAGCAGAAGTCCGCGGCGATCGCCAATGCGCAGGAAAATAGCGATATGCACCCTTCGAAAAAGGGCGGAAACGCATCTCCCTACGAAGAATGGACGAAGGACGAACTCTACGATCGTGCCCAGGAGCTCGATATTGATGGGCGGTCCGATATGTCCAAGGATGAACTGATCCAAGCGCTGCGCAACAATTAGCATCGGGCCGGGTCAGCAGTTTTGTGCCCTACCCCTGAACAGGCTTTTGTCACGTTTGATTTTTCAATCAGGAGATTTTTATGCCTAAAAGTACGAATCCCGCCACGGGCGAGACATTCGAAGAACTCGCTTCGCACGATGATGAGCATGTCCAACGCGCTCTCGAAAACGCGGATCGGGCTTTTGCCGAATGGCGTGAGACCTCTTTTGCGGAGCGCTCTTCGATCCTCAACAGGGTCGCCGATATCCTCGAGGCCCAAACCGACAAGCTGGGACGCCTCGCCGTACTCGAAATGGGCAAGCGTCTCGAAGAGGCGAAGGCCGAAGTGAACAAATGCGCCTCTGTCTGCCGCTATTACGCGGACAACGCAGCCGACTTTCTCGCCGATGAAGCGCATGAAAGCGCGGCCGAGAAGACATTCGTGACCTACCAGCCGATTGGTCTGGTGCTGGCTGTCATGCCGTGGAATTTTCCGTACTGGCAGCTTTTCCGTTTTGCCGCACCAAACCTGATGGCCGGTAATGTCGGCATTCTGAAACATGCGAGCAATGTGCCGCAGTGCGCCATGGCGATCGAAGAGGTCTTTTCAGAGGCCGGTTTGCCGCAAGGCTGCTTCCAGACCCTCCTGATCGGTTCGGACAAGATTGAAGCTCTGATCGATGACGAACGTGTCAAGGCAGTCACGCTGACCGGGTCGGAACCGGCCGGCGCAGCGGTGGCCAGCCAGGCTGCCAAGCATATCAAGAAGGCTGTTCTCGAACTCGGTGGATCCGACGCTTTCATCGTGATGCCGAGCGCCGATATCGATGCGGCTATCGAGACGGGCGTGAAGGCGCGGCTCCAGAATAACGGCCAAAGCTGCATCGCGGCCAAGCGTTTCATCGTCCACGAGGACGTCTATGATCAGGTCCTAGCCGGCTTCAAGCAGAAGTTCGAGGCGCTCACCATCGGCGATCCCATGGAAGAGTCGATCGATCTCGGGCCGCTTGCGACAGAGGATATTCGTGACGAATTGGCGGAACAGGTGAAGAAAAGCGTCGAGGACGGCGCCAAACTCGTCATCGGAGGCGAAGTGCCAGACCGCGATGGCTGGTTCTACGCGCCGACGATCCTCTCCGATATTCCAAAAGACGCTCCTGCCTATCAGGAGGAGTTTTTCGGGCCGGTCGCGCTGTTCTTCAAAGCGAAGGATATCGATGAGGCCGTCGAGATTGCCAATGCGACGAGCTTCGGCCTTTCATCTGCGGCCTTCACAAAGGATGCTGACGAACAGAAACGATTCATCCGCGATCTGGTCGCCGGCGGCACGTTCATCAACCGTATGACGGCGTCCGACCCGCGCATTCCGTTCGGCGGCGTCAAGCATTCCGGCTATGGACGCGAACTTTCCGCGGAAGGCATCCGCGAATTCGTGAATGTGAAGACGGTTGCCATCGATAGTCCAGCGGTCTGATTGTCGGGGCAGGTTTCCTGTCAGCATAAAAAGAGGGCGATGGAGTAATCCATCGCCCTTCGTTTCAACCGCCAGATGGGCGGCCGTTAAATCAATAGGCCGCTGCGTCAGCCGTATTTTCCACCGCAGACTGCGTGGCATCGACGGTGTTGGCCGTATCCTGGCCCATACCGCGGATCGTGTTGCCGCAGCCGGCGAGCGACGGTGCGATGAACGCTACAAGTGCGGTGACGAAAAGAATATTTTTCATGGATGTATTCCCTCTTTCGCTATGAGGGAGAAAATCGCCAAGAGCCAACTGGTTCCCCGCAGGAGCGAATATTTTCACAGAATTGCCCGATTTCAGACCCGCGAGCCTAGCGGGTCTGCCCGGCACTGCTAACGGGGAGCAAGAAAATTTCGCGCGTTGGATTTCGTCGTGGAAAAAGGCCGGATCGGGCAGCGATCCGGCCTTCAAGATGAGCCGCAGCACGGGGCAGGCATGATGCGGCACGGCAGTGAAACGGGGTTTCGTTTTCTGCGCAGTGTCATCATGGCAAGAACGCGTAACGCACAAATGACAGTCGGTCGGCGGGAGCTAGTTCTCGACACCGCTATCGACGGCCAAGGGGCGTATCAGGCGTTCATCCTCGGTGAGCGGCCGTTCCCATATCGGAGCGCCATCATCAGAGAAGCGCCCGTCCACCGAGGTCACGGCACCGGGAGGGCGCATGGTCGCCGAGGTCGATTGGCAACCGGCGATCGACAAGAGAGTCGCGCCGACGATGCCGACACATAACCATGCCTGAAAGGCGCAGGGCATGCGGCGGCCATCGGCGAACGAACTCAATGCGCTTCGTCCCAGTTGGAGGCCGCCTGCGCGTCCACCTGTAGCGGCACAGCCATGTCTACCGCCGGCATGGCTGCGTTTTCCATCACGTCACGGATCAGGGGAATGGCGGCCTCGGCCTGACTTTCGGGCAGTTCGAAGATCAGTTCGTCATGAACCTGCAGCAGCATGGTGGCATTGAGTTTCGCTTTTTCCAGTACGCCGTCCATGCGGATCATCGCTCTTCGAATGATGTCGGCCGCAGAGCCCTGAATTGGCGCATTGATTGCGGCCCGTTCATTGAAGGAGCGGACGGAATGATTCGACGATTTGATGTCGGGATAATAAGCGCGCCGTCCGAACAGGGTCTCCACATAACCATGCTCGCGCGCAAAGGCCTTCGTGGCGTCCATATAATCGCGAATGCCGGGGAAGCGCTCGAAATAGCGCTTGATGTATTCTCCGGCTTCGCTGCGCTCGATACCAAGCTGATTGGCAAGCCCGAAAGCGGAGATGCCATAGATAATGCCGAAATTGATCGCCTTGGCTCGACGGCGAACCTCTCCGGGCATTCCCTCGACGGGCACACCGAACATCTCGCTTGCCGTCATCGCGTGAATATCGATCCCTTCGGCGAAAGCCTGTCGAAGCTGCGGTATGTCGGCGATGTGAGCGAGGATGCGCAGCTCGATCTGGCTGTAATCGGCCGAAATCAGAACGTTGCCCGGCTCCGCGATGAAGGCGGTGCGAATCTTCCGGCCTTCGCTCGTGCGAATCGGAATGTTCTGCAGGTTGGGTTCCGACGATGAAAGGCGGCCTGTGGTGGTTGCCGCCATCTGGTAGGAGGTGTGAACCCGCTTTGTCTCGGGGTGGATATAACCGGGCAGCGCATCGGTGTAGGTGCTCTTCAGCTTGGTGAGCTGGCGCCAATCGACAATGCGCCGAGGCAAGGGATGGCCCTCGGCCGCGAGATCTTCCAGGACACGCGCGCTGGTCGACCATTGGCCGGTCTTCGTCTTGGAGCCGCCGGGCAACCCCATTCGGCCAAACAGAATATCGCCAAGCTGTTTTGGCGAGCCGATATTGAAGCTCTCGCCCGCCATCTCGTAGATTTCGGCTTCGATACCCGCGGCCTGCTGGCCGAACTCGCCCGACAGTCGGGAGAGAATCTGCCGGTCGACCGAAACGCCTGCCCGCTCCATCTTACCGATGACCGGCACCAGCGGGCGCTCCAGCCTCTCATAGACGGAGACCACACCGTCCGCCGTCAGTCGTGGCTTCATGGCAAGCCATAGCCTCAGCGTGATATCGGCATCCTCTGCGGCATATTCCGTGGCTTTATCCATCGTCACGCGGTCGAACGTGACGGCGTTCTTTCCGGTTCCGCAAACATCCTTGTACGGAATGGGCTTGTGACCAAGCCAGCGATCGGCCAGCGGATCCATGCCGTGGCCGCCCTGGCTGCCGGCTGTCCGCCCCGCTTCGATGACATAGGAAATCAGCATGGTGTCGTCGAAATTGACAATTTCGATCGGCTCACCTTCCACATCGCATCGCGCCATGACCACCATATCGAACTTGATGTTCTGGCCGATCTTCAGGCATGCGGGATCCTCCAGCAATTCCCGCAGGGCGCTCAGCGCGTCCCGCTCGGGAATCTGACCTGCACAGAGACTGTCACTGCCCAGAAGGTCGCCATCGCCCTCCCGGTGGCAAAGGGGCACATAGCAGGCATATCCCGGCTCGACGGCCAGCGAAAACCCGCACAGCTTCGCCTGCATGGGGTCGAGACTGTCGGTCTCGGTGTCAAAGGCGACATGGCCCTGATCGCGGGCGGCGGCGATCCATGCGCGCAATCGCTCCAGCGTGCCGACGGTTTCATATTTACTGTGGTCGAAGGCAATGTCGCGGATTTCGGCAGCGCGCTTCTCGGCAAGCGCCTGCGGCGCCATACCCTCCGTAGGCGCGGCGAGCACATCGTCTTTCGATGGCCCCTCTCCAGGGTCGAGATCCGGGCCGTGTGCGCTTTCCCACTCCACCTTCACATCCGCCGCATCGATCGCGGATGCATCGGCTTCCGTCTGATCGGCAACACGCTTGGTCAGGGTGGTAAACTGCATCGTCTTCAGAAAGCCGATCAGTTTCGGTCCGTTGAGATCCGAAAGGGTCAACGCATCGAGCGGAAGCTCCAGATCCACATCGTCACGGAGGCGCACCAGTTCGCGCGAAAGACGCGCATTATCGGCATGCTCAATCAGATTTTCGCGCCGCTTCTTCTGTTTGATGGTCTCGGCCTGGGCTAGCAGCGTATCGAGATCGCCAAACTCTTCGAGAAGTTGCGCCGCGGTTTTCGGCCCGATTCCCGGCACACCCGGAACATTATCGATGGAATCGCCCGTCAACGCCTGAAGCTCGATCATCTTGTCAGGCCGGACGCCGAATTTCTCGATCACCTCATCGACGCCGATCTCCTTGTCCTTCATCGGATCGTACATGCCGACCGTAGGACCGACGAGCTGCATCAGGTCCTTGTCGGAGGAGATGATCGTCGTATCGCCGCCCGCTTCGCAGGCCAGTCGGCAATAGGTTGCGATGATATCGTCGGCCTCGAACCCTTCCTGCTCGATGCAGGCTACGTCGAAAGCACGGGTCGCTTCGCGGATCAGGCCGAATTGCGGTACCAGATCTTCCGGCGGCGCCGAGCGATTGGCCTTATACTCTCCGTAGAGTTCATTCCGGAACGTCTTTGAGGAATAATCGAAGATGACGGCGAAATGGGTAGGCGTTACGCCGACTTCCGTGTCGCGGGCGTTGCGCAGCAGCTTCCAGAGCATGTTGCAGAAACCGGAAACCGCGCCGACCGGCAAACCGTCCGATTTGCGTGTGAGAGGAGGGAGCGCGTGATAAGCCCGGAAAATATAAGCCGAGCCGTCGACAAGGAAGAGATGATCGCCTTTTTTCATGGTTGGAACGCTTAGCGCGGCACGGGCGACTCGTCTATTGCGCAGTTGATGGCAGCAGGGATTTCGGCTATCCTTCGCACAACGGCAATAGATTACAGAAGCGTAATACTTCTGCCCTTGTTTTGCCCGTTTCCAGATATCAATTGTCAGTGGTCGGCGACACCAAAAGCGCCACCGTCCGGAACAAGAGGCCCGTCCCCCGCCTCCCGGACGAGACGACGGAAAGCCGCGTCCCCCTCTCGCTGGCTTCCGATCAGTAGAATGCCGCCGTGGCTTCCCCCTCCGCCACGGCGGCTTTTCTTTGTCCGATTGCATCGGGAGTGTTTGCCGAGGAGCGCCATGCGCCCTACCGTTGCCGGCAAACATAACCGCAATGGATGATTCATGTCCTCTCTCGATTCCGTGCTTTCACGCCTCGACGACCGTCTGGATGGCGCACTCGACCATCTCAAGGCTCTCATCGCCATCCCCTCAATCTCGACCGATCCGGACTACGCCGGCGCCTGCCGCCAAGCCGCAGAGTGGCTGAAGAAGGATCTGGCCGAGATCGGCTTCGAGGCATCCGTTCGGGAAACGCCGGGGCATCCCATGGTCGTCGCTCATCATGACGGCGCAGGACCGGATGCACCGCACGCTCTGTTCTACGGCCATTACGACGTTCAACCGGTCGACCCGATCTCCGAATGGAACAGCGATCCCTTTCAATCGGAAATCGTCGAACGTGATGGACGCCAGGTGATTACCGGCCGCGGCGCCGCAGACGACAAGGGCCAGCTAATGACCTTCGTCGAGGCCTGCCGCGCCCTGATTGCGGAAACAGGCACGCTGCCCTGCCGCGTGACGATCCTGTTCGAGGGCGAAGAAGAAAGCGGATCGCCTTCGCTCCTTCCCTTCATCGAAGCCAACAAGGAGGAACTGAAGGCCGATTTCGCACTCGTCTGCGACACCAATATGTGGGACGCGGAGACGCCTGCCATTTCTGGTGGGCTGCGTGGCCTTGTCGGCGAAGAAATCACCATCCACGCGGCCGATCGCGATTTGCACTCCGGCTATTACGGGGGCGCGGCGGCCAATCCTCTCCAGATCCTGTCATCCATTCTCGGCGCGATGCATGACGAGACCGGACGGGTCACCATCAAGAATTTCTATGAGGGCGTGAACGAAACGCCTGACGACATCAAAAAAAGCTGGGACGCACTCGACCTCACGCCAGATGGTTTTCTTGGCTCGATCGGCCTTTCGAAACCGTCCGGTGAAGCCGGCCGCTCGATTGCGGAGCTGACATGGGCGCGCCCGACGGCCGAGATCAATGGCATTTCGGGCGGCTATACGGGCGAAGGCTTCAAGACCGTCATCCCCGCCAAGGCCACCGCCAAGGTCTCGTTTCGCCTCGTCCACGATCAGGACCCCGACGCGATCCGCGAAAACTTCCGGCATTTCGTAGAGAGCCACCTGCCGGCCGACTGCACGGTCGAATTCCACCCGCATGGCGGCTCGCCGGCCGTGCAACTGCCTTACCAGTCGTCGCTTCTGACAACCGCCAAGCAGGCGTTGACGGAAGAATGGAACGTCGAGGCGCCGATCATCGGCATGGGTGGTTCCATCCCCATTGTGGGCACTTTCCAGAACGAACTTGGCATGGAAAGCCTTTTGGTCGGCTTCGGCCTTGCCGATGACCGCATTCATTCGCCGAACGAGAAATACGGGCTGACAAGCTTTCACAAGGGCATGCGTTCTTGGGCCCGTATTCTCACTGCCTTAGCCAGAAGAGGATCGTGAGCGGCAGTTCATCGCCGGATGGATGATCGGATGCGTGCAAGGGAAGGCTGGTCAGGTTTCCTTCAGGAGCCGTCCTGAGAGAAAGGCTCTGACGAAGCGTCGCTCCTGATAGAGGCCGTTAAGCGAGACGCGCGGCAGAAGCATGGATTGCGACAAGACCCGGGCCAATTTGCCCGGTCGGGTTGTGACGCCGATGCTGAGCCCCGCCTCCCTAGCGGCATTCGCTTCCCTCTCGCCGCAGGCCCATTCGTGACCATAGGGGTAGGCGATCGCGGCGGGGCGCCGCCCGCTCAATTCTTCAATCCATGAAACGGACTCTGTGATCTCGCGCCGCATAATGTCTTCTGGTAATTTGGCGAGCGCAGGATGGTTCAGCGTGTGGACACCGAAATCGGCGAGGTCGTCGCTCGTGATAAGCGCTTTCAACTCACGCTCGCTCAGGGTTTGAGTTCGAACGATCGCAAGGCCGTCGATCCCGACCTCTTCCGCCGCGAGTTCGATCGCGGTTACCGCAGCGTTGTCGTTGCCGGCCAATGCGTGAAAAGCCACGGTCCGTGCATAGGCCTCGTTCTTCTGCGCGATCGTTTCGCAGCACATCGGCTGGCCGTCCAGGTTCCAGTGATCGGCGCCGCGGATAGCGGCTTCGGCCGTCTCCCACCACATGGTCGCGCTCCGCCGCGCAAATCCTTTCGTGACGAATAATGTGTAGGGCACGTTATGGCGCCGGAAGACTGGCGCGGCATGGTCGCGATTGTCCCGGCAGCCATCGTCGAGCGTAAAGGCCACGAAACGGCCTTTGGGGTGGGCGGCGAGCCGTTGCGGCAGTTCGTGAAGCCTGACCGGCGAGAACCCGCAGGCGCGGCATTCTTCGATCACTGTCTCGAGGAATTCAGGGGTGATCGAAAGTCCCGCATTCGGGTCGAACGGCTTCATTTCGGCCGGACATACATGATGCATCGTGAAAATCAGGCTGTGTCCCGCCTTGCGACGAATGGGCGCGCGCGGATGGGTCGCAGCGATCGCTTCGAGGGCAGAGCGGATGGCAAGATGTCGGGCAACACGTTTCATCAGCCGAAATCGAAATCGATGAGTTGGAAACGGTCAAGATCGAGCGGAAGACCGTCCGGGGCAAAATCCCGAAGGTGAAGGGTCATCGGTGAGAAGCGCATCCAATCGGCAAGGGGCCATCCCGGCAGCGCCTCAATTGCCGAATGCACGCCGATATAGAGGAAAGCAGGCCGCCGCCATAGCCGCGTCGCGGCTGCGACGAGCGCCGAGACACTGTTCTTGCTGACGGTCTCACCGCCTCGGGAAAAGAAACCGATGAGCAGTGTTATGGGCATGTTCCTGAAGGTCCGCGGGGAGGAAACGAGGGCAAGCTCCGGCGTCCCATGCAGCCCGTATCGCTGGACGGGATTGGCAAGGCGCGCCGCCATTCGCGGACCGTCCCAAATAAGGCCCGCGTCGTGCGGGCACGTCGCATAAGGCGCGAACAGTTCGGCAACGTGGCTTGCGCCGGCATCCGTCACTTCCTCGCTGAAAAGCGGTTTTTGCGAGCCGAGAGGCGAGCGCACGCCGCCGCGAATGTCGAGCTTGCGATAGGGCTTCAAGTGGAAAAAACGGTCATTGACCGAAAGGGACTTCTTGTTGGGCACGCCGAGGGAGAAGCGGATATCCTGGTCGCGAAACTGACGTTCTACTTCATCGAAAAGTGTCCGGAGGCGTTTTGAGCCGCGATAATCGGGAAGAACGAAAAGATCGACCATCTCGCTTGTGGTGACCACGCCGTCCGGAGTGGCAATCGCATGATTGACCAAGGCGATCTGGCCAACCTTTTGGCCGGTCCTGTCATCGGTAAGGCGAACGATCGTCGCGCCCTCCGAAAAGGCACAATTGTAGAACCATTCGAATCGGCTGGGAGCGAAAGGGGCATTTTCGCGGCCAAACGCAAGCGTCGCAATGCGTGCCGTCTCTTCGTAATCGGGGTCGTCTTCCACTGAAGCGCTGACCATCAGGTCCATGCGCGGCACCTCCCAACAGGATATCAGAGCACCCTAGAGCCGGGACTTTTCCATCGGGTTAAACCTTCTGCCGGGGTCCCGCGACACACAAGATGACTATGGCGAGGGCCGGTAAAAATGTTAACGGTGCCGCGCCGCAGCATCTTCTGTGGCGAAGAAAGGGAGGCCGACCGTCAATGAGCGCAACGGGAATCATCAGGAACCTTACTCCACCGCAGATTCAGGCGATGAAGGGCGGCGATCCAATTGTCTGTCTGACAGCGTATACGACGCCGATCGCCAAACTGATGGATGATCAGTGTGATGTGGTGCTCGTGGGCGATTCTGTCGGTGTCGTCCTGCACGGCCTGCCCTCGACGCTTGGCGTGACGCTCGACATGATGATCATGCACACCCAGGCGGTACGGCGCGGTTTGACCCGCCCGCTCCTCGTGGCTGATCTGCCGTTCGGCACATATGAGGCCGGACCGGAACAGGCGCTGGCAAGCGCTGTGCGCCTGATGACGGAGGGCCAGGCGAGCGCGGTCAAACTCGAAGGCGGCCGTGTGCAGGCGGAGACGATCCGCTTCCTGACCGAACGGGGCATCCCTGTCATGGCGCATATCGGCCTGCTTCCTCAGGCGATCAACACGGTCGGCGGCTACAAGGTGCAAGGTCGAGGAGAGGACGCCGAAAACGTTCTCGCCGATGCACGGGCCATCGCAGAAGCCGGCGCTTTCTCGGTCGTGATCGAAAAAGTGACCGCTTCGGTCGCGGAAAAGGTGACGGAAGCGATCGATATTCCAACCATCGGCATCGGTGCCTCAGCCAATTGCGACGGTCAGGTCCTTGTCGTCGATGACATGCTCGGTCTCTTCGAGGACTTCAAGCCGAAATTCGTCAAACGCTACGGCAACTGGGCGGAGGTCGGGCGAGACGCAATCGTTTCCTATGCATCGGAAGTGCGTGCGCGACGTTTTCCAGCCTCCGAACATCTTTTCGGCGATGAAGCGCCGAAGGCGAAAACACCAAGGAACTGAAAATGGCCGATAGCCAAACCATCACGCTGGTCCGCCAGATCGATGAACTGCGCCGCCAGGTGGCGGCATGGAAAGCTGATGGGTTCAGGGTGGGCCTCGTGCCCACCATGGGTGCGCTTCACGCAGGCCATACCAGCCTCGTGAGTCTCGCCCTGAAGAAATGTGATCGGGTGGTGGTGAGTGTCTTCGTCAATCCGAAGCAATTCAACAATCGCTCCGACCTGGCGAACTATCCTCGTAGCGAGGACACCGACCGGGAGTTGCTGGGCGAGGTTGGCGCTCACTTGGTTTATGCGCCGGCGCCCGACGAGATCTATCCCGAGGGCTTTGCCACAAGCGTGATCGTCGAGGGTCCCGCCTTGCCGCTGGAGGGCGCGCATCGACCCGGCCATTTTGCCGGGGTCGCAACCGTCGTCTGCAAACTCTTCAACCAGGCGCGCCCAAATATCGCTGTTTTCGGGGAGAAGGATTTTCAGCAGCTCGCCGTCATTCAACGGATGGTGAGCGATCTGGACATCCCCGTCGAGATCGTTGCGGCGCCGACTATTCGCGAGAAGGACGGGCTGGCCCTATCATCGCGCAACCAGCTTCTCTCGCCGGAGGACCGGAAGAAAGCGGCGAGTCTCTATAAGGCCATGACAAATGCTGTCGATGCCATTGAAGGGGGGGCGGATTTTGCCGGAACCCTCAACCGAACGCAGGCGGTCATTCTGGAAGCCGGTTTCGACAAGATCGACTATCTCGCAATCGTCGGTGCCGATGACCTGCAGCCGATGGATGAACGCGACCGCGAGGGACGGCTCCTTGCCGCCGCAACGATCGGCGGCGTGAGACTGATCGACAATATTCCGGTGAAGAAGGCACGCCGCTGACCGGTCAGCGGCGTTTCCCGTTTCTCACCAGACGCCATAACTTCTGACGGCTGACGCCACTTTGAGAAACGACGCGATATTGGCGCCGTCGACATAGTCGACATGCCCGCCACTCGTCGTGCCATGCTCAAGGCAGCGGCCATGGATATCTTCCATGATCTCCACGAGGCGCTTGTTCACTTCGTCGCCGGACCAAGAGACCCGCATCGCGTTTTGCGTCTGCTCCAGGCCCGAAACGGCTACCCCGCCGGCATTGGCGGCCTTGCCGGGCGCGTAAAGGATCTTCGCCTTGCGAACCCGTTCGACGGCGTCGGCCGCGAGCGGCATATTGGCGCCTTCCACGATGGCGATCACACCATTATCGATGAGAGCCTTGGCATCATCGTCGCCCATTTCGTTCTGTGTGGCGCAAGGCAGCGCGACGTCGCATTTGATCGTCCATGGCGTCTTGCCTTTTCGGAATGTCCCTTTGCCATCGTAATCGGCAAGGCTGCCGCCCTCGCTTTTCAACGTATCGATCGCATCCAGATCATCGCGGCTCATCCCGTCCCGAAAGTAGAGTGTGCCGTCGGAATCGGAGAGGGAAAGGACGGTGCCCTTGCAGTCGAGAACCTTTTGCGCCGCGTGAATGGCAACATTCCCAGCGCCCGAAATGCAGAACGTCCGGCCCTCGATATCCTCACCGATGCGATGGAGCATGGCGCGCAGAAAATAAACGACGCCCCATCCGGTGGCTTCCGTGCGCATCGCTGAGCCGCCGAAACAGATCCCCTTGCCGGTCATCACGCCGGCCCAGCGATTGTTGATCTTGATATACTGGCCGAACAGAAAACTGATCTCTCGCGGCCCGACGCCCATATCGCCGGCGGGCACGTCGATATCTTCGCCGATATGCCGGTGAAGCTCGTTCATCAACGACTGGCAGAAGCGCATCACTTCGCGCTCGCTCTTGCCCTTGGGGTTGAAGTTTGAGCCTCCCTTGCCGCCGCCCATTGGCAGGCCTGTCAGCGCGTTCTTGAAGGTCTGTTCGAAGCCGAGAAACTTAAGCACGCTCTCGGTTACGCTGTCGGAGAAGCGGAGTCCCCCCTTGTAGGGGCCGACGGCGTGATTGAACTGGACGCGCCACGCCCGGTTGGCCCGGATCATCCCGTCATCGGTCTCCCAAGGCACGCGGAACGAAACGATACGGTCCGGCTCGGTCAGACGTTCCAGAAGCTGATCTTTGACCCAGTCTTCGCGGTCGAGATAGATGGGCGCGACGGAACAGGCGACTTCGCGGACGGCCTGGTGGAACTCGGTCTCGGCTGGGTTGCGCTTTTCCAACCCCGCCATGAAATCATTGATATAGTCGTCGACCGCCTTGCTCATTCCCGCTGCTCCTGCTCTTCCGTCAGCCGCGGGAGATATCCCACAAACGAAGAGCGACAAGCCGCGGCCGGCCAGGCTAGGGGTGTCAGGCCGTTTTAGGAAACGAGACCAGCCAGCCTCAGGCGGCGTGACGCCGCCAGGCGAAACGGTTGGTCTTCCTCTCCTTGTCGAGGGACGGCTGATAGCGCTGGTCGATGCCAGGCTCTTCGCCGTTCCGGAGTTTCTTCAAGGTCTGCTCGTTGCTGATCGCCAGTTCCGAAAAGCCGGTGCGGATCATGTGGTCGACCTGATCATACAGCACGTCGCCGACAGCCCGGATCGTCCCGGTATAGCCGGCACGGCGTAGCCGCACGGCCTTGGAGTAGCTCCGTCCGTCCGTATAGGCCGGAAAGGAAAGGGCGATGAGGGGCAGTGTGGTCAGATGGTCCAGGATTGCCGAAATATCGTCACCCGGTTCGATCCGGACTCCGATCGGCGCACCATGGGCCTGCTTACGCTCGTCATCGAGGGCCTGCCAGGCGGTCAGCGGCAAGATGGCCGGGCGTGACTTCACCAGAGCTTCTATGGTCTCGGCCTCGACCCACTCATCCTCGACGAAGGTCTCGCCATTCCAGATTGCGGATTTCTGCTCGTTCATGGCTTATCCCTGCCCGTCCATCGCGACGAGTCCTTCCAGATGAATACCGCACTCCGTCTTGGCCTGCCCAGCCCAGCGGCCGGAGCGTTCATCGCCATCCGTGGAGGGCTGTGTGCAGGGAAAGCAGCCAATGGACAGATAGCCGAAGGCGATCAGCGGATTTTCCCGCAGATCGTTCTGGCGCATGAAATTGGCCTGGTCTTCCGTCGTCCAGCGCGCAAGCGGATTGATGCGGATGCGAGGCCCGACGGCCTCGAAAACCGGCATTTCGGCGCGCTGTGCACTTTGATAGCGCTTGCGTCCGGTGAACCACGCATCGAACGGTGCAACGGCGCGAGCCATGGGCTCGACCTTGCGGATATCACAGCATTGGTCGGTATCGGTCTTGTAAAGATCGTTCGCCGGGTCAAGCCGGCTGAGCATCTCGGCCTTGGGATGGACGATCTGCAGATTGGTCAGTCCGAGGTCTGCTGAAAGATCGTCGCGATACGCCATGGTCTCGCCGAAATGCTGCCCCGTATCAAGAAACATGACGGGCGTCGCCGGATCGACATCAGCGATCAGCTTCAGGAGGGCGGCTGAATCGGCGCCGAAGGACGAGACGGTACCGATTGCGCCGGGAAAGAAGCGCTCGATCGACAGACGGACGATCTCCGCCGCCGGCAGATGGCCGTAGGTCTCGTCGAGCCAGGCGGCCTGTTCCTCGACCGATGAAAAATTCTCAGGCTGCTTTTGATGAAGGGCCATAGAGCGCCTCCTTGAATGGTGCGGGGCCGACGCGGTGCAAATAAGCGAGGAAAGCTTCCTCGGCGCCTTGGCGTCCCTCGAGATAAGTATCGACAATGGTTTCGATGGCGCCGCCGATTTCCTCGGGTGCGAAGCCGCGGCCGATAATTTCGCCGATCGCGGCATGCTGGTCGGCTGAGCCGCCCAGTGTGACCTGATAGAGTTCGGTACCTTTCTTCTCGACGCCCAGAATGCCGATATGGCCGACATGGTGGTGGCCGCAGGCATTGATGCAGCCGGAGATCTTGATCTTCAGCTCTCCGATTTCCTGCTGGCGATCGGCGAGCCGGGTCGAGATATCCTGTGCCACGGGGATCGAGCGCGCATTGGCAAGGGCGCAGTAATCCAGGCCTGGGCAGGCAATGATGTCGGTGACAAGACCGGCATTTGCCGTTGCCAGACCGATCTCGACAAGCCGCTCGAAAACAGCAGGCAAATCCGCTCGCGCCACATGTGGCAGGACGAGGTTCTGCTCATGCGTCACACGCAATTCGTCAAAGGAATATTGCTCTGCAAGCTCGGCGATGGCGTCCATCTGATCCGCCGTCGCGTCGCCCGGGATCTCGCCGATACCTTTCAGTGAGATCGTCACGACCGCATAGTCGGGATGCCGGTGAGCGAAAATGTTCTGGCGGCGCCAGTCTTCGAAGCCGGTCAGACGCTTGCGCGCGGCGATTTCGGTGACGACACCCTCAGCCCGGTCCGTCAGTGCCGGCGGCTCGAAATAGGCGGTGATAGCGGCTACGTCCTCATCCGGAAGCGTCAGTTCGCCGTCCTTCAGATGCGTCCATTCCGCTTCGACCTCTTCCTTGAAGGTCTCCAAGCCCATCTCGTTGACGAGGATCTTGATGCGCGCCTTGTACTTGTTGTCGCGCCGGCCATACAGATTGTAGACCCGCAAAATGGCCGTAACGTAGGAAAGCAGATGCTCTTCCGGAACGAACTCGGCAATCAGCTTGGCGATGACGGGCGTCCGCCCCTGGCCACCGCCGACATAGACGGCAAAGCCAAGCTCGCCCGCCTCATTCTTCTTCACCTGCAGGCCGATATCGTGAAACTGAATGGCAGCGCGGTCATCCTCGGCTCCGGTAATGGCGATCTTGAACTTGCGCGGCAGATAGCTGAATTCGGGATGGATAGAAGACCACTGACGCAGGATCTCCGCATAGGGGCGCGGATCGGCAACCTCGTCGGCGGCCGCGCCGGCGAACTGGTCGCTCGTCACGTTGCGGATGCAGTTACCGGAGGTCTGGATGGCGTGCATCTCGACTTCGGCCAACTCTTCCAGAATGGTCGGAATATCCGACAGTTTCGGCCAGTTGAACTGGATGTTCTGGCGCGTGGTGAAATGGCCGTATCCGCGGTCATAGGTCCGCGCGATGTGCGCCAGCTTGTGCATCTGGCGACCATTCAGCGTTCCATAGGGAACCGCGACGCGCAGCATATAGGCGTGCAGTTGCAAGTAGACGCCATTCATCAGCCGCAGCGGCTTGAACTGGTCTTCGGTCAGGTCTCCCGAAAGGCGACGCTGCACCTGATCGGAAAATTCCCGGGTACGGGCCGCAACAAACGCGGCATCGAATTCATCATAACGATACATGAGATCTCGTCCTAACGGGCGAATTCGGGATGAGTGGTCGGGCCGGCTGCGCGAATGATCTCGCGAAGCCTGGCGGGGCGAAGCGCGCTGCCCTCCTGAAAGACATCAATCAGATTGACGTCCACAACCTCATTGCGCGCCGCAGAGGCTGCGCCGGCTTCGTTGAGAGCCGCGACCGTCTCCTCGTCACTGCCAACCGAGGCATTGGACAGGGTATGGATCCACCCATCTTCCTGGTTGAAGTAGACGACCTCGCCATCTGTCAGACGGTTTGCTGTCAGGACCTTAAGAGCCACGCTTTCGCTCCGTGCATTTCGGCGGAATGCGGTTTCCGCCATGTTGGGACTAAAGATGGGATGAGCGCGCCATAGTCTGAAGAAATGGCGGTGCCTTTCAGCAGGCAAGGCGCAACGGCTTTTTCGTCAAACGCTCAATCAATGCAAAGCCATTCCGCTGTGCGGATTGCGGAACGCGGGTGCCTTGGTCCGCGTTGCTTCACGACGACACAAGGAGACGGAAGGAAACTCCCATGGCAGGAGAAACGCGCGAAATGCTTGAGAAGAAGGGGGAACGTCAGACCCGTCTTGAAACGTCGGAATCGTTCGGCGTCCCCAACAATGTCGATCAGCAGGGAACGAGCGGCGGGCAGCCCGCCAAAAAGATCGCCAAGGAGGACGAGGAAAAACGATCCTTCGAAAAGCCTGCCGGCGCCACGCGCGTGACCAAGAGCGATGAGGCCGATCAAGGCGATAATGGCTGATCGACTGCGTTTGCGCTTGTTCAGATATAAGAAAAAGGGATTTACCAATGGCTGATTTTAAGATGCAGCATGGCGATATCATACTCATCGCCGATGGGGAGAAGGCGCTTTTCCTTCGCAATGAAGGCGATGACGATTACCCAAACCTCGACGTCTTCCGCGAAGAGCATCACGAAAACCCGCCAAATCGTGAGCAGAGCGCCAATCGGCGGGGCCGGTTGAACGATGCCGGGGCCGGCGGCGCGCAGAAAAGCGCAGTCGAGGACACGGACTGGCATCGCCTAGGTCAGGAGCGCTTTGCCCGGGACCTCGCGGATAAGCTCTACAAGATGGCGCATAGCGGCAAGATTGATCGCCTGATCGTCGCCGCGCCACCGCGCATTCTCGGCGATATGCGCAAGGAGTATCACAAGGAAGTGTCCGACAAGATCGTCGGTGAAGTGGACAAGGAACTGGCCAATCACCCGATCTACGAGATCGAGAAAATTCTACAGAGCTGAGATAATACAAGTTCTGATGCTGGACGGGCCGCCCTTGGGTGGCCCGTTTCGCTTTTATCGTTCTTCTTTCGGCACTTTCCGCCGAAACGTTACGACCCGATAGAGATAGGCGAGAACGATAATGCCGACCACGACATTGGAGACGGGCCCCATCCAGCCGGAAACCTGCTCATAGCGGTCCTGAAGCCACCAGCCCGCCAGGGCCAGAAAGGCTGTCCATATGACCGTACCGATGGCCGTGAAGAGAAGAAAGCGCCGCAGGGTCATGTCGCTGATGCCCGCAGGCACGGAGATGAAGGTGCGCACCGTCGGGATCAGCCGCCCGAACAGCACGGCCCATGTGCCGTACCGCTCGAACCATTTATCCGCCTGATCGATCTCCTGCGGCGTCAGGGTGAGCAGGCGGCCGTGACGTTTCGAAAAGCGCTTCAGCCCCTCGGTACCGATCCAAAGGCCGATATAATACCAGAGAAGCGCGCCCGCGAGCGAACCGAGCGAGCCGGCCACGATGACCGCGATGATGTTGTGTTCGCCGCGGGCGGCGTTGAAGCCCGCCAGCGGCATGATCACTTCGGACGGAATCGGCGGGAAGACGTTCTCCAGAAACATGAGAAGGGCAATGACGAAATAGCCGCCCCGCTCCAGAAGTCCGGTTACCCACTCGAACATTTCGACCTCGGTTCTGCTTTGCCACCGCAAAGGCGGGGCTGTCTTGGAATGATTGAGTTGCGGCTGGCCGGTTCAGCGGCCGAAGATGCGATCCAGGAAGCCGTCGGCTCCATCGCGAACCCGTCCGATAACCCGGTCACCGACGCCCACCTCGGGCCGCACCTCACGGGGGTCGCCTCTCTGTCCGCCGGATATGATGTGGCGGATCTTGGCTTCGGTTTCATCGAACCTGTTACCGGCATTGACCGACCCGACAGGCCCGTCACCGTGCTGCGCCATAGGAACGCCTGGCGAAAGGGACGGAACGAAATGGCCGGGTAGCGGCCGCGTGGCAAGGCCCTGATGCGCCGTCTGCATGAACTCTTTCCACGCCCGGGCAGGCATCGAGCCGCCGGTCACGTTTTTCATGGGCTCGCCATCATCATTGCCGAACCAGACGGCAGTGACGAGATTGGCCGTATAGCCGACGAACCATGCATCGCGACTTTTATTGGTCGTGCCGGTCTTGCCGGCTGCGGGCCAGCCGAACGCGGCATTGCGACCCGTGCCCGCTTCGATGGTGCCGTTCATCATGTAGTTCATCATGCCAAGCGCTTCTTCGGACAGGACACGCGGGGCGTTGCCTTCGAAGCGGTAGAGAACACGTCCATTGCGGTCTTCAACGCGATCGATCATGTGAAGCATCGGGCGATAGCCGCCATTGGCGAAGGGCACATAGGCCGAAGCCAGTTCCATCGGCGTGACTTCAGAGGTGCCGAGAGCGAGAGACGCATTGATTTCGAGCGGACTTTCAATGCCCATCCGCATGGCGGTATCGACGACCCGATCCGGTGTGACGGCCATGATGAGCTGCGCCGCGACCGAATTCAGCGAACGGCGCAGCGCCTCGGCCAGGGTCACCTCGCCATAATATTTGCCGCCATAGTTTTCCGGCGCCCATTTGCCATACTGGACGGGAGCGTCCGTCACGATGGATTCGGGCCGCCAGCCATTTTCGATGGCGGTGAGATAGACGAAGGGCTTGAAGGTCGAGCCGGGCTGGCGGCGCGCTTCCGTCGCCCGGTCGAACTGGCTTTTTGCGTAATCGCGGCCGCCGACCAGCGCGCGCACCGCGCCTGTCCCGTCCAGCGAGACCAGCGCGGCCTGGCTGACGTTCTTTTCCGCGCCATGCTCGGCAATCCGTTCGCGAATGGCCTTTTCCGCCATCTTCTGCAAAGAGAGATCGACGGTGGTGTAGACGACGAGATCGTCGCGAACGTCGCCAATCAGGCCGGGCAATTCGTCCATCACATGGTCTGCGACGTAATGCTCGGACCCGGTCCAGTGGGCGGCAGCACGCGTCACGGGCGCACTCATGGCGGTGACGAACTGATTATCCGTCAGCATACCCTGATCCCTCATGGCCGCCAGAACAACTTCCGCCCGCGCTTTCGCCTTGTCCGGGGCCTTGGCCGGCGACAGGGCGGACGGCGCTTTCAAAAGCCCGGCGAGGAGGGCCGCCTCGTCAATCGTCACTTCCCGTGCGCTCTTGTTGAAATAACGCCGGGACGCTGCCTCGACGCCATAGGCGCCCGAGCCGAAATAGACCCGGTTCAGATACATCTGCAGGATGGCGTCCTTGGAATATTTCCGCTCCAGCCAAAGCGCCAGCATCGCTTCCTGCACCTTGCGCTCGATCGAACGCTCCGGCGACAGGAAGAGGTTTTTAGCAAGCTGCTGGGTCAGGGTCGAGGCACCCTGGGCCCGGCCGCCCTGCGTCAGATTGGTATAGACCGCGCGCGCAATGCCGAGCGGATCGACCCCGAAATGATGATAAAAACGCCGGTCCTCAATGGCGATGACGGCCTGCGGAATGAAAGGGCTCATATCTTCCAGGCCGACGGCTTCGCCGCCCGTCATCCCGCGATTGGCGATCATGTCGCCATCGACATCGACGATGCGCACATTGGGCGGCCGGTCCGGGATGGCCCATTCACTCGTTGGGGGCATCTTCAGCGCATAATATCCGAAGATCGCGCCAAGGCCGATGGCCATCCATAGCGACAGCGTGACGGACCAGTAGACAAGGCCGCCGAAGAAGCCGCGCTGCTTGCGTCCAGAAGAACTCTTTCGGCGGGCGCCATTCTTCGGGCCGGCTTTCTTGCGAGCGGACCTCTTTTGGCTGGAGGGCACAGTTCTTTCGCGGCTGCTGTTCGGGACGGTCGGCCCGTCCAGCCGCGGTTCAATGCGCACCTTTTTCTTGCGTCCCGCCATATAAGGTCTGCCCCGCTTCGTTCTGGAATTCCCCGAAGAATCGAAAGCAGGATAAATGCGGCGAATTAACGGGCCGTTTAGTATTTATCGAAGGCCGAACGGCTTCAGCTATGCGCGAAAATATCGCTCTCGGGCCAGCCGGCGAGGTCCAGTTTCGCACGCATGGGCAGAAAGGCGAAACAGGCATCGGCCATCTCCGCGCGGTCCTCACGGACCAGCCTTTCCTGCAGCTTTTCACGCAGCCGGTGCAGATAGAGCACGTCCGAAGCGGCGTATTCGAGCTGTGCATCGGACAGATGGTCGGCTCCCCAATCGCTGGACTGTTGCTGCTTGGAGAGCTGTACGTCGATCAACTCCTCACAAAGGTTCTTCAGTCCGTGGCGGTCGGTGTAGGTGCGGATAAGGCGGCTGGCGATCTTCGTGCACCAGACGGGCTCGGCCAGCGTTCCGAAGGCCTTGTACAGCGACGCGATATCGAACCGGCCGAAATGAAACAGCTTTGTGATCTGGGGATCGGCGAGCAGGCGCTCGATATTGGGCGCGGAAGTTTGCCCTTTGGCGATCTGAACGATATCCGCCGTGCCGTCGCCCGGCGAGAGCTGCACGACGCAGAGCCGGTCGCGATGCGGCTCCAGACCCATGGTCTCGGTGTCAATCGCCACCGCTTCGACCTGGTAGTTGGATAAATCGGGCAGGTCACCCTTGTGATAGCGGATCGTGGTCACATAGTCTCCATTCGGCGCGAACATGCCTATTCCATAGGCGCAGATCGATCAATTTTGTGAGGACAAGCACGTCCTGACAGTTGTCGTGCCATATTATTGGACGTCCGGTTTGGCGAAAACACTGTCGCTTGTAAAGAGTAATGGCGCGCCTGTTGGGCAACTGCGCAAAACCTTCCGGAGCAAGCAGAAGCAGTCCCTCAAATCATCACGCCGTAATGGTCGATCGCATCGAGAAGCGCGTCCTCCTCATAGCCGAAATGCGACAGAACAGTCTTCTCAAGACGTTCGATGGCCTGACCGAGCTTCTCCCGGCGGACAGTATCGGAAGGTGTTTCCAGAAATGCTGTCGTCGCCTCCCACAGCGCAACGATCTGGGCGTGGACGATCTGATGTTCGGCCATCAATTGCGAGATAACGGCATTGAGCTCGTCACTGCGCTGAAGCTGCGGATACATCGCACCGTCCTCGATCTGATGATGGAAGACGAGAGCCTGGCATTCTTGGCCGCAAAGCGTTCCGAACCTGCGCAGATTGCCGGTCATGGAGAGATTCTGGGTTGCTGCCGCCATTTCCTCCGGAGAGATTGCCCCCTGCTCCATCTCAGCAAACATGCGCTTCAAGCCACTTAACTGGCGCCTGTGATGCTCATGGATCGCCTGAAGGTGGCGACTGCCAGCCCGTTGCGCGGGTTCGCTGTCGAATTTTGGCACCGGTGGACGCGCGGTTTCGTCGAGGTCGTCCATATTCTGTTCTGGCTGTTTCACAGTATATACCTGTTCCGGTTCGAGGCGCGGTTCGACGACAGATCACGTCGAACGCGAAGAACGCGTGCGTTATGGCTTTCGAAAGTTTCTCGACTTGACTGCGAGATCAGAACGCATTTCTGCCGCGATCGCAAAAATTTAGGATATCAGACAACGAAATTGTAAGCACCGGCGGGAAATAGTGCGCGATAGCGCATGAGTCGATGGAGTGCAGCGTCGCGAGCGGACTCGTTCCCGAAGGAGCAAAGGTGCAACAGTCGACGATCACGCAGGCTGATCTTGAGACGGCCATTCGCCAGAAGAGTTGGACAGGGAAATTCTCGCCCGCTCTTGAGGCGGCGTACCTTTCCTACGTGCGGCAATATCACGTCGGATATCTGCGCAGTACCATCATTCCATCGCTCTTCATCTACAACGCCTTTCTGATTGCGGACTATCTGCTCGTGCCGGACAGCTTCGGCCTGACGCTGATGCTTCATCTAGGGATGGTCTCGATCTGGATTTTGGTCGTGGGTCTATCCCTCAAGAATGTTCACGGGCCGGTGGTGCCCCAACTTCTCGCCGTCAGCATCCCTATCCTCATGATCGCGCAGATCATGATGGTCTACTCGGCCAGTGAGAGCGTCGCCAAGGAGCAGTATCAATATCTGGCGATCCCGATCGTAATCTACATGAACGTCGTTATCCGTCCGGATCGCCGGTTTGCCCTCGGAGCATCGGCGCTCATCACCGCGCTTTATTCAACGACGCTCATCGTCGGCTCTGCGCCCTTCTCCGTCAAACTGGTCGGAATCAGCACGATCATCGCCGTTGCCTATCTGACCTTGAGTGCGAACGCGCGTATGGAACGCGACACGCGACACGCTTTCCTGCGCCGGCTTCAGGACGAGCATCATCGAAACCAGTCGGAGGAAGCGGCCAATCGGGACGCGTTGACCGGCCTTTCCAATCGCCGCCATTTGGACTCATGGGTCAACGCCAATTGGGAACGGCTTGCGCAAGACAATATCTCCATCGCGATCGTGATGCTGGATATCGACCATTTCAAGTCGTTGAACGATCGCCATGGGCATACGATCGGGGACCGGTGTCTGGAGAAGGTCGCCGATTTATTATCAAAGAATTTGAGAGATACGAGCGATATGGCCGTTCGCTATGGCGGCGAAGAATTCCTTGTTATGCTGACGGCCGCCGACCTCACCACCGCAAAGCAGTTTGCCGAACGTGTTCGCCATGCGCTCGAAACCATGAGCCTCGATATCGAAGAGGAATGCCTTTACCTGACTGCTAGCTTTGGGGTCATGGCGGGACCAGCCAGTTCGCACGCGATTGAGGAACTGATCGAGGGAGCTGACAGCGCTCTCTACAACGCCAAATTGTCCGGTCGAAACCGCGTTTGCCCACCATCCAGGCTGCGCAAAAAACAGAGCGGCGACGACAAGGCTGCCGCCGCCGCGCTCTAGATCCAGAGCCTCACCTGATAAGGCCGGTCTGGCTTGGCGTTACACGTCCAGATTGGCCACCGAAAGCGCGTTTTCCTGAATGAAGTCGCGGCGCGGCTCGACATCGTCACCCATCAAGCGGGCGAACAGACTGTCGGCGTCGTTGGCGTCGTTCACCTTCACCTGCAGGAGCGAACGCGCGGAAGGGTCCAATGTCGTTTCCCAGAGCTGGTCGGAGTTCATCTCGCCGAGGCCCTTGTATCGCTGCATCTGAATACCTTTACGACCGGCTGCGAAGATCGCGTCCAGAAGCGCCTGCGGGCCGGAGAGGGTTTGGCTGGTGTCCTTGCGGCGCAGCTGCGGCAGCCTGCCGTAAATGGCTGCCATCCGTTCATGATACCGGTGTAGGGCCCGCGCATCGGCAGAATTGATCAAGGCCGCATCCAGATAGACGACCTCTTTGACGCCGCGTACGGTCCGTTCGAACATATAGCCGCCGGAAGAAATCGCGCTCGGATCGTTGGTGGTGGCGACACGCCCCTCCCATCCGCGTTCCGTTTCGTCGGCTATCAGATCCAGCCGTTCGGCCAGACGGTCTGCCGTGGCTTGGGCATCGCCGTTGGTGAGGATCGACGGATCCAGCGCGCCGGCGATAACCGCCTGCTCGACGATGGCATGATCGTAGCGGCTGTGCAGGCCGTTCAGCAGGCTGCGAACGGCAAGAGCATCGTCGATCAATGCGCGCAGATCAACTGCCGTGCGCGTTTCCCCGTCGGCCAGAACGAGCGACGCGTCTTCGAGACCGCTATCGATCAGATAGTTCTCGAAAGCGGGCTCGTCTTTGAGATAGACAGCACTCTTGCCGCGGCTCACCTTGTAAAGCGGTGGCTGTGCAATGAAGAGATGGCCGCGCTCGATCAGTTCCGGCATCTGACGGAAAAAGAAAGTCAGCAGCAATGTGCGGATATGGGCGCCGTCAACGTCAGCATCGGTCATGATGATGATCTTGTGGTAGCGCAGCTTTTCCGGGTTGAATTCGTCCTTGCCGATACCGGTGCCGAGCGCCGTGATGAGCGTGCCGATCTGGTCGGACGAGATCATGCGGTCGAACCGGGCGCGCTCGACATTCAGAACCTTGCCGCGGAGCGGCAGAATGGCCTGGTTCTTTCGTGAACGTCCGGATTTGGCCGAACCGCCAGCGGAATCACCCTCGACGATGAAGATTTCGGATTTGCTGGGATCGCGCTCCTGACAATCGGCGAGTTTGCCGGGCAGCGAGGTAATATCCAGGGCGCCCTTGCGCCTTGTCAGTTCACGGGCCTTGCGAGCCGCCTCGCGCGCAGCGGCGGCTTCCACCACCTTGCCGATGAGCGCCTTGGCTTCGTTCGGATGCTCTTCGAGCCAGGTGCCGAGCGCTTCGTTGACGAGGCCCTCCACGACAGGGCGGACTTCCGATGAAACCAGCTTGTCTTTCGTCTGGGACGAGAATTTCGGATCCGGCACCTTTACCGAGAGAACAGCCGTCATGCCCTCACGGCAATCATCGCCGGTCAGGCTGACCTTTTCCTTCTTGATCATGCCGGACCGCTCGGCATAGCCGGTGACCTGGCGGGTCAGCGCGCCGCGAAAGCCGGCGAGATGTGCCCCGCCATCGCGCTGCGGAATGTTGTTCGTGAAGCAGAGGACATTTTCGTGGTAACTGTCGTTCCACCAGAGCGACAGCTCGACGGTGATCCCATCCCGCTCTCCGACAATATGGATCGGATCGTCGACCAGCGGCTTCTTGGCCCGGTCCAGATAGCGGACAAATTCGACAAGCCCGCCCTCGTACCACAACTCGACTTTCTTTTCGTCGGCATGGCGCTGATCGATCAGAACGATACGAACGCCCGAATTCAGAAACGCCAGTTCGCGCAAGCGATGCTCCAGCGTGCCGAAATCGAATTCTGTTTTCGTGAATGTTTCCTCGGACGGCAGGAAGGTAATCGCCGAGCCCGAACGACCTTCATAGGTGTAAGGCTCGCGGCTCTCCTCGTAAGTGCCCGTCACCTCAAGCGGCGCATCAGCCACCCCGTGGGTGAAGCTCATCTCATTGGTCTTGCCATTACGATTGATCCGCAGCTTGAGATATTTGCTCAGCGCGTTCACGACCGAAACGCCGACGCCATGCAGGCCGCCGGAGACCTTATAGGAGTTCTGGTCGAATTTTCCGCCGGCATGAAGCTGGGTCATGATGACTTCTGCGGCAGAGACCCCCTCTTCCTTGTGGATATCGGTCGGAATCCCGCGGCCATTGTCGATGACGGTGCACGAGCCGTCCGCATTGAGCTGAACGGTGACGAGATCGGCATGGCCGGCAAGCGATTCATCGATCGCGTTATCGACCACCTCATAGACCATATGGTGCAGACCGGAACCGTCATCGGTGTCACCGATATACATGCCCGGGCGCTTGCGCACCGCATCCAAGCCCTTAAGAACAGTGATGGAATCGGCGCCATACTGGCCACCGTCGTTCCGTTCCGCCGACGCTTCGCTCATACAAACTCCGCCTTGAGGAGGGCTTGTTCGAAGCACTTCAATTCCGCGCTCGAATCGCCCGTCTAAATCCGTTTGAATATAGGCATTTCCGTCTTAAAAACCAAACCGGCAGCGAGTTGGCACGGGTGCGGGGCACAGCGCTTCGGTTGTGTCAGCATCACCACCTCCTAAATATGTGGATAAGATCGCCTCCAACCGCGCCAGGACACAGCCATGGATGCCGAACCCGCCGCTTTCGTCCCACCCGCGCCGCGTCCTCGATCTTCGCCGCCAAGCTTTCTGGAAATGCTCCGGACCGTCTACCGGAACCCGATCGCGCTCTGGGGCGAGCCATCCTACAATCAGCCATATGTGCACATCACGAGCGGCATCGGAGCACCGATGGTCGTGGCGAACGATCCGGCTTTGATCCGCTACATTCTGGTCGAGAATGCCAAGAATTATCGCATGGCGAAGGTGCGTCAGCTCATTCTCCGGCCCATTTTGCGGGACGGCCTGCTGACGGCAGAAGATGAGATTTGGAAGCGCGGGCGCAAGGCGATGGCGCCGGTGTTTACGCCTCGGCACATTCGCGGCTTTGCCCAGCCGATGAAGTCGGTGACAGAAAGCTACGTCGAGGCCTATGAAAGTCTTGCCGATACCGGTGAACCGCTAGATCTCGCCCATGAGATGACCCAGCTCACCTATGCGATTCTGGCGGAAACGCTTTTCTCGAACGAGATCGCGGGAGCGCCCGAGGAATTCGGTGAAAGAGTTGATCGTCTCCTTCATACAATGGGGCGGGTCGATCCCCTCGACCTTCTGGCAGCGCCGGAGTTCATTCCGCGCCTGACGCGCATACGCGGCCGCAAGACCCTCCGATATTTCCGGGCCATCGTGCGCGAAACCATGCATATGCGGCAGGCCAAGCTTGAGCAGGGTGCGGATTGCCCGGAAGATTTTCTGACGCTTTTGCTTCGTGCGATGGGCCCCGGCGCGCTTTCCGAAAAAGAGGTCGAGGATAATATCATCACCTTTATCGGGGCGGGCCATGAGACCACGGCAAGAGCGCTTGCCTGGACGCTCTATTGCCTTTCCCAGGCACCGGCCGAGCGCGCCAGGGTGGAGGAGGAGGCGGACCGCATCACCGCCGAAGTCTCCGACCCTTATGACTGGCTCGACGCCATGCCCGTTACCCGTGCGGCCTTCGAGGAAGCCATGCGGCTCTATCCGCCGGCGCCCTCCATAAACCGCGAGTCGATTGAGGCAGATGAGTGGCGCGACCTGAAAATGGCGGCAGGTACGACGATTCTCGTGATGCCATGGACGCTGCATCGCCATAAGCTCTACTGGGATCAACCCGAAGCGTTCAGGCCATCGCGCTTCATGCCGGAAAACCGGGACAAAATCGACCGATACCAATATCTTCCGTTCGGGGCCGGACCGCGCACCTGCATCGGAGCGAGTTTCGCCATGCAGGAGGCTGTCATTGCGCTGGGCGTGCTATTGTCACGGTATCGTTTCGACCTCGCCGAGGGGGCGCCTCACCCCTTTCCGGTCCAGAAACTGACACTACAGCCCGAGAACGGTATTCGCATGAACGTCACCCGACGCTAAGGCCGCCCTCCCCCTCCGTTCGGTGACGAATATCGGCCGACGGGTTGATCCGAACGAGAGAGTTCCTAGGCTTATTCCCATGACGATGTTGGGTGGGCACATCAGCCTGCCCGCTTCTGCGTTCAAAAATCCTGTTCGGCGGCGCGTTCCGCCATGCACAGGCGCAAGCAGTATCCGGGGTAAATCAAGGAGGGTTCAATAGAGGTGAGCGACACGGGACCGGTTTCACAAAGCGAGTCATCTTCAGACGTCGAGGACGCGCTTACGATCAGAAACCTTTACAAGGTTTTCGGCGACGACCCGAAAGAAGCAATCTCGCTTTACAAGAGTGGCAAGGACAAGGACGAGGTCTTTGCCGATACCGGCATGGTGATCGGTGTATGCGATGCCAGCTTTGCGGTCCGTAAAGGCGAGATCTTCGTGGTCATGGGCCTTTCCGGCTCAGGGAAATCAACCCTGGTCCGCATGCTCAACCGGCTCATCGAACCCACCGAGGGCGAAATCATCGTTGGCGATCAGAACATCGCAGCGATGAGCGAAAAGGAGCTCAACGAGTTCCGCCGCAAGCATATCTCCATGGTGTTCCAGTCTTTCGCGCTGATGCCGCACATGACCGTGTTGCAGAACGCCGCATTCGGGCTGGACCTGTCGGGCGTTCCGACCGACCAGCGCGAAAAACGGGCGCAAGCCGCTCTCGAACAGGTCGGCCTCGGAGCCCACGGCAAGAGTTATCCGAACGAACTTTCCGGCGGTATGCAGCAGCGTGTCGGCCTTGCCCGGGCTCTCGCCAATGATCCGACCATCCTGTTGATGGATGAAGCGTTTTCGGCGCTCGATCCACTCATCCGAACGGAAATGCAGGACGAATTGCTGCAATTGCAGGCGGAGGACCGCCGCACCATCGTCTTCATTTCCCACGACCTCGACGAGGCCATGCGCATCGGCGACCGTATCGCTATCATGCAGGGCGGCCGCGTGGTGCAGGTGGGTACACCGGATGACATTCTCCACCGTCCCGCGAACGATTATGTCAGTTCGTTCTTCAAGGGCGTTAACGTCCAGAACGTCATCACGGTGGGCGACATCGCTGCACAGGGCAATTATCCGGTCCTCAAGGAGGATACGGATGTCCAGAGTGCCATTGCGGCGCTCGATCGCGATGGATTCGCCTATATCGTGGATCGGAACGGCGCCTATATCGGCACGGTCTCACATGCCTCTCTGCAGGCCCTGAACAGCGGCAGCAACGTCAGCGCCGCGCTCCTGCCCGAGATGAACGCCATCAAGCGGCACGCGACACTGACGGAAATTATTACGCCTGTCGCCAAGGCGCCCGCGCCCGTTCCCATCATCGAAAACGACGGCACATTTATCGGTACCGTCGGCAAGGACACACTTCTCGAGGCCATGAGCCGGGAAGGAACCGCCAATGAGTAAAGCATATCAGATTGCCCAGGCGGACAATCCATGGGCATCCAGCGAGCCCGCTGAATCCGCTCCCAACGCAGCAGATGGCGGCGGACCGACGTCCGCCTCGAACCCATGGGGTGGGAGCGACGCCGCAACACCCGGCGAGAGTACCGACGTGCCGGACTGGCTGAGCACGCCGCCGGCCGAGGCACCGGGCTTCGACTGGACTCATCCGTTCGAAGGCGAAGTCATTCCCCTCGCCGACTGGGTCGAGACCGCTCTCGACTGGATTGTTGCCAATCTGCGTCCCGTCTTTCAGGCGATACGTCTGCCTGTCGACGCGGTTCTGAGCTTTATCGAATCCGCGCTTCTCGGCGTGCCGCCGCTCATCATGGTGCTGCTGATCGGCCTGATTGCCTGGCAGGCCGCGGGCCGTGCCCTTGGCATCGGTGCCGTCATCTCGATGATCTTCGTCGGCCTGATCGGTGCGTGGGAAGAATCGATGACGACGCTCGCGCTCGTCTTCACCTCCGTGTTTTTCTGCGTGGTGATCGGCCTTCCGACGGGTATCTGGCTGGCGCGTAACGACCGCGCAGCGAGCAGCATCCGCCCGGTTCTCGATGCCATGCAGACAACGCCGGCCTTCGTCTATCTGGTGCCGATCGTGATGTTGTTCGGCATCGGCAACGTGCCGGGCGTCGTGGTGACCATCATCTTCGCGCTGCCGCCGCTCATCCGGTTGACTAACCTTGCCATCCGACAGGTACCCGAAGATCTGGTGGAAGCGGCGCGAAGCTTCGGCGCATCGAAGAGGCAGCTTCTCTTCAAGGTGCAACTGCCGATCGCCATGCCGACGATCATGGCGGGGGTCAACCAGACCCTGATGCTTGCTCTTTCCATGGTCGTCATCGCATCGATGATCGCGGTGGGCGGCCTTGGCCAGATGGTCCTGCGCGGTATCGGACGGCTCGATATGGGCCTCGCGACGGTCGGCGGCGTCGGCATCGTCATTCTCGCTATCCTGATCGACCGCATGACACAGGCTCTCGGCAAATCGCGCCGCGAACGGGGCAATGTCGCATGGCATCACAGCGGGCCGGCGGGCTTCGTCCGGTCGCTGATCAAGGGCCGCTCGAAGACCGCAGACGATGATTCAAAGAACACGTCTCAGGCAGATAGTACCGCCTAGAAAAAGGCTCTGGCGCCTCTCGCGCCGGACCCCATCCAGCCGGAATTGCCGGCTGTCTGTGCGGAAAATACTTTTCGCGCACCACAATCAAAACAGGGAGATCTCAATGAAAACGAGAACCTCAACGAAGACAATCATGGCTCTTGCAGCTGCTGCCGGTATTTCGATGGCATCGGTTTCCGGAGCAGCCTTCGCACAGGATGCTTCCATGCCGGGTGAAGGCGTGACGGTCACGCCGCTGAAATCATCCATCGCCGAAGAAACGTTCCAGACCATGCTCGTCATGAAGGCGCTGGAAGAATTGGGTTATGATGTGGAGGACATCAGCGAACTCGAATACGCCGCCGCCCACGTTGCGATCGGCAATGGTGACGGCACTTTCCTCGCCGACCACTGGAACCCGCTTCATGTCGACTTTTTCGAAAAGGCCGGCGGTGAAGACAAACTCTACCGCGAGGGGGTCTATTCCGAAGGCGCGATCCAGGGGTACCTGATCGACAAAAAAACGGCGGATGAGCACAACATCACCAATATCGAGCAGCTCAAGGATCCGGAGGTCGCCAAGCTGTTCGACAATGACGGTGACGGAAAGGCCGATCTGGCCGGCTGCACGCCCGGCTGGGGCTGTGAAGGCGTGATCGAACATCAGCTCGACGCTTTCGAACTGCGCGATACGGTGACCCATAATCAGGGTTCCTATTCGGCGATCATCGCCGACACGATCACCCGCTACGAACAGGGCGAATCCGTCCTCTACTACACTTGGACCCCCTACTGGGTTTCGGGCGTGATGGTTCCGGGCAAGGACGTCACCTGGCTCAACGTGCCGTTCTCTTCGCTTCCGGGTGAGCGCAGCGACGTCGACACCGCGCTTCCGGATGGCTCCAACTACGGCTTCCAGGCGAACAACCAGCACATCATCGCCAATCGTGAGTTCGCCGAGGAAAACCCTGCGGCCGCAAAGCTCTTCGAGGTGATGAAGCTGCCGGCGAATGATATCAGCGCCCAAAACCTTCTGATGCAGGAGGGACAGGACAGCGAGGCCGATATTGAGCGTCATACGCAGTCGTGGATCGACGCCCACCAGGACGAGTGGAACAGCTGGCTGGAAGAAGCTCGCGCAGCCGCTGAAGGCAGCGACGCTTCGGAAGAAAAGTCCGACGGATAATCTGCAAGATTTTTCAGGCAGCATAATCGCCTGACATACTAACGAGCGGGCGGGATCGTTTCGACGGTCCCGCCCGTCCTGCGTTCAAACGCAAGGCCGGCCCACATCCCATCTCCGGACATCGCCAATCGCGGCAAGATTGCGGTCAAAGCATGTTCTTCTCGCGTTGCCGGAACGAATGGTCAGGCGCGATGTTGTTGCACCGACAGGGACAAACAAGAAACTACTAATGGGAGTTACTGCATGACCTATTTGAAAACCATTCTGCTCGGCACTGCCGGCGCTGTTGCCCTCACCGGTGCCGCCATGGCCCAGACCACCGCCAGTGCGACGACGGAACTGAACGTGCGCTCCGGCCCAGGCCCGAACTTCGAAGTGATTGGCGCCATCCCGGCCGACGGTCAGGTGACAGTCAGCGGTTGCACCGAAACCGGCAATTGGTGCCAGGTGACCATGGATGGAACCACCGGCTGGTCCTATGCCCAGTATCTGACCAGCGAATATGAAGGTGAGCGCGTGGTCGTCGTTGAGCGCCGCCAGGACCTCGGCGTTCCGGTCGAGACCTATGATGGCGCAGAGGCAACCGGTGTGGTTACCGGCGCAACCGGCGGCGCAGTTGCAGGCGCGCTGATCGGCGGCCCGGTCGGCGCAGCGATCGGCGGCGTTGCCGGCGCAGCTGTTGGCGGCGGTACGGGCGAAGCCCTTAGCCCCGATGATCGCGTCGTAACCTATGTTCGCGAAAACCAGCCGGATCCGGTCTATCTGGATGGCGAAGTGGTCGTCGGCGCCGGTGTGCCGGACACAGTCCAGTTGCGTGAAATTCCGGACTATAACTACCAGTACGCCTACGTGAATGGTCAGCCGGTCCTGATCGAACCGTCCAGCCGTCAGATTGTCTACGTCGTTCGCTAAGCGACGAGAGACCATCTGAAGAAAGGACGGAAGGCCCGCCAATATTGGCGGGCCTTTTTCTATGTGCGGCGAGAAAAGTCTGTCGGGTTACGCGCGATGCGTGTCGGGTGATGGCAGTCCGGCAAGCTGCGTGCCCGTGACGCCCGTATCCGTGCCGTCATCGCGGCCATATGGCCATGTTCCGTCGTCTCGGGTGCCGTAAGGTTTTTCCTGGCGGGGCGGGATCTCGTTCTCCAGCCGTTCCACTTCGTGCTTCCGCTTCTTGGCGAGACGCCGGTAGCGACCCTGCCGAATCCAGGATGCGACCCCGCCGATCACCATTCCGAGGATGAGAGCGGCAAGAAGCCAGATGAAGAGCGGCAGCGCGATGCTCAGATTTTCGTTGCCGGTCTGGAAAATATCGAGCGTCAGCGGCACCGACTGCCGGTTCACAACCGCCAGAGCCACCAGGATGATGGCCAGCGGGACGAGAATGACAGCTGTCAGAATACGGGAAATCATAAATGGAATCCGTCACAGAAGGTTTTGGTCCATCGGGAAGATAGGCGTCCGGTCCGAACGGGTCCAGCCGGTTATCCCCTCTTTGCGAAAATCGGGTGGCGGTGGTCACGTCTTGCGGGCAAAGCTCTGCTACAGCAAAAAGCGAGCCGAGCACGATGAACATACCGATCGCAGATTTCAGGCCCATGCAAGAGAGCGAATGTTCAGGCGCGAGTGATTTCGCCGTCATAGAGCGGATCGTCGGCCATATCAGCGAACACCATGCCAGGCAGCCCGGGCTCGATGAGCTTGCTGCACTCGCCGGCCTATCCCCGGACGGTCTTATCCGCCTTTTCCGCCGCTGGGCGGGATTGACGCCAAAGGCGTTTCTTCAGGCCGTCACCCTCGATCATGCGCGCCGTCTTCTCGGCGAAGGGGCGGACCTTCTCGATGCCAGCCTCGAACTTGGGCTCTCCTCGCCCGGCCGCCTGCACGATCTGTTCGTGACACATGAGGCGATGAGCCCGGGCGAATGGAAGGCGAAAGGGGCAGGCCTCCAGATCACCTATGGATGGCACGAAAGCCCCTTCGGCGCCGCCCTCGTCATGATTACGGAGCGAGGGCTGTGCGGGCTGGCCTTTGCGGAGGAGACGGGTGATGCTGCGACCTTTCAGGATATGAGCCGCCGCTGGCCGAACGCCGTTTATCGCCGGCAAGATGAGCTGACCGTTTCCTATGTCCAGCGCATCTTCGACCCTGCCGAGTGGCGGGCTGATCGCCCGCTTCGCGTCATCCTGATCGGCTCGGATTTTCGTATCCGCGTTTGGGAGGAACTTCTGCGGCTCAAGCCGGGCAAGGGAACGACCTATGGCACGATTGCGCGTTCGATCGGCGCTCCGAAGGCATCACGCGCCGTCGGCGCGGCGGTAGGCGCAAATCCCATTTCCTTCGTGGTGCCATGCCACCGCGCACTCGGAGCCGGCGGCAAGCTGACCGGCTATCATTGGGGCCTGACACGGAAGCGCGCCATTCTGGGCTGGGAAGCGGGACTGTCGTCGCGGGATCGATAAATCCCGGCGCCTTTCCCGTTTCGCGCCGAACGCCAGATAATGTGCATGGCCGATCGGATCACGCTCAACGAAGATCACGGAAAGCTGCTCGACAAGAATGACGTCGAGACGGTGTTTCGCATTCTCAGCCGACATCTTCCCGGCAAGAGCCATTCTGCCAAGGGACCGAAGGGACAGCGGACACCCTTTCAATCAGCCATAGCGTGCCTGCTTTCGGCACAAAGCCGCGATGCCAACACCGCCAAAGCTGCCGAGGCCCTGTTCGACATCGCGGAAACACCGGCTGCGATGCTGCGCCTCCACGATGAGGATATCCGCGAAGCGATCCGCCCGGCCGGTCTCTACAATATGAAGACAAAGCGCATCCGGGCCTTTTGCGAAACGCTTCTGGACGAATTCGAGGGGACGGTGCCCCGGACGCGAAAAGAACTCATGCGTCTGCCCGGAATCGGCAGGAAGTGCGCCGATATCGTCATGCATTTCGTCTTCGATGAGGCAACGATCGCGGTCGACACCCACGTCAATCGCGTCTGTCACCGAACAGGTCTGGCGCAGGGCAGAACAGCCGACAAGACAGCGGAAAATCTCATGGAACGCGCCCCGGACTGGGCGTTGGACGAGGGCCATTTCTGGCTCATTCAGCACGGCAAACGCACCTGCACCTCGCGCGCGCCTAACTGTCGGGATTGCCCGATCGACGCCCAATGCCTGGCGCGGCACGCCGGCTGAAACGGCGGCTCTCCGGCTTTTCGTACCGCCTTTCAAAAACTTGTAACGGCCTGCCGCCCAACCCATATGGAAATGAGGATGCCACGCCGAAATGGGTGGCTTCCAGAAACTGTCGCTCGAATGAGGACAAAGAGATGACACGGATGACACCGTTTTCCAGCCCGCTCTTCCTGGGCTTCGAACAGATGGAAAAAACCGTCGAGCGGCTTGCGAAATCGGCCGACGGGTACCCGCCTTACAATATCGAACGCATCCACGACGATGAGGGACAAGCAGTTCGGTTGCGAATCACGCTCGCCGTGGCGGGGTTCGAGGATTCCCATCTGGATGTGACGACGGAAGAGAACCAGTTGATCGTACGGGGGCAGCAATCGGACGATTGCGAGCGCGACTACATTCACCGCGGCATCGCGGCGCGCCAGTTCCAGAAGAACTTCGTACTGGCCGACGGTATGCGGGTTCTCAGCGCTGAGTTGAAAAACGGCTTGCTCTCCATCGATCTGGACCGCCCGGAAGCGCAGCGCCTCGTTCGGAAGATCGATATCCGCACGGCCGGGTAAGGCTCTGCCAATCTTTCCGGCTCGAAACGGAACAGAATCGTAAAATTCGTTACCTTTCATTAACGGCTCAAGAGGACGATTGTACCCGCAAGGGGAGGTCTGTTCTCAGCAGGAGGCTGACCATGACTGCTATGCTAGACACACAGGTTTCTACCGAACAGTTCGCTCATATGGGCGAAGGTGCCATCGGCTATATACGCAAAATATCATCGGACGATTTCATGGCCGCATGGCCGGGAATCGCAGAGATGCCATCGGGCATCGACATCTGGGCGCTTTTTGCCGCAGATGGCATGCCGATATTGCTGACCGACGAGAAATCCACGGCGCTGGCCGCCGCCGAGGAAAAGGAACTCCGGGCGGTGACGCTTCAGTAGAGCAAGCCGACCGCATAAAATGAAAAGGCTGCACCGCGGAAAAAACGGTGCAGCCTTCTTTGATTTCATAGTCGGGGCGCCCGTCAGGCCGCTTCCTGCGCACTTTCTGTCAGTATCGCGTAGATCGCGGCGGCATCATGCATGCCGCGGATTTGCTGCATCGTGCTAGAGCGGCGAAGAACGCGCGCGATACGCGACAGTGCTTTCAGATGGTCCGCGCCGGCATCCTCCGGCGCCAGCAGCATGAAAACGATATCCACGGGCTGCTCGTCGATCGCATCGAATTCGACCGGTTGATCGACAGTTGCGAAGACGCCCTGCAACCGCCCAAGATCGCTCAGCTTGCCATGCGGAATGGCCAGGCCGTTCCCGGCGCCGGTCGACCCCAGACGCTCACGCTGAAGCACGGTGTCGAAGATATCACGCTCCGACAGTCCGGTCAGTTCCGCTGCGCGGCCTGCCATCGCCTGTAGAAGCTGCTTCTTCGATTTTGCCTTGAGCGCCGGCATAATCGCCCGTGCACTTAGCAGATCGGATAATTCCATCCTGCCCCTTCCGGACCGTTCACGCCGCGAGGGCGAAGACGGGCCATCCAAAGATTGGGTTCAGCGGTCAGTTCGCGGTGGTGACGCCAGCCGGATCGATCCAGCCGATATTACCGTCGTCGCGCCGGTAGACCACATTCACATGGTCGCTCGATGCGTTGCGGAAAACGAAGACAGGGCTGTCCTTGGTGTCCAGTTCCACGACGGCGTTCGCGACACTCATCACCCGCAGCGACATGGAGGATTCGGCTACGATAGCGGGCGCATAGTCCTCCGCCACCTCTTCCTGCTCTTCGGGAACCGCGCTCATGATGCGATAGGCCGCATCGAAGGCACCATCCTGATTGTTGTCGCGGTGGCTTTTGAGCTTGCGCTTGTAGCGACGAAGACGCTTCTCGATCTTGTCGGCCGCCGTGTCAAAGGAGGCTTGCGGCTCCTGTCCGGTCGAACGGGCCTGCAGGACCATACCGGTATCGAGATGGATCATGATATCGGATTCAAAGCCGCTGCCTGACTTGTCGACCGTGACATGACCGGAGAAACCGCCATCGAAATATTTTTCGAGAGCTTCGGAGATACGGTCTTCGATCCGGGTACGGAAGGCATCGCCCATATCCATGTGTTTGCCGGAAATGCGCAGGGTCATAAGGTATCCTCGTAAAAAACAGATACTGGGAAAGAGAAAATACTCTCCCAGAGCGGGCGGGCAAGGCATTGACGTCGGTCAAGTGAACAGCGGAACCGAAGCCTGATGCGCTGCGCGAAGTGGAACTGATGGGCGCGCGGAATATTGGGCCGGGCATTGGAAGTCAAGTTTGCGGCTCCAAAGCCCGAACGGTTCTAAGAAGCTTCGGCCTGCGCCCGAGCCTTTTTTTCGCGGCGGCGACGGACGGAGGACGGGATATTCATCGCTTCGCGATATTTGGCGACAGTGCGCCGCGCAATATCGATTCCCTCGCCCTGAAGATGTCGAACGATCTGGTCATCCGAAAGAATCGACTTCGCGGTTTCGGCCTCGACCATCTGGCGGATCCGGTGGCGGACCGCCTCCGCCGAGTGGCTATCACCGCCTTCCACCGCAGCCAGCGCGGCTGTGAAGAAATACCGCATTTCGAACGTGCCGCGCGGGGTCAGAAGATATTTATTACTGGTCACGCGGCTGACCGTCGATTCATGCATGCCGATCGCATCGGCCACCGTCTTCAGATTGAGAGGACGCAGTTCCGTGACACCATGGACGAGAAACGCATCCTGCCGGCGCACGATCTCGCTTGCGACCTTGAGAATGGTCTTCGCCCGCTGGTCGAGACTACGGGTCAGCCATTGCGCATTCGCCAAGCATTCCGAGACAAAGGTCTTATCCTCCTTGCTGGCCGGCGAATTGCTGACCCGCGCCACATAAGACTGGTCGATCAGGACACGAGGCAAAGCTTCCGAATTGAGTTCGACCTGCCAGGAGCCATCCGCAGCCGGCGTAATCACCACATCCGGCACGATCTCATCGGGATAGGCGCGGCCATATTGAAGGCCGGGCCTTGGATCGAGGCGCCGAATTTCCGCCAGCATCTCGATCAGGTCGTCTTCGCCGACGCCGCAGATGGAACGCAGCGCGACAAAGTCGCGTCGGGCAAGCCGGTCGAGATTGGCAATAAGGGCTGCCATGGCGGGGTCGAGCCGATCCTTCACCCGAAGCTGTGCCGAAAGGCACTCTGCCAGAGAACGGGCGAAGATACCGACCGGCTCGAAACGCTGACAGACCGCCAGCACGGCATCGACATCCTCGATCTCCACACCGAGACGGTTCGCCGTCTCGGCAAGGTCGGCGCGAAGATAGCCGCACTCATCCAACTCATCCGCAAGAGTTGCCGCGATCAGACGGTCCTCGCCTGTCCGGAATGAAAATGCGATCTGTTCCGCAATGTGGGCCTCCAGCGTGACGGGCGCGGCGGCAAAACTGTCCAGATCAAGGGCATCGCTGCCCGATATTGCACCAACGCCCCCGGCTGCGCTTTTCCATTGGCCTGTCAGATCAGGCGACAAGGTTGCCTGGCGTCCGGGATCATCCGGAAAGACGTTATGAAGAGACGTATCCATCACCTCGGCGA
The DNA here is from genome assembly GCF_003668555.1 of Notoacmeibacter ruber. Taxonomy (NCBI): domain Bacteria; kingdom Pseudomonadati; phylum Pseudomonadota; class Alphaproteobacteria; order Hyphomicrobiales; family Notoacmeibacteraceae; genus Notoacmeibacter; species Notoacmeibacter ruber. The sequence goes on along the minus strand of NZ_RCWN01000001.1, from coordinate 104,841 downwards.
TCGAGCCGCTATCCGTCCCCTCAGCTGAAGCCCCGTCGAAGCGATAGCCGGAATCGGACAAATCCTCTGCCGAAGCAGATATATCCGCGCCGGCCTCTTCCTTTTCGATCAAAGGGTTACGCTCAACCTCCTCCTCGATGAACCGGTCCAGCTCGGCCTGGCTGAATTGCAGCAGGCGGATCGACTGCATCAATTGCGGCGTCATCACCAGTGACTGGCTCTGGCGAAGCTGTAGACGCGCGGAAAGGCTCATGAACGCTACCCCTTAATGGCGGCCTGCCGGCAGCCGACCCTCGCCTTCTACGGGAGCGAGTGGCGCTCAAATTCAACTGGCACGAGGATTGCTTGTCAAGCGATCACGCCGTCAATGCGGCTATAAGGTAAAATTCTCACCCAGATAGAGCCGCCGCACATCGGGGTTTTCAACGATCTGCTGGGGCGTGCCGTGGGTCAGCACGGTCCCTTCGTGAATGATGTAGGCGCGATCGATCAATCCAAGCATCTCACGAACGCTGTGGTCGGTAATCAGGACGCCGATACCGCGCGCCTTCAGGTGCCGAACGAGCTTCTGGATCTCCGCCACCGCGATCGGATCAACACCGGCGAAGGGCTCATCCAGAAGCATGAAGCGGGGCCGGCTCGCCAAGGCGCGTGCGATCTCGAGCCTGCGCCGCTCGCCGCCCGATAGGGCCGTCGCCTGACTCTTGCGAAGATGGGTGATGCCGAATTCCGCGAGGAGTTCGTCCAGACGGGATTGCCGCGTCTGCCGATCCTTCTCGACAAGTTCCAGAACGCCCATAATGTTGGCTTCGACCGTCAGCCCCCGAAAGATAGAGGCTTCCTGCGGCAAATAACCGATACCGAGCCGGGCGCGGCGGTACATCGGCAATGTCGAGATATCGTAGCCGTCGAGTTCGATCGAACCCTCATCGACCGGTACAAGTCCCGTTACCATGTAGAAGGTGGTGGTCTTGCCCGCCCCGTTCGGCCCGAGCAGGCCGACAATCTCGCCGGTTCGCACACCGACCGAAGCACCGGAGACGACCTCGCGTCCGCCATAGCGCTTTCTGACGGTCCGCGCGATCAGCGTATCGGCAAGCCGTTTCTGATCGTCTTCCGACGGTATATAGAATTCGTCCGCCATATCACGGCGCGTCAAACCTGGAATTCGCATGGGCGAGACCGTCCGCTCACTCGCTGTCCGGAGAGATGACCATTCGCACGCGGTTGCCGCCGCAGGCTTCGAGACGGGCCTTGCCCGTTTCGGTCTGCACGGTCAGGGCGCAGCCGGTCAGCACGTTGCCGCCATCGGACAAGACAACTTCCTTGCCCGTCAACCGCAGGACATTGGCGCGCATGTCGAAGCTGCCTTCATCGCCAGTTGCGGTCTGCGTGCCGGAATTGACATAGACCTTGCCGCCAACTTCGATCCTGTCGATATCGGACGAGTTCTGGCCGGTCGTGCTCGCCGGTTTGGCTTCGCCTTGCGAAGGCTGTTCCTTCTTGTCGGAGTAAAACACCTTCATGAAATTGGAACGCATCTGCGTCGGGCCCTGAACCACCACGACGTTGCCCGTGAAGATCGCCGTGTTTTCCTGATCGAAAACTTCGAGCTGATCGCTCTCGATCTGGATCGGCTTGTCGCCCTCCATCCGAAAGTTCGTATCCTGAGTCTGCTGGGCATGAGCGAAGGATGAAGACAGGCCGACGAGCAGAAGGCCGATCGCGGCGACACCGGATCGTTCGCGGAACGGGAAGGATCTATTCATTAGCTGTTTCCTTCGAGGGCGGCGTTTCGCTCGCATTCGCCTGGGGTCGTACATCGTCGGGTACAAGCTGCATCCGGACCGATCCCTTGAACAGGATGGTGCGGCTGCGGCTGTCGATGCGGACGCTGTCGGCCGTCAGCGTGGTCGTTTCGGTCTTCAATCTTACCGGTTTGTCACTGACGAAGCTACCCGCCAGAAGGTCGATACGCCCGTCCTGGACGAGAGCGGTATCGCCAGCCGACGTTTCCAGATCGAGCGGCGACAGAAAATCGAGAAACTGGTTTTCCGCATCATAGAAACCCGCATCGGAATTGAACGCGACGCGGCTGTCGGAGCCGAGAGGTAGCTCTCCGGTTATGCCGCGCAATTCGAGGCGATTGAGATCGTCCGGCGATTGCAGGGCGCTTTCGGCTTCGATCCGGTAAGGCTGGTCCGAGCTGTTGCGCCCCTCTAGTTTGGGCGCACCCATGACGACCCGGCCATCCTCGACGTCCATATCGCCCAGTTCCGGAGTAGGAATCGCCAATGTCGCCAGTGCCGTCGCAAGAACACCGAAGGCAAGGATGGCGCCGGCCGCGAAAAAAAGGGCGGATCCGAAGGATCGAACCCGGCGGCCATGGCGCCGTGCTTCAAGAACACGTTCACGCACGGAATGCGCATGGCCCGAACCAAACTGGTGCTCGACATCGCTCATCCGACGCTTCCTGCCCCGACACCAACGCGAAGGCAAGCACTAAGAAAGAATAAGGGCCTCTTGAATCCTTACGAAATGGTACAGATTCCGGACATCGGTGCGGTGCGCCGAAGCGCAAGCGGAGATCGATCATGAGTGGTGCCGATATTGAAGAGATTGTCGCACGCCGACAGCAAAGGCGGAAACTCGGCCGCTGGCGCACCGCCGCCATTCTTTTCGCTCTCGTGGCGATCGGAGCTGTAGTGTGGCGCGTCGGCGAGACGCAGGCCAATCTTTCGCCCATCTCACAGATCGCCAAGGTGAAGATCGAAGGGACTATCACGGAGGACAGCGACCTTCTGGACCGACTCGATAGCATAGCCGAGACCGAAAGCGTCGAGGGTGTGTTGCTTGTGATCGATTCACCCGGCGGCACGTCGGTCGGAGGAGAAGCCATTCACAATGCGGTCCGCAAGATCGCCGCGGAAAAACCCGTCGTGGCCCAGGTCGGCACGCTGGCAGCGTCAGCCGGTTACATGATCGCGTCGGCAGCGGACCACATCGTTGCGCGGCAAAGCTCCATCGTCGGATCGATCGGTGTTCTGGTCCAGTATCCGAACGTCCAGCGCGGCCTCGACATGATCGGAGTGGAACTCGACGCGGTGAAAAGTTCGCCGCTCAAGGCCGAGCCGTCACCTTTCAATGAAACCACGGCGGAGGAACGCGCGGTTCTCCAGCGGCTCGTCGATGACATTTACGATTGGTTCGTGACCCTTGTGGCGGAACGCCGTCCGCTATCGCTCGCCGAGACGCGAAAGCTGGCCGACGGGTCGGTCTTCTCCGGACGTCAGGCCCTCGACAACAAGCTCGTCGATGAGCTCGGCGGAGAGGATACGGCGATTGCCTGGCTGGAGAGCAAGGGCGTCGCGTCGGGCCTGACCGTTGTGGATTGGGAGCCCGAGACACAATACAGTCTATTCGGTATTCCGCTCGGCCGGACAAACGCGGCGGCTGTCAGTCTGGAAGATGTGATGCAACTACCCCTTGTTGCTCAATGGTTTAAGCGAGAGCTTATGCTTGACGGTGTTATGGCACTCTGGCAACCTTCCAGTGCCGGTAAGTAGCATCATGATCGGACGAGCCGGGAGGAGTTTCATGAGCCATGATTAAATCTGAACTCGTGCAGACCATTGCCAATCGTAATCCGCATCTCTTCCAGAGAGACGTGGACCGTATTGTCAATGTCATTCTGGAGGAGATTTCGCAGGCGCTTATCGAAGGCGATCGCGTTGAATTGAGGGGGTTCGGCGCTTTTTCGGTCAAGAACCGGCCCGCGCGGACAGGCCGGAATCCGAGAACCGGCGAGACGGTCGAAGTGGAGGAAAAATGGGTTCCCTTCTTCAAGGCCGGCAAGGAATTGCGTGAGAGGCTGAACGACAAGAAGAACTAGTTCGGTTGTGTGAAGCGCAGCCTCCTGCACGTCGGAATCGCGTGATCAACGACCTCTGGCGGTCGCGATCGCGTCCCCAAAGGCTTTTGCAAAGCTGCTTCTGTCATCGGGGTTGAGAAATCCGCCCACAGGCAGATGCCGTGCCCTGTCTTTCAGGGCCATTTCGATAATGCCGATTTCGGGCTTCCGCTTGACGGAAAACCGTGTCCAGAACGGGTTGAACTGATGGCGCGCCATGCGGCCCGAGGGTGCATATTGGCGAACCTCGATATCATGGCGCCAGACGGTAATTTCCTCTCTGGCGCGAGCAGCGCGGTAGTTCAGCCGGAACGCGATATAGAGAATGACCAGATCGAGGCCGAAGAAACCGAAGATCGGCCAGGCTCCCATCGACCAGAACATCAGCCCTGTCCCAAGCCATAAGACGCCCACCGCGACCATGAGGATGGCAAAGCCGGGCTTGCCGAGCGAGCGATGCGGCGTCAGAACCGCGTCGAAAATGGGGCTCTCGGCGGGATCCGGCCCGATTTGGTTTTCACCTGTCGTCATGATCAACCCTGTGCAAGCCGGCTTCCAGCCGAGATGCAGGAAAGCTATAGGCCTTCCATGACAGCAAAAAAGAGCACAAAGACGGCGAAGGGCAAGAGCGCGGCGGCAACGGGAAAAAGAGAACGCGCGCCGAAATCTGCCTATTCGCGGGCCGAAACCGAAGAGATATTCCGCCGCTTTTCCGTTCAACGCCCGGAGCCCAAGGGCGAACTGGTGCACACCAATCCTTTCACCCTCGTCGTAGCAGTGGCGCTGTCGGCGCAGGCGACCGATGTCGGCGTGAACAGGGCGACGGCCAAACTCTTTCCCGTCGCCGACACGCCGGAAAAGATGATCGCTCTGGGTGAAGAGGGCGTCGGCGAATATATCCGGACCATCGGCCTCTGGCGCAACAAGGCGAAGAACGTCATCGCCCTTTCGCAGAAGCTGATCGACGATTTCGATGGCGAAGTGCCGCGGACGCGCGACGAACTGGTGACCTTGCCCGGCGTCGGCCGAAAGACGGCCAATGTGGTCCTCAGCATGGCGTTCGGCCACGACACGATCGCTGTCGACACGCATATCTTTCGGCTGGCGAACAGGCTCAAGCTGGCGCCCGGCAAAACCCCGGATGCCGTAGAGGCGCACCTGCTGAAAGTCATACCGGATCATTATCTTCGCCATGCCCATCACTGGCTGATCCTGCACGGCCGTTATGTCTGCAAGGCACGCAAACCCGAATGCAGCGCTTGCATCATTGCCGACCTCTGCAAGGCCGACGAGAAAACAACCGATATTCCGGCGCCGCTGGTCGAACTTCCGGAGCAGGAGATCGGCTGAACTGGCCGATCAGGCCGGAATAGAGCGCGGCGTGTCGGCGGGCGCCAGCGCGAACTGACTGTCCCGCTTGCTGAGCTTCATGTGGAGGTGAACCATCAGCGCAGCCGCAAAGAGCGGCGTCAAGAGATTGAGAAGTGGCACGGAAAGCAGTGCCGCAATCGGCACGCCGGCCAAGAAGACCGTCATCGCATGCCGCTTCCGAAAGGCTTTCGCCTCCGCCTCGGTCCGATAGCGCAAAGCTGCGAACTCGAAGAATTCACGGCTCAGCAAGTAGGCGTTGACGACAAAAAAGGCGAACAGATTGACGAAGGGCACCAGCAGCAGGATCAACGCCAGAAGGTTGCCAAGAATGACGACGCCGAGAAACTTCGCGCTCAGCCACAAGCCGGCGATCAGCGGAACAGAACGGCCCACCTGTAGCGATGGGTAGTCTTCCTTCTCGATCACCTCCGCCGCGTCATCGAGAAAGAGCGAGACGACAATGGCGCTGACGGGCGCGATCAGCAGCCCGAGAACGATGGCGAAGACGATGGCCGCAAGAATGGAGGCTGTCACCTGAAGCCAGCCTTCCCATTGAGTTTCGCCATCCCACAGCGCGTCCACCCAAGGAAGCGCCGCCCATTCGAAAAGCTCGCGCAGCCCGAACCAGACGAGCACCAGAGCCAGTAACGTCAATCCGATCGATTTGAAGAACACGCCGCGAAATTCCGGTGAGAAAAGGCGGATGAAGGCAGCAGATGCGGCGGAAAAGATCATGACAGATGCAATGGCTCAGACGGAAAGCGGTACGGTTGGTGAGGTAGGCTCTCTCTTGTCTTCGATCAAGCCGCGCCCCGTTTGGGCGGCCGCATTCTGCGAAGGGCTTTGCAATTCCATGACCGGGGGGTTATGCGAGATCAACCTCCCCTTGCATGACGGAAAAACGAATGAGCGACGGACCCTTCCATCACGTGCTGTGCATCGGCAATGCGATGGTCGATATGCTGGCCACCTGCGACGATGCGTTTCTGGCCCAACACGAGATCATCAAGGGGGCCATGAACCTGGTGGATGCCGAGCGGTCCGCCAAGCTTTACAATGCGATGGGGCCCTCCGAAACGATGAGCGGCGGCTCTGCCGGCAACACCGCCGCGGCGATCGCCGCCCTTGGCGGGACCGTCGCCTATATCGGTAAGGTCGCCGATGACCAGCTGGGCACGATCTTCGGCCATGATATCCGGGCGCTCGGTGCCTCCTTCAATACGCCGCCGCTCCTCGGCGGCGACCCCACGGCGCGGTGCATGATCTTCGTTACGCCGGATGGCGAGCGTTCCATGAACACCTATCTCGGAGCCTGCACGGAACTGACTGAGGACGACATCGCCGAAGAGACCGTGAGCGATTGCGCCCTCACCTATTTCGAGGGCTATCTGTGGGATCCGCCCCATGCGAAAGCAGCCATCCGAAAGGCTGCAGATCTTGCGCACAAGCATGGACGGCAGGTCGCGATGAGCCTGTCGGACCCATTCTGCGTCGACCGTTACCGCGAGGAATTTCTCGGTCTGCTCCGCGACGGCACAGTCGATATCGTCTTCGCCAATGAGACAGAATTGCTGTCGCTCTATCAGAGCGAGAATTTCGATGAGGCGCTCGGTCAATTGGCCGCCGATTGCGTGCTCGCCACGGTGACCCGTGGGCCGGAGGGCTCGGTCGTGGTCAAGGATGGCGAGCGGTACGACATACCGGCCTTCATGGCAGCCGTACGGCGGGACACGACCGGCGCGGGCGACCTTTATGCCGCGGGCTTCCTGCACGGTCTGGCCACAGGTCGTTCGCTACCCGACAGCGCTGCGCTCGGCAATTTCTGCGCCGGCGTCATTATCGAACAGATGGGCCCTCGCCCGCCACAGAACCTGGCCGAACTGGCCCGCTCGGCCAACAAGCTTTAGACAGAGGCGGATTCGAACCTATCTGTTCCTGCGTCGTCATCATTCGAGGCTGGGAATGCCCTATCAGCTCAAGATCGATCGCCCGCTAATCGAAGCCGTCCGAAAAGAGGGCGACAAACAGCTTCGCAAGGCTGCCGAGTCCATTCGCGAGGGCGACGATCTGGAGGAGGCGGTTCACGATCTCCGCAAGCGCATGAAGAAGGTGCGAGCATTGCTTCGGCTCGTTCGCCCGGGCCTCGAAAAGACTTATCAGATAGAGAACAAGGCGTGCCGCGATGTCGCACGCCCCTTCTCCGAGATCCGCGATGCACAAGTTCTGCCGACGACCATCGCGCGGCTTCGCGATGTCTTCGCGGCCAATGATGAAGCCAGGCAGCTTTTCAAGCCGCTGGAGGCATGGGGCGATGCGCATCGGCAGGAGATACTGGACGATGCCGATCTGAAGGAGCGAAGGCAGGAGGCAGCGGATACGATCGAGAAAATCCGTGAGCGCTTCCACGAGATCGAACTGGACTGCGCCCCCGAAAAGGCGCTTCGAAAGGGTGTGGCAAAGTCCTATGGCCGAGCGCGAGACGGCCTTTCGGAGGCGATCGTCTCCTCAGACGCCGAATTGCTCCACGATTGGCGCAAGCGTCTGAAATATCACTGGTATCATATGCGCCTTCTGCGCGACATCTGGCCGGATGCGATGGATACGCGCATCGCGGCTCTGGACCGGTTGACCGATATTCTGGGCACAGACCACGATCTGGTCGTCCTGCTCGAACGGCTTCGCGCCGATGATCCCGACGGTCTGACCAAGGAAGCGCGTCGAGGCCTCGAAGTACTTCTGGCCACACACAGCACCAGCCTGCGTGTCGAAGCGTTCCGGCTCGCGCCGCTGCTTCTCGTGGAGAAGCCCCGTGCGCATGGGCGGCGAATGGCGGGCCTTTGGCGTGTCGCAAATGCCGCCAGTCTGGTTCAAAAATAAAAGAGCCGGACGTTTCCGCCCGGCCCCTTCGCTCCCCAGCAGAACTGCGGGTTGATGCGGTGCGCGCTCTTAGAACTTGTAAGACACACGCGCCCGGACGGTGTGCAGGCTCGCATCCGAACCCGTATCGTCGAAATCATCGAAATTGTGGTACATGTAGTCGGAACCGACAATGACGTTATCAGTCGCCGCGAAATCAAGGCCGGCACCGACTTCCAGACCGCCATCGCTGACATCGCCATCGGGATCTGTCTCGCCCCATGCATAGGCGTAGCCGACCGTACCGCTCAGCAGGAAGCGGTCGACGGCGAAACCGGCCTTCAGTTTGGCGCGAGCGATCGCATCGACGTCGATATCATCGCTGTCGATACCGGAGGCATCGATGTCGAATTCCGGGCCGACGACGAAGGAGCCGTACTGGAACAGGTATCCCGCGTGGGCACCGCCCAGGAAGCCACTGGGATCATCGCCCGGATCAAGTTCGCCGAAACCATATCCGGCCTGCACACCGGCATAGGCGCCATCCCAGCCGAAACGCTCGGGAGCGACTTCATAGGTCGGGGCCGGTGTAGGAGTGGAATAGTCGATCGCATCGGCGGCCATTGCGGCGCCGGGCAGAAGAATGATGGCGGCAGTTGCCAAAAGGGTTTTCATTTGGGGACCTCGTTACTCTTTACGCTTACTCGCTAACGGCGCGAACCGCCGTGGCTTGCGTATATAATGGGCCGCTTAATGCACTCGTTCCAGCGAATTGCGCAGTGCACTATCGGCCCGAAGCTCAGAAAGAGCCCACAATTTGGTTTTGAGACAAAAAAGCTTATATTTTTAAATAGTTTGCGCCGTTAAACCTTCCTTCACCATAGCGACGGATTGCGCTCAGCGGCCTCTCGGCCAATAAAAAAGCGGCCGGAGAGGTCGCTTTTCGTGGTTAATACTGTCTTAAAGATCAGGCGTCGCGCGTGGCGATTTCGTCAGGCGGACCCGGTTCCGCCGAATCGCCGTGCTCTGTCTGAGCCTCGGTGGCGGCCGGAGCGGCCTTCGGACCACCCTTCGAAACACCGACCATTGCGGGACGCAGCACGCGTTCGCCGATTCGGTATCCGGCCTGTACGACCTGCACCACCGTATTGTTCGGAATATCCGCGTTCGGAACCTCGAACATGGCCTGATGGAAATTCGGATCGAACCGCTCGCCCTCCGGCTCCAGCTTCTGGACGCCGTGGCGCTGCAATGCGCCATGCATCGACTTCTGTGTCAGTTCCACGCCTTCGATGAGGGCGGCAAAACCCGGATCGCCACTATTTCGCGCATCGTCGGGAATGGCTTCGAGAGCGCGCGTCAGATTATCGGCAACGCCAAGCATGTCGCGGGCGAAATTGGCGATGGAAAAGGACTTCGCATCGGCCACCTCGCGCTGCGAGCGACGGCGAACATTCTCCGCCTCGGCGGCCGAACGGAGCAGCTTGTCGCGGAGGTCTTCGACTTCCTTGCCCAGTTCGATCAGAGCGGCATTGGCCTGCTCGGCCTGGTCGGAGGAGTATTCCCGCGGCTCGCCTGTCTGGCTTGCTGCGTTTTCGTCCACGGCTTCGCTATGGTTGTCTTCGGCGTTCATGATCTTCATTTCCGTTTTCTGGCGCTTGGTCAGAACCGTCACAATTGGTTGTGCCCGATATCGAGACAGAGCCCTCTTAAATCAACCCCCGCAGATGGGAATGAAGGACATCAACCCCTGGACAACATCTTCGTGATGACCTGCGCGGTATAATCGACGACCGGCACCACCTGACGGTAATTCAGCCGGGTCGGGCCGATAACGCCTAGCGCACCGACGACGCGATTGGCGCCATCACGATAGGGCGCAACCACCAGCGATGAGCCGGAAAGCGAGAACAGGCGGTTTTCCGAACCGATAAAAATCCGCACGCCCGATCCCTCCTCGGCAAGATCGAGCAGCTGCACGAGATTTTCTTTGCGCTCCAGATCGTCGAACAGATGACGCAGGACCGAAAGGTCCTGCGCGTCCTGAATATTGCTCAAAAGGTTGGAGCGGCCCCGAACGATCAGTCTCGTGGTATTGTCCTGCCCCTCGCCCCAGATTGCGAGCCCGCGCCGCACCAGATCGGCCGACAGATCATCGATCGTCTGGCGCATTTCATCCAGGCGAAGTCCCATCTCGTCGCGGGCCTCGACGAGGGTCCGTCCCCGGATGTGATGGTTCAGAAAATTGGCGGCCTCGGTCAACTGGCTGGGCGTGACTCCTGCCGGCACATCGACGATGCGGTTTTCGACGTCGCCGCTTTCGGAGACCAGAATGGCGAGCGCCTTTCCGGGCTCCAGCATGACGAACTCGACATGCTTGAGGGCGACCTCCACCTTCCCCGTCACCACGAGGCCGGCGCCGTGCGATAGGCCCGACAGCATCTGGCTGGCTTCCGTCAGCATGGTGTCCATGGTCGCATTGCGCCCGGCATCGGAAACCTGGCGGTCGATGGATTTACGTTCCTGATCGCCAAGGCCGCCAAGTTCCATGAACGCGTCGACGAAGAAGCGCAATCCGCCCTCGGTCGGCATGCGGCCCGCCGATGTGTGAGGCGAATAGATCAGCCCAAGATATTCCAGGTCGCTCATCACATTGCGGACCGTCGCGGCGGACAGCGCATTGGGGAGCATGCGAGCGAGATTCCTGCTGCCGAGCGGCTCGCCCGTGTCGAGATAGGATTCCACGATCAGGCGGAAAATCTCACGCGACCGGGCGTCGAGACCCCCGGTTGCAGCGTCATCAGCGATGTTCAAGACAGGTTTTCGTGGCGCCATGGCGGGGAATATAAGCGAGGGAGGCCGTCCGAAAAAGCCGCCCCTCCACCCTTTCGTCATGGCACCCACACCGCTAGAAGGCCGGCAACAAGCAATTAAAGGATCACGTCATGCGCCCTTCCCGCCGCCAACCCGACCAGATGCGTGCCATTTCCTTCGAGCGGAACGTCTCCAAACACGCCGAAGGCTCGTGTCTGGTCAAATTCGGCGACACCCACGTTCTCTGCACCGCGAGCCTGGAAGAACGCGTTCCGCCATGGATGCGCAATAGCGGCAAGGGCTGGGTGACGGCGGAATACGGGATGCTGCCCCGCGCCACGGGCGACCGGATGCGCCGCGAAGCCAGCGCGGGCAAGCAGGGCGGGCGGACGCTCGAGATTCAGCGTCTGATCGGCCGTTCGCTTCGCGCCGTCTGCAATCTGCAAAAGCTCGGCGAGAACCAGATCACCGTCGATTGTGATGTCATCCAGGCCGATGGCGGCACACGAACAGCATCCATCACGGGTGGTTTCGTCGCCCTGATGGATTGCCTGCTATGGATGCAGGAGCGTGGCATGGTGCGCGCTTCGGACGTGGCTCGTGAGCACGTCGCGGCGATTTCCTGCGGGCTGTACAACGGCGTGGCCGTGGCCGATCTGGATTATGATGAGGACTCCTCGGCCCAGGCCGACGCGAATTTCGTCATGACCGGCGCCGGGGGTATCGTGGAAATACAGGGGACAGCCGAGGGCGATCCATTTTCCGAGGAACAGTTCGGCGAGCTCTTTTCCCTTGCCCGCAACTCGATCGCCGAACTCGTTCGGCTGCAAAAGGAAGCGCTGGAACGCTAAAGCCATGGCCGATCCGATTGTTCTCTCGCCCGGCGATACGCTGGTGCTCGCCACCCATAATCCCGGCAAGCTGGCCGAGATGACCGATCTGCTCGCGCCCTATGACATTGCCGTCAAAGGCGCGGCGGAACTCGGTTTGCCGGAGCCGGAAGAGACGGGCGACACATTCGAGAAGAATAGCGCGCTCAAGGCGCTTGCCGCGGCCAAGGCAACGGGGCACATCGCGCTGTCCGACGATAGCGGGCTATGTGTATCAGCACTTGATGGTGCGCCCGGCGTCTACACGGCCGACTGGGCCGAAAAAGAAGACGGATCGGGCCGCGACTTCTCCATGGCGATGGATAAGGTCGAGGACCGGCTCCAGAAAGCGGGCGCGACCTCGCCTGTGGATCGTGACGCACAATTTGTCTGCATGCTGTGCCTCGCCGCACCCGACGGACGGACGGAATTCTTCCCGGGAAGGGTCGAGGGCACCCTCGTCTGGCCGCCTCGCGGCGAGAACGGCTTCGGCTACGATCCCGTTTTTCAGCCCGTCGGCCATGAACGGACCTTCGGCGAAATGGACAAGAGCGAGAAGAAGGGCAATGTCCGACAGGGCGATGCCGGTCGCGCCGATCTCGGCTTGTCGCATCGCGCCCGCGCGCTCAGCGCGTTTCTGGCAGCCAAACTGACAACCGACTGACGATGGCAAGCGGGCTGGCCGAAATACCGCTTCGTGCGCCTTCGCCGATCAATGGCGATGACGGCACAGCCGGGTTCGGCCTCTACCTCCATTGGCCCTTCTGCGCGGCCAAATGCCCTTATTGCGACTTCAACAGCCACGTTCGCCATGTCGAGCCGGACCAACAGCGTTTTGTCGAAGGCTTCGTTCATCAGTTGAAGGCGATGCGGGCTTTGACGGGACCGCGCGAAGTGACATCCGTCTTCATCGGTGGCGGGACGCCGTCCCTCATGGAGGTGAAAACGGTTTCTTCGGTGCTCGATGCGGCAGACGGCATTTACGGCCTGCCGGGCGGTATTGAAATCACGATGGAAGCCAATCCGCAAAGCGCCGAAGCGGGCCGCTTCGCCGGCTATCGGGCCGCGGGGGTCAACCGGCTTTCGCTCGGCGTGCAGAGCCTGATCGACACCGAATTGCGTTTTCTCGGTCGCCTCCACAATGTCGCAGAAGCGCGGGCGGCGATTGATCTGGCGCGGCAGACCTTTCCCCGGCTCTCCTTCGACCTGATTTATGCGCGCCCCGGTCAGGCACCGGAAGGATGGGCGGCGGAACTGAATGCGGCCATCGACATGGCCGCCGACCATCTGTCCCTCTATCAATTGACGATCGAAGACGGCACGGCCTTTCGACGGCTCTACGAGGCCAAGAAATTTCGATTGCCGGAGGAGGGCGTTGCAGCCGATCTCTATGCGTTGACGCAGGAGATCACGGCGGCGCGCGGTCTTCCCGCCTATGAGGTTTCCAACCACGCCGTTCCCGGCGCGGAATCGCGGCACAACCTGACCTATTGGCGCTATGGCGAATATGTCGGCATCGGTCCCGGTGCTCATGGCCGCTTCAAACTCGACAATGGCGCGCGGCATGTGACCATCAGCGAGCGGCACCCGGAACGCTGGCTCGAACTGGTCGACAGTGAGGCAAACGGCGTCATCGAGACGGAAACGCTCGACCGTGAGGCGCAGGCGGACGAGATGCTGCTGATGAGCCTTCGGCTCGTCGAGGGGCTCGATCTGGCGCGCTACGAGGATATTGCTGGCCGGCCGCTCTCACCTGCCCGGCTCTCTCTCCTCGTCAATGACGGCTTCATCGAACCTGTCGGCAATAGCCGCATCCGCGTGACGCCGGCCGGGATGGTGGTACTGGACGCGGTGGTCGCAGATCTCGCGGCGTAAATCCGATTTCATGTGATAGAACGAGAACTTTCAGACAGGTAAGAGTTTGCCATGACTCCTGAATTCATCATTACAGCGCTGATCGTTGTCGCCGCGCCCGGCACGGGCGCCATTTTTACGATGGCTGCGGGCCTGTCACGCGGACCGCGTGCCGCTCTCGTTGCGGCTTTCGGCTGTATGCTTGGTATCCTGCCTCATATGGCAGCTGCCATAACGGGTCTTGCCGCACTCCTTCATGCCAGCGCACTGGCCTTTGAGGTCATCAAATATGCGGGTGTCGTGTATCTGCTCTACATGGCCTGGCAAACGCTGAAGACCGGCGGCCCACTAACGGTCGAATCGGATGGCAAATCAAAGTCCGATCGCCAGGTCATCCTGTCGGCCATTCTGATCAATGTTCTCAATCCCAAGCTATCGATTTTCTTTTTCGCCTTCCTTCCGCAATTCGTCGAAGTCGAAACGGCCGGCGCATTGCCGCAAATGATCGAGCTATCGACCATTTTCATGATGATGACCTTCGTGGTGTTCGCTTGCTATGGCGTCTTTGCCGCCACGGTCCGGCAACGCCTGCTCTCGAGCGCAGAGGCCATGACGTGGTTGCGCCGCTCCTTTGCAGCCGTCTTTGTTGGCCTCGGTGTTCGACTGGCGCTGGCAGAACGCTGATCGCGCTCGTTTGCGCCCGATTGTCCGAACAGCGAGAGGTCGCCATCGCCGGATATCATATCTATAGGCGGGATGGACGGATGAAGGGCAATGGGAGAACTGCGTGGGCGAGCAGCATAGTAGCGGTGGGTCTATGCGGCGCTACCTGATAAGCGGGCAGAGCTTTTCGTCCGCGCCGCTGCCTGCTGGTCTGCATCTCGTCGCAACGCCGATCGGCAATCTTTCCGATATCACGATCCGGGCGCTGGAAGTGCTTGCTGCGGCGGACATCATTGCCTGTGAAGACACACGGACCAGCCGCGTGCTGCTTCAGCGCTATGGTATCCAGGGCAGATTGGTCGCCTATCACGAGCACAATGCTGCGAGTGCCGGGCCCAAGCTGATCGCCGCCATCGCTGACGGACAGAGCGTCGCGCTGATCTCGGATGCCGGCACGCCGCTTTTGTCCGATCCCGGCTACCGGCTCGTCGATGAGGCCGTCGAGGCGGGCGTGTCTGTCGTTCCGATTCCCGGCCCGTCCGCTGCGCTCGCGGCCCTGACAGCCTCCGGCCTGCCGACCGATGCCTTTTTCTTCGCCGGGTTTCTGCCCTCGAAAGCCAAGGCTCGGGCCGACCGGCTGGCTGAGCTTAAAAGCATTCCGGGCAGTCTGATCTTCTATGAATCGCCGCGCCGTTTACCGGATTGCCTCTCGGCCATGGTGGAGACGTTTGGCGCGGAGCGGCCTGCATCTGTCTGTCGCGAACTGACCAAGACCTTCGAAGAGTACCGCCGAGGCACACTCTCCGACCTTTCCAAACACTACGAGGAGACCGGAGCGCCCAAGGGCGAATGCGTGATTTGCGTTGGGCCACCACTGGCCGAGGCTGCTCCGGAGGGCGAGGTGCTGGACGCGCTGCTACGCGATCTCGCGGGCGACATGCCCGCCGGCAAAGCGGCGGCCGAAGCCGCAAGACAGACTGGCCTGCCAAAATCCGATCTTTACAAGAGACTTGTCGAATTGAAGAGCGGCGATGGCTGAGGCGGGCAAACCCCATGGCCGTCACGCCAAGCGCCGCTTTTTGAAGCGTGGCGCGCGCGGAGAAACCCTGGCAGCATGGCTTCTCCGCCTGAAAGGTTACCGGATTGTCGGTCGCAATGTCCGCACGCCGCTTGGTGAGATCGATATTATCGCCAGGCGCGGTAAGGTGGTTGCCATTGTCGAGGTGAAGGCCCGCCCCACCTTGCGCGAGGCGATGGATGCCGTCACCTGGACATCTCAAACCCGGATCGCCAACGCAGCCGATCTGTGGCTCGCCAAACAACCCGACGCGCCATATCTCTCCATCCGCTTCGACATCGTCGCAATCTGCCCCAAGCGTTGGCCTGTGCATATCGAGAATGCGTGGAGTCAATAAATTCCTCTTTTTTAATTTATTGATTTTTAATATGCAGCTATCGCTGCGCATGTGACGTTTCGCTGGCCGGCAG
This sequence comes from Notoacmeibacter ruber, assembly GCF_003668555.1. NCBI lineage: Bacteria > Pseudomonadati > Pseudomonadota > Alphaproteobacteria > Hyphomicrobiales > Notoacmeibacteraceae > Notoacmeibacter > Notoacmeibacter ruber. The sequence goes on along the minus strand of NZ_RCWN01000001.1, from coordinate 89,016 downwards.
CAAGTGGAAAACTCTGTGCAAAACCGGCGGGGAAAGCCCCTGACGAAACCTCTTCGGAGAGATGCAGGAAAACAGATGTTCCGTTTTCCTTCTCGGGGTGTTCTTGGCAGCCAAACTGCGTTGCAGCCCGATAGTCCCTGTGGCAAAAGCGCGTGATGAATGCCTTTCGTCAGCGCAGTCTATATCGTCCATTTCATACACGAATGGGAGCAATGTCATGACCTCCCGTTCGGGAAACCGCCGCAAGCGCGACAAGACGCGTTCGCCTCGGACGACAGCAAAGGCCGCCCCGCCCAAAGCGCGACAGGCGAAAAAACCCACACCAAATCTCGAGAAGAGCGCGGATACGGGAAGCGCCACGCGAAGGCTTCCGCGCCCGGATGGCGTCCTTCCGGAGGAAGCCCTGCCGCTCATTCTGGAAGTGGCCGGCAATGCGGATTATGCGCTGCTCGATTCCGGAGACGGATTGAAGCTGGAACGCTACGGCCCCTATCGGGTCGTCCGACCGGAAGGCCAGGCCCTTTGGCGACCTGCCCTGCCCCAAAGCGAATGGGAAGCCGCCGACGCCATCTTTACCGGTGACACCGACGAAGAAGGGATGGGCCGCTGGCGTTTCCCGAAGGCCGCGCTCGGCGAAACCTGGCCCATGAAGCATGACGGCATCAACTTTCTCGGCCGATTTACATCGTTTCGTCATGTCGGGGTCTTTCCCGAGCAAGCGACGCACTGGCGACACATGGCGGAGTCGATCGAAAGCGCAGGCCGTCCGGTCCGGGTTCTCAACCTGTTCGGATATACGGGCATCGCTTCACTTGTCGCCGCGCGGGCAGGCGCGGAAGTGACGCATGTCGACGCCAGTAAGAAGGCTGTAGGATGGGCGCGCGAAAACCAGCTCATGGCCGGTCTGGAGGACAAGCCGATCCGCTGGATCGTCGAGGACGCCATGAAGTTCGTCGAAAGAGAAGGCCGCCGCGGCAATCAGTACGATATCATCCTGCTTGATCCGCCAGCCTTCGGGCGCGGTCCGAAAGGCGAGGTCTGGCAGCTCTTCGAGGGGCTTCCCTCCATGGTTGCCGGGTGCCGGGACATCCTTTCCGACAAGCCGCTCGCCATGGTGCTGACCGCCTATTCCATTCGCGCCTCCTTCTACGCCATACATGCCCTGATGCGCGAACGAATGGCAGGCATGGGTGGCCGGGTGGAATCGGGTGAACTGATCATCCGCGAAGATGAAACCGTCGGCGCAGGACGCGCCATCTCCACCTCCCTCTTCTCACGCTGGGTAGCGGCATGAACAACACTGGCGCCCCCGGGCGCGTCAAGGAAATCACGGCGCTCTCCAACCCGACGATCAAGGCCATTCGCGGCCTCGACCGCAAGCGCAATCGCGAAGCCGAAAAGAGCTTCCTTGCCGAGGGCCAGAAACTCGTCATCGATGCGCTCGACCTCGGTTGGCAGGTCAAAACGCTGATCTATGCGAAAAACGCGCGCGATCATTCCGGTCTCGCCGATCTGGCGGCCAAGGTGATCGCCAGGGGCGGCGACGTTCTGGAAGTATCCGAAAAGGTGCTGGGTGCGATTACCCGGCGCGACAATCCGCAGATGGTGGTCGGTGTCTTCGGCACAAGATGGGCGGATGCAAGAAAACTGAAGCATGCGCCCGATAGCGTTTTCGTTGTTCTCGACAGAGTGCGCGACCCTGGCAATCTCGGCACGATCCTGCGGACCGCCGATGCCGTTGGCGCGTCAGGGATCATTCTCGTCGGCGACTGTGTCGATCCTTTCTCCATCGAGGCCGTTCGCGCCACGATGGGGTCGCTTTTCGCCGTCCCGATTGCGCGAATGACCGAAGACGAATTCCTTGCCTTCCGTCGGGAGTGGCCCGGCCAGTTAGTCGGCACCCATCTGGAAGGCTCGGTCGATTATCGAACGATCGCGTGGCCGCAGACCGGCCCTCTCCTTCTTCTAATGGGCAATGAAAGCCAGGGCTTGCCAGACACATTGGCCGAAAGCTGCGACGCCCTCGCGCGCATCCCCCAGACCGGCCGGGCCGACAGCCTCAACCTGGCTGTCGCCACGGGCCTGATGCTGTTCGAGGCGCGCCGCCACGCCCTTTCCTTCAAGGACAATGCATGAACTCTCACAATCATTCCTCACCGTCCCAGACGACGAGAGAGGACCATTTGAAGAGCTTTCTCTGGGCGATCTTCCTGATCTTCGCTCTTGTCGTCGTCGATCAGACCGCGAAGATCTGGGTCGAGGCCTATATGGAGTATCATCAGGAGATCGATCTCCTGCCGGTCTTCTCGCTGTTTCGAACCCACAACACCGGTGTCGCCTTTTCCATGCTTTCGGACGCGGGCCCCGGCCTCCTGACGGTACTTTCGCTTGCAATTTGCGGCTTCGTTCTGTGGCTTCTTTGGCGCACACCGATGGATCACCAGATAGCGCGTCTCGGCTATACGCTCATTATCGCCGGCGCCATAGGTAATCTGATCGACCGGGTCAGCCTTGGCTATGTCGTTGATTATTTCCGCTTTCATACCGAAATCTGGTCTTTCGCGATCTTCAATCTGGCCGATGCCTTCATCACGATCGGCGCCGTGCTGGCGGTGCTTCAAGAGTTCATGATCTGGCGCGCCACGCGCCAGCAATAGGCCAGCGCGATTTGACCGCCGAGGGCGCTGCCGCAAATAGCCAGACAAGCGATTTAATCAGGAGGGAAAGCATGGCCGACGATTTCCGGGCGATTCTCATCACGAAGGATGACGAGGGCAATCAGGAGGTAAAAGACACACGGATTGCCGAGAGCGACCTCATGGAGGGAGACGTTACCGTCTCGGTTGAGGCGACGACCGTCAACTACAAGGACGGCCTCGCCATCACCGGCAAAAGTCCGGTTGTTCGCCGCTTTCCCATGGTGCCCGGCATCGACTTTGCCGGAACCGTCGAGAAAAGCGACCATCCGGACTGGAAACCCGGCGACAAGGTCATCCTGAACGGCTGGGGCACTGGAGAAACCCATCTTGGAGCCTATGCCGAAAAGAGCCGGATCAAGGGGGACTGGCTCGTCTCCCTGCCTGACGGACTGACCACCAAGGATGCCATGGCGATCGGCACCGCCGGCTATACAGCCATGCTATCGGTGCTGGGGCTGGAAGATTCGGGCTGCAAGCCGGCGGACGGCCCGGTCGTGGTCACCGGCGCCACCGGCGGCGTCGGATCGGTCGCGGTCTCCATCCTTGCCAAACTTGGCTATGAAGTCATCGCCGTCACCGGCAGCCCGGAAGAGCGAGGCGCATATTTGAAGGGGCTTGGCGCTTCCACGATCATCGACCGCAATGAACTGAGCGAGAAGGGAAAGCCGCTCGGCAAGGAACGCTGGGCCGCAGGCATCGACGCGGTCGGAAGCCATACACTGGCCAATGTGCTGGCGCAGACCAGGCATGGCGGAACGGTCACCTGCTGCGGGCTGGCGCAGGGCTTCGATCTGCCGACCACTGTCATGCCGTTCATTCTGCGCGGCATCACGCTGAAGGGCATCGACTCCGTCATGGCGCCGCGGCAATTGCGCGAACGCGCCTGGAGCCGTCTCGCTACGGATCTCGACAAGAGCAAGCTGGAGTCCCTCACCACGGAAATCGGTTTCGACGACCTCATTCCGATGGCGCGGAAGATCATCGAAAACGGCATTCAGGGCCGCGTTGTCGCAACGTTCTGAAGTAGACCGGGATTCATTTTCAGACACGGAAACGCCCGATCGTTCAAATTTGAACGATCGGGCGAAGCCTTCCGAAAAATCTTCTTGGTAGCGTCAGGCGATGACGACCGAGACCGCAAACTCACCTTCCCGATCAGAGACGATTCACGCTGTCGAAAAGCGCGATATCCTCATGCCTCCTTCTCTTCAGCCTGCGAATCTCGACCAGCCCGAACCGGCAGTCGAGATCCCATCTACTGCCGAGCGGCTCCGTAGGGCCGGTTTTCTCATCCTTGCTCTGGCAATGTTCGCGGGCGGCGCAGCCTTCGCCTTTGGCGATGTCGGGCGGATGGCTTCCGTGGTTTTCGGCTTCTCGGCATGTCTCTTCTTTCTTGCCGGCATGACCGATACCGGCCTGGCTCAGCGCCTCAAGATCAATCGCGCCTTCCTGCTGGCACGGGCTCGCGATGCCGAGGAGCGCCAACAGGCTTTTCTCGAACTGGCGGAAGCGGCAGGCGATCTGTGTATTCAGCGCGACGGTAACGGCACCATATTGTGGGCCAACCTCAATTTCTGCCGCCTCTTCGGCCTGTCCACCTGTGATGCCCTGAAGGGCCTGACATTGCGGGAGATCGGTTTTGCGGGCGTGCTGGATGGCGATAGCCGCAAAGAGCTGACCTTTCTTCATAATGGCGAATATCGCTGGTTTTCCTTCACCGATCAGAAAGATGAAGAGCGGGACCTCCACCGCTCCATCGGACGCGATATCACGGCGCATCGGAGCGCCGAGCAGGCGCTGATCGACGCGCGCGAAAAGGCCGATGCGGCCAACCGCGCCAAGGGCCGTTTTCTGGCGACCGTCAGTCACGAGATCCGTACCCCCATGAACGGTATCTCCGGCATGTCCAAGCTGCTGGCCGACACAACCCTGACGGATGAGCAGCGGACCTATGTCAATGCGATCGACGGCTCGGCCGATGCCCTGATGGTCCTGATCGAGGATCTGATTGATTTTTCCAAGATCGAGGCCGGCAAGCTGACCATCGACAAATCACCGACCGATCTGCGCGAACTGACCGAAAGTGTCGCGGAACTGCTCGCCAGCCGCCATGCCGACAAGGGTATCATCATCAATGCGCGGACCGCGAGGAATGTGCCGCAAAGCGTGCCTGCCGATTACGGAAAGTTGCGCCAGGTGCTTCTGAACCTGGTCGGAAACGCCGTGAAGTTCACCGAGGAAGGCGGCGTGACGATCGATGTATCGATCGAACCGCGCGAGAAGGCGGGCCTCCTGACGATAGCGGTCACAGATACCGGCCCGGGCCTCAAGCGCGAGGACCAGGCCAAAATCTTCGGCGAGTTCCAGCAGGCCGACAATTCCGAAACGCGACGGCATGGCGGCGCCGGCCTCGGTCTGGCCATCTCCAAAAGCATCGTTTCCGCCATGGGAGGAACGATCACGCTCAAGAGCGAGATCGGCGTCGGTTCTATCTTCACTCTCGAAATCCCGGTTGAGACGCCCCCTGCCGAAACAGGCGCCCTGTCTTTTGAGGGGGAGGCCGTGGTTTTGCTGACCGGAACGGTTGAAGGAGACATCCTCCAGCGTATGCTGGAGGATGAAGGGGCGCACATCTTTCGTGCGACTTCCCGCGACGAGGCGGCCGAGCAACTCGCGAAGTCAAATGGTCTTCTCGTCATGGCTGCGTCCTGGCAGACCGAAGAACAGAGAGACGACGCGCTCTGCCGTTGGCTCGATGACCATCGCACCGCTGCCATCATCGTCATCGACGCCAAGGATCGCGGGCGTCTATCCACCTTGCGCACCGCCGGTTTCGGCCATTATTTGGCGCGGCCCGTTCGCGGACGGACACTTATGCGTATCGCTCAGAACGCACGCGATCACAGGTCGACGGAAGAGGCTCAAAAATCCCCGTCCCCCTCGCCATCGGAAGGTCGGCGCTCCCCCTCTGTGAGTGTCGGTGAAGATAGCTGCCGTGTGCTTGTGGCGGAGGATAATCCTGTCAACGCGCTCCTCGTCCGCTCCGCGCTGATGAAGGCCGGCCATGCCGTCGATGTGGTCGGCACGGGCGGCGAAGCGGTGAGCGCCATCAAGGGCGGCGGGCAATACGATCTCGTTCTTCTCGACCTTCACATGCCGGAAATGGGCGGCATGGAGGCACTCGATCTCATGCGCCAGTTCGAGGAATCGCAGGGCGGCGTGGCGATGCCGATCCACATTTTGACGGCCGATACCCAGCAGGAAACCGTCGCGCTTGCCATGCAGCGTGGTGCAAACGGCGTAGTCCACAAGCCCATCAATCCCGTTGATCTGGTTTCGCTGGTCGAGCGCGCCGTTCGCTAGGTCGCCGGCCGCTTGTCGCCTGCCGTTCGAGACTTCACTGTCACAGACTTGTCGTCTAAGCCCATTAGGCAGCGTCCCAGCGCGCGATGGAGGACAGTTATGGCTGTTGGCGGCACGACAATTCGCAGCATGATCGGGTTTCGGCACAAATCTCTGGTGCCACTCGGCAAATTCTCTCTTCAAAGGGTTCGTCGCCCTAAACTGCCCTTCCGGGCTCGCCTCGGCACGCCAGCTCTCTCGCTTCAGCCGCTTCATACAGAACCCGTCATTCTCGGCGCGGCCGGAACGCTGGTCGTAAGCCTTGCCACATGCCCGGCGGAGGTCACCGCCGCACAGGATCTCCGCTTCAGAGTCTTCGAGAGCATGAAGACCGGTTCCGCACCGGTTACTGGCGGCCTCGACCGTGACCGGTTCGACGCCTATTGCGATCATCTCCTTGTACTCGACCAGTCGGTCGATGGCCCCCTCTCCTCTCAATTGGTCGGGACGTACCGTCTCCTGTCGCCGGAAAGCGCGGAGAGAGCTGGCAGGTTCTATACGGCGGACGAATTCGATCTGCCGAGCCTTCTGTCGCGTCATCCGGAGCGACGTTTTCTGGAACTCGGCCGCTCCTGCGTGCTACCCGCCTACCGGACGAAACGGACGATCGACCTGCTATGGCAAGGCATATGGGCCTACTGCCTGAGCCATCGGATCGATACGATGGTGGGCTGTGCCTCCTTTCCCGGCACCGCGCCCGCCGCCCATGCCGAAGCGCTTTCCTTCCTGGCTCATCATGCGGCTGCCGAACGGGATTTCATTTGCCCGGCCCAGCCGGGACGAGGCGTGCCGACCGACATGATGCCGGCCGAAGCCGTCGACATGAAAAGCGCGCTCGGCGCGATGCCGCCTCTGGTGAAAGGGTATTTGCGGCTTGGCGCGATGTTCGGACATGAAGCGGTGGTTGACAAGGATTTCGGTACGGTCGACGTGCTGACCATCCTGCCGGTCGAGCGGATAGCCAGCCGCTACCTCACCCATTTCACGCCGAAAGCAAAGCAGGCGGCCGAAGCCCTCGCGGCGTGAAGCCGCTCAGTCCCTGCGCACATCCTTGAGCCGGTAGAGCGTCTCGAGCGCCTCGCGCGGCGAAAGATCGTCTGGATTGATCCCATCCAGCATGGCAAGAAGCGCTTCATGAGCGCTGGCCGGCGCAGCGTCTGACGCCAGTTCATTTTCCGCCTGCCGGATCGCCGCAGAGAAAAGCGGCAAATCGTCAATCAGGGTCCCGGCTCCGGGGGTCGAGGCCCCGCCTGCTTCCAGCCGCTCCAGAACCGTCCTCGCCCTTGCCAGCACGCTTTTCGGCAGACCGGCGAGGCGGGCAACCTGCACACCGTAGGAGCGATCCGCGGCGCCCTTGCCCACCTGATGAAGGAAGATGACTTCGCCCTCCATCTCCTTCACCCGCATGGTAACATTGGCGAGCCGGGGCAAGGTCTCCGCCAGCGCCGTCATCTCGTGGAAGTGTGTAGCGAAGATCGCGCGGCAGCGATTGGTTTCGTGCAGATGCTCGGCCGTCGCCCAGGCGATCGACAACCCATCGAAGGTCGATGTGCCGCGGCCGATCTCGTCGAGAATGACGAGCGACCGCTCACCCGCCTGATTCAGGATCGCCGCCGTCTCGACCATCTCGACCATGAAGGTCGAACGGCCACGCGCCAGATCATCCGACGCACCGACACGGGAGAAAAGTCGGTCGACAATGCCGATTGTGGCTCTGGTGGCCGGGACATGAGCGCCCATCTGCGCGAGAATCGCGATGAGCGCGTTCTGACGAAGAAAGGTGCTCTTACCACCCATATTCGGACCGGTCAGAAGCCAGAGCGCCCCCGCTTTCGCGCCCTGGGGCGGTGAGAGCGTGCAGTCATTGGCGATGAAAGCGTCGCCCTGCTGTGCGCGGAGCGCGGCCTCGACCACGGGATGACGTCCGCATTCCACCTCGAAGGCGAGGCTTCCGTCGATCGTCGGCGCGCACCAGTTCTCGATATCGGCAAGTTCAGCCAATGCTGCGGAGACATCGAGAATGGCCAGAGCTTCCGCACCGATCCGCAAACACTCGGTTTCTTCAAGGACGGCACCGACAAGACGCTCGAAGATCGCTGTTTCAATTGCCAGGGCACGGCCGCCTGCATCGGCGATGCGGCTTTCCAGATCGGCCAGCTCAGTGGTCGTGAAGCGCATCGCATTCGACATGGTCTGCCGATGGATGAAACGTGCTTTCGCCTCGCCCTCCGTCAGCTTCAGACCGTGGCTCGACGGCACTTCGATGTAATAGCCGAGCATATTGTTGTGGCGGATCTTCAGCGTCTTGATCGCCGTTTCCTCGGCAAGCTCGGCCTGCATCACCGCAATCACACGGCGGCTGTCCGACGCCAGGGCGCGCTGTGCATCGAGCTCTTCATCGAACGCTTCCCCGACAAAACCGCCGTCACGGGCCAGAAGCGGAAGATCGGTCGCGAGCGCCTTCCCCAGAAGATCACCGATTTCCTCCGGCAAGGCGTGCAGGGCTTGGCGAGCGGATTGCAACTCCTCAGGCAATTCGACATCGGCCAACCGATCGGCGAGTTCGCGACCGGAGGACAGCGCCATTCGGATCGCGCCAAGATCACGCGGGCCGCCCCGGCCGAGCGACAGGCGTGAAAGAGCGCGCATCAGGTCGGGAACGCCGCGAAGGGCGGAGCGGAGGCCGTCCCGCAAGGCATTTTCCTGCCGCAGGAACGTTACCGAGCGTTGGCGCCGAAGGATGCGCTCCGGGTCGGTCAGGGGGGCTGCGAGACGTTCTGCCAAGAGGCGCGCGCCGGGGCCGGTGACCGTTCGATCAATGACCTTAAGGAGGCTGCCTTCCCGGCTGCCGCCACTGGTTCGAGTCAGTTCAAGGCTGGTCCGGGTCGCCGCGTCGATAAAGAGTGTGGAAGCGCCCTCTTCGCGTTGCGGCGGCGACAGGGGCACGCGCGCGCCGAGCTGCGTCTTCTCCACCCACGCCACGACCCCGCCCATGGCGCTCAGCTCGGACCGTGAGAACTGACCGAAACCATCCAGCGTCGAAACCGACAGCACCCGGCAAATCCTGTCACTTGCCGAAGCGCTTTCGAAAAGCGCATTCGGCTGCGGATTGGCAAGGCGTCCCAGCGCATCCCAGGTGGGCCGCAGGTCCGGGTCTTCGAAGAGGGTCTGCGGCACCAGAACCTCGCGGGGGTCGATCCGCAGAATGTCGGACAGCAGGCGCTCGCCTGCACTCGTGGCGGTGCGGAAGGCGCCGGTCGAGATATCGATCCAGGCAAGGGCCGGTTTCTCTTCCCCCTTCACCCGACCGACAGCCAGAAGCCAGTTCGGCTCGCCTGGGTCCAGAATATTCTCTTCCGTGATCGTGCCCGGCGTAACGAGGCGGGTCACATCGCGTCTGACCAGAGCCTTGCCGCCGCGCTTTTTTGCTTCTGCCGGATCTTCGACCTGTTCGCAGACCGCCACACGATGTCCCGCGGCAATCAGCTTTTGCAGATAGTCGTTCGCGGCATGAACCGGCACGCCCGCCATGGGAATATCCCGGCCAAGGTGCTGGCCCCGCTTGGTGAGGGTGATGCCGAGCGTTCTCGCCGCCACTTCGGCATCTGTAAAAAACAGTTCGTAAAAGTCTCCCATCCGATAGAAAAGCAGACTATCCGCATTCGCGGCCTTGATCTCGATGAACTGTTCGATCATCGGAGTAGCGCTGGCCCGGCTGTCCGCGGAGATCAACTCATTTAGGGGGATGGTCGGTTGCGGTTCTGCCATAAGGGGGTAACACTCTTTCCCGCCGTTGGGTCGAAAGCCGACGGTGGAGGACACCTATGCCGGTCATGGATTTGCATGTCCAGAGATCGGGCGGACGCAAACGAATAAGAGCTGGGGAGGACACATGGCAAAGCCGAGCGGAGAAGACGGACCATCGATCACTGAAGAGGAGGCTCTGGATTTCCACGCCTCGCCGCGACCGGGCAAGCTCGAGATCGCGCCCATCAAGCCGATGGCCACCCAGCGTGACCTCTCCCTAGCCTACTCTCCCGGCGTGGCTGTTCCCGTCAAAGCCATTGCCGAAACGCCCGACCGCGCCTTCGACTATACCTCGCGCGGCAATATGGTCGCCGTCATCACGAACGGCACCGCCATTCTGGGACTCGGCAATCTCGGCGCCCTCGCATCGAAGCCGGTCATGGAAGGCAAGGCCGTCCTCTTCAAGCGCTTCGCCGATGTCGATTCCATCGATCTCGAGGTCGACACCGAAGATGTCGACGAGTTCATCAATTGCGTGCGACATCTCGGCCCCTCCTTCGGAGGCATCAATCTGGAAGACATCAAGGCGCCCGATTGCTTCATCATCGAGCAGCGCTTGCGCGAATTGATGGATATTCCGGTCTTTCACGATGATCAGCACGGCACGGCCATCATCGCCGCGGCAGGCCTCATCAACGCGCTTCATCTGACCGGCCGCAAGATGGAGGATGCCCGTCTCGTCGTGAACGGTGCCGGCGCCGCCGCCATCGCCTGCGTCGAACTGGTCAAGGCGATGGGCTTCACGCCCGAAAACGTCATCATGTGCGACACCAAGGGCGTAATCTACAAGGGCCGCGACCACGGCATGAACCAGTGGAAAAGCGCCCACGCCGTCGAGACCGACCGGCGCACGCTCGAAGAGGCGATGGAAGGCGCCGACGCCGTGTTCGGCCTTTCGGTGAAGGGGGCCTTTACCGAAAAAATGATCGCGTCGATGGCCGAACAGCCGATCATCTTCGCGATGGCGAACCCCGATCCGGAGATCACGCCTGAAGAGGTTCTTCGCATCCGCAGCGATGCGGTCATGGCCACCGGACGCTCGGATTATCCGAACCAGGTCAATAATGTTCTCGGTTTTCCCTACATCTTCCGCGGCGCATTGGATGTGCGGGCCAGCACGATCAACGATGCCATGAAGATCGCCGCCGCTCAGGCGCTGGCTGAGCTGGCGCGCGAGGACGTGCCCGACGACGTTGCCGCAGCCTATCGCGGCACGCGACCCCGCTTCGGCCGCAACTACATCATTCCGGTGCCCTTCGATCCGCGCCTCATCTCTTCCATTCCCATGGCGGTTGCCCAGGCTGCCATGGATAGCGGCGTTGCCCGTAAACCGATCGTCGACCTGGAAAAGTACACCCAGCACCTGGCCGGACGCCGCGACCCGATCGCCTCGACCCTGCAGCGCATCTACGACAGGGTACGCCGCCAGCCGAAGCGCGTCGTCTTCGCCGAGGGCGAGGAGGAACAGGTGATACGTGCGGCGATCTCCTATGCCAACCAGAAGCTGGGCACCGCCATCCTACTCGGCCGCGAAGACCGCATCGAGGAGACGGCGAAGCAGAACGGGATCAATCTGGACCGACCGGGTATCGAGATCGTCAATGCCCGCAAATCGGAACGTGTCCCCGCCTATACCGAGCATCTCTACGCCCGCCTGCAGCGCAAGGGTCACTTGCAGCGCGACGTCCTGCGCATGATCAACAATGACCGCAATCACTTTGCGGCCTCCATGGTGGCGCTGGGCGATGCGGACGGAATGGTTTCCGGCGTCACACGCAATTATTCCACCGTCCTCGATGATGTCCGGCGCGTCATCGATACCATGCCGGGCCATCGCATGATTGGCGTTTCCATTGCGCTATGTCGGGGTCGCACGGTTCTGATCGCCGATACCGCCGTTCATGAAATGCCGGATGCGGAGGCTCTCGCCGATATTGCCGAAGAGGCTGCGGGTATCGCCCGACGCTTCGGCTATGAGCCGCATGTCGCTATGCTGGCCTATTCGACCTTCGGCCAGCCGCCCGGCGAGCGCAGCGACAAGGTTCAACAGGCCGTAAAGGTGCTGGAACGGCGCGGCGTCGATTTCGAATTTGACGGCGAGATGGCCGCCGATGTCGCACTCAATGCCGATCTGATGGAGCAATATCCGTTCACCCGCCTGTCACGTCCGGCCAACGTCTTGGTCATGCCGGCCTTCCATTCCGCTTCGATCGCAACGAAGATGCTGCAGGAACTCGGCGGCTGCACCGTGATCGGTCCGCTGCTGGTCGGCTTGGAGAAGAGTGTTCAGGTCGTCTCTCTCGGAGCGAAGGATTCCGACATCGTCAATATGGCCGCCATCGCGGCCTATAACGCGACGAACTGACCAAACGCGCAGATGGATTGGAAATGGGTGGCGAAACCGGTTAGGTAGCGCCACCCTTTTTCGATTCCTGAACCGGAGCCTTTATGCGTCATCCCGCCCTTAAGCTCGACGAGGTGATCGATGCGGAGGCCCTGCGCGACACGCTCTCCGCATTGACCAAGGAGCGCGGCGGTGAAGGCTCGGACCCGGCGATCCGCGCCGAGGTTCTGGCGGCTCTCAAAAGGGAGCTCGCAGCCGGACGGAAGCGGATCGAAGCCATGCTTCTGGAAGATCGGAGCGGCTATGCCTGCACACACCGGCTTTCCTTCCAGATGGATGAGATCATCCGCATCATCCACGATTTCGCCGTCACGCATGTCTATCGCGGCGCCAATCTGAGCGAAGGCGAAAAGATGGCTATCGTGGCGACCGGCGGCTATGGGCGGGACGCGCTCGCGCCCGGCTCAGATATCGATCTTCTGTTTCTTCTGCCTCACCGGCAGACCGCCCGGATCGAGCAGATCGTCGAATATATCCTTTACATGCTATGGGATCTGGGCCTGAAGGTCGGCCACGCGACGCGCAATATCGCCGAGTGCATCCGTCTCGCCAAAAGCGATGTCACCATCGCGACCGCCATGCTGGAAGCCCGCTTCATCTGGGGTGAAAAGTCCCTGTTCAAGGAGCTGGAAACACGTTTCGTCGAAGACGTGGAAAAGGCCGGGGGACGCGATTTCACTGCGGCCAAGCTGGCAGAGCGGGACGAACGCCATCGCAAGCATCACAATTCACGCTACAAGGTCGAGCCGAACATCAAGGAGGGCAAGGGCAGCCTCCGTGATCTTCAGACGCTCTACTGGATCGGAAAGTTCGTCTATCGGGTCGACAGCTCGCGCGATCTCGTCGGCAAGGGCGTCTTCACGCAGCGTGAATACAATCTCTTCCAGAGATGCGACGATTTTCTCTGGGCCGTCCGCTGCCACCTTCATTTCGTGACCGGACGAGCGGAAGACCGACTGGGCTTCGACTTCCAGCCCGAGATCGCAGAGCGGCTGGACTACCATGCCAAACCGGGTCTCTCTTCCGTCGAACGCTTCATGAAACATTACTTCCTCGTCGCCAAGGAAGTGGGTGATCTGACGCGTATCTTCTGTGCCGCGCTGGAGTTGGAACAGGCCAAGACCGCACCGGGCATCGCCGCGGGGCTGGTCCGTCCGTTCACCCGGCGCCGCAAGGCGGTCAAGGGCTATCCGGATTTCGTCATCGAAAATGGGCGGCTGAACGTTGCGGACGCAGAGGTCTTCGAACGCGACAATGTGAACATGGTCCGCCTGTTCTGGCTGGGCGACCGCGAGGAGCTGGAATATCACCCGGATGCGTTGAGCCTCGTGACCCGTTCGTTGAAGCTCGTGACGCGCGAACTGCGTCGCAACGAGGAGGGAAACCAGCTCTTTCTGGACATCCTGACCAGCCGCAAGGACCCCGAAATCCAGCTTCGCCGGATGAACGAGACGGGTCTTCTCGGACGCCTGATCCCGGATTTCCGCAAGGTCGTGGCGATGATGCAGTTCAACATGTATCACCACTTTACCGTGGACGAACATTTGTTGCGCTGCATCGGGCATCTGGCCGAAATCGAAAAAGGTCATTTCGCCAGCGATCACCCGCTCGCAACGGAATTTTGCCAGGATCTGTCGGATACGCAGCGGCGTATCCTCTACGTCGCCATCCTACTGCATGACATTGCAAAGGGCCGCCCGGAAGATCACTCGATCGCCGGCGCGCGCATCGCCAAAAAGCTCGGACCCTATATGGGCCTGTCGAAGTCGGAGACCGCCACCGTGCGGTGGCTGGTCCGCGAACACCTGACCATGAGCATGGTCGCCCAGAGCCGCGACCTGAACGACCGGAAGACGATCGAGGATTTCGCCGAGGTCGTCCAGTCCGTCGACCGGCTCAAGCTGCTGCTGATCCTGACCGTGTGCGATATTAGCGGAGTCGGCCCGGGCGTCTGGAACGCCTGGAAGGGTCAGCTTCTGCGCCAGCTCTACGCCGAAACGGAGCTACTGCTGACCGGCGGTTTCTCGGGCGCCAGCCGCGCGAGGCGGATCGAGGGGGCGCGCCAGAGGCTGAGCGAAGGTCTCTCGGAATGGCCGGAAGCAGAACGTGAAGCCTATGCGCAACTGCACTATCCCGCCTATCTGCTCGCCGTCGACCATGATGCCCAGCTTCGTCATGCGGCGTTCATTCGCAAGACGACAGAGGCAGGCGAGCGCTATGCGGTGGATGTTCGTACGCTCGCTTTCGAGGGCATGACGGAAATGACTGTCCTTGCAATCGATCATCCCCGTCTTCTTTCCATCATCGCCGCGGCCTGTGCCGCCTCCGGCGCCAATATCGTGGATGCGCAGATTTTCACCACGACCGACGGGCGGGCGCTCGATACGATCCGCATCGCCCGTGAGTTCGACACCGATGCCGATGAAATCCGGCGCGCACACTCTGTCGGGCGAACGATCGGCGAAGTGCTGAAAGGTGAGGCCCACATTCCCCAACTCAAGAAGCGCAGCCGAGGACGGCGAAAGGTCCGCGCCTTCTCCGTCTCGCCCGAAGTCTCGGTCGACAACACGCTGTCGAACGAATTTTCGGTGGTTGCCGTCGAAGGCCTGGATCGGACCGGACTGCTGTCGGATCTCACGCACGCCCTTTCCGACCTTAATCTCGACATCGCCTCGGCGCACATCACCACATTCGGCGAGCGTGTGGTCGATACATTTTACGTGACGGACCTGACAGGCGCGCAGATCGAATCTCCAACACGGCAGAAACGGATCACCGACCGACTCTGCGCAATCCTGAACCCCGCCTCGGCCGAACAGGCCGCTGCATAGAGGAAAACGGCCGATGAGCCTGGTTCGTAAATTCGCCTCTGTCGGCGGAGCGACGATGATGAGCCGTGTCCTGGGCTTCGCCCGCGAAGCCTTGATGGCGGCGGCGCTCGGTGCCGGGCCTTATGCCGACGTCTTCTTCGCCGCTTTTCGCTTCCCGAATCTCTTTCGGCGCCTGTTCGCCGAGGGCGCGTTCAACGCCGCCTTCGTGCCGCTCTTCGCCCGTCATTACGAGGGAGAGGGACGGCGCGATGCAGAGCGCTTCTCCACGGAAGTGTTCAGCGTTCTGTTCTCCGCACTGCTGTTGCTGACGATTTTGATGGAGCTGGCAATGCCGCTCATCGTCGCCACCGTGGTTGCGCCCGGTTTTGCCGACGATCCCGACAAGTTCGACGCTACCGTCACCCTGTCGATGATCATGTTTCCCTATCTGATGTGCATGAGCCTGGCGGCCATGATGGCCGGCATTCTCAACTCGCTGCAGCACTATTTCGCCGCCGCCATCGCCCCGGTTTTCCTGAACGTCATTCTGATCGCCGTTCTCGGCGCGGCACTCTATGCCGGCACAGAGGCCGAGGCCGTCGCCCTCTGGATGAGCTGGGGCGTTCTTGCAGCCGGTCTCCTTCAGCTCGCCATCGTCACGATCGGGGCTCGAAAGGCAGGAATATTCGTTTCCTTCCGGATGCCTCGGCTGACGCCCAACGTCAAACGACTTCTGATCCTGGCGGGCCCCGCCGCTATCACCGGCGGGATCACGCAGATCAATCTGGTCATCGGGCAGATCATCGCCTCGCAGAAGGATGGGGCGATCTCGGTCCTGCAATATGCAGACCGCATCTATCAACTGCCGCTCGGCATTGTCGGCATTGCCATCGGCGTCGTGCTTCTGCCGGAACTGGCTCGAGCGCTCAGGGGCGAACGCCATGAGGAAGCGGCGCATCTGCAAAGCCGCTCTCTCGAATTCGCTCTGCTGCTGACGCTGCCGGCCTCCGCGGCGATCCTGACTGTTTCGCCTGAAATCGTCCGTGTTCTCTACGAGCGTGGCGCTTTCACCGAAGACACCACGGCGATCGTCTCGGCGGTGCTCGCCATTTTCGGGCTGGGGCTGCCTGCTTTCGTGCTCATCAAGTGTTTCCAGCCGGCCTTCTATGCGCGCGAGAACACCCGCATTCCGATGATTTTCTCGATGATTTCCGTCGCAGTGAACATCACACTCGCGCTCAGTCTGTTCCCCTCACTGGAAGAGCGCGGCATTGCAACGGCGGAAATCGCAGCCGGCTGGACCAATGCGCTCGGTCTGCTCACCGTCCTGTTGATCCGTGGCCACTGGCGACCCGACCGTCAATTGCTGGGACGCCTGCCCCGCCTGCTTCTTTCGGCAGCGATCATGGGCGCGGCTCTCTGGTTCGCGTCGGGTTGGACGGCGCGCTGGTTCGGCGTCGGTGATTTCCTCGCCCATCTGGCCTCATTGCTCGTGCTGGTCGCTCTGGCCTGTGTCCTCTATTTCGGCCTCGCCTATGCGATCGGCGGCGTCGATCGTCACGAATTGCGGCGTGCCTTCCGCCGCCGCCGGGCGGGACCCGTCGAGGAGACGCCGCCCGACATGCTGGCGTAACGGAAATGGCGGCCGACCTTGGCGATAGCACTTGATCAGGCGCGCCTGCATCGTCCATAAGCCGTTGCGATTTTCCGGGCGCAATGCCCACCCTCAACCGAAGCTCCCATCATGACAGACAGCCCGTTCAAGCCCCTCGTCTTTTCCGGCGTGCAACCGACCGGCAGCCTGACGCTCGGCAATTATCTCGGCGCGATCCGCAAGTTCGTCGCGTTGCAGGAAGACAATGACTGCCTGTTCTGTGTGGTCGACATGCACTCCATCACGGCGCGGCTGGTTCATGACGATCTGAAAGAGCAAACCCGCTCGATCGCGGCGGCCTTCATCGCCTCCGGCATCGACCCGAAAGAGCATATCGTTTTCAACCAGAGCCGGGTGCCCGGCCACGCGGAACTCGCCTGGATATTCAATTGCGTTGCGCGCATCGGTTGGATGAACCGTATGACGCAGTTCAAGGACAAGGCCGGCAAAGACCGCGAGAACGCTTCGCTCGGTCTCCTGGCCTATCCCTCGCTGATGGCCGCCGACATTCTGGTCTACCGTGCGACCCATGTTCCAGTCGGCGATGACCAGAAGCAGCACCTGGAACTGGCGCGCGATATCGCGATCAAGTTCAACAATGATTTTTCGAGCCGGATCGAGGAAGCCGGCCTCGCCGTTCCGCTCACCATGGGCGAGGAAAAGGTGAACGCCTATTTCCCGGTGGTCGAGCCGCTGATCGACGGTCCCGCTCCGCGCGTGATGAGCCTGCGCGACGGCACCAAGAAGATGAGCAAATCCGATCCGTCGGACAATTCACGCATCAACATGACCGACGATGCCGATACGATCGCCAAGAAGATCCGCAAGGCCAAGACCGACCCCGACGCCCTGCCGGGAGACGTTGAGGGCCTGAAGGGTCGACCCGAAGCCGACAATCTGGTTGGAATCTTCGCGGCGCTCTCGGACCGGACGAAAGCCGATGTCCTGAGCGAATTCGGCGGAAGGCAGTTTTCGGAATTCAAGCCGGCTCTCGCCGACCTGTCCGTCACCGTCCTCTCACCCATCGGCGACGAGATGCGGCGCCTGATGGCCGACCCCGGCGCTCTCGACGCGATCCTGCTCGATGGCGCCGAGCGGGCCAATGCGTTGGCGGAAAAAACGATGGCCGATGTCCGGGAGATCGTCGGGTTCGTGTAGAGGTGCAAAATGCTTGCCGCAATCGGGCGGGGCGTGATTAGGATATAGCCTCCGGCCCTGCGGCCGGTCGGGCGAAAGGGACGCGAATGGAAGAGATACCGGAGCGACTCAGCCGGAAGGCCGGCCGCAAGCGAAAGTTCCTCGCCATCATCGACGACACACCCGAATGCGAGCGGGCGGTGACCTATGCGGCCCATCGGGCGCAAGCGACATCGGGGACTTTGAAGCTTCTCTACGTGATCGAGCCGGAGCCGGGTGAATTCTCGCATTGGCTCGGCGTAGAAGAAAAGATGCGCGAAGAGGCGTGGGAAGAAGGCGAACGCCGACTGGCGGGCTTTCGCGAAGCGCTTGTCCGCCGCCTTGGCGTCGCCCCCGAGATCGAGATCCGCGAAGGCAAGCATTCCGAGCAGATCCACGAACTGATCCGTGACGACCCCGAGATCGTGATTCTGGTTCTGGCGACATCCGCATCGTCGGAAGGACCTGGCCCCCTCGTCGCCTCGATCGCGGGGCGCAGCGCAGCCTTTCCCATTCCGGTGACAGTCGTACCAGGCAACCTGTCTGACGAGGATATCGAAACACTTGCTTAGCATCGGCCCCGAAAGGGCCGACCGAATTTGCTTGAAGGCTCAGACCGCAGGGCCT
The DNA here is from genome assembly GCF_003668555.1 of Notoacmeibacter ruber. Taxonomy (NCBI): domain Bacteria; kingdom Pseudomonadati; phylum Pseudomonadota; class Alphaproteobacteria; order Hyphomicrobiales; family Notoacmeibacteraceae; genus Notoacmeibacter; species Notoacmeibacter ruber. The sequence continues at coordinate 70,437 of NZ_RCWN01000001.1, read as the reverse complement.
ACATTTAGAATAATTCTAAGATAGCCATCCGGGCTGACCGGAGAAAGAGCGCGACCATGTTTATCCAGACCGAAACCACACCCAATCCTGCCACCCTCAAGTTCCTTCCCGGCGAAGTCGTCGTGGGCGATGGGACCGAGGAGTTCAAGGATGCGCAGGATGCGGCAGACCGCTCGCCGCTGGCCGCTCGCCTGTTCGACGTGCCCGGCGTTACAGGCGTCTTCTTCGGTTATGACTTCGTCACCGTTACGAAGGACGAAGCGACGGCCTGGCAGCACATCAAGCCGGCCATTCTCGGCGCGATCATGGAACACTTCATGTCCAACGAGCCGGTTATGGCGGCTTCTGCCGGTCAGGCTCCTTCAGCGGTCGATGGCGAGGAGTTCTTCGATAAGGCCGATGCACCGCTCGTCGAGCAGATCAAGGAACTGCTCGATACACGTGTGCGGCCCGCCGTTGCGCAGGATGGCGGCGACATCACCTTTCGCGGCTTTCGCGACGGCGTCGTCTATCTCAACATGAAGGGCGCCTGCGCGGGCTGCCCTTCCTCCACCGCCACGCTGAAGCACGGCATTCAAAACCTGCTCCGCCATTTCGTCCCCGAAGTGGAGCAGGTCGAACAGGTCGTCGTCTGAAACGATTTCGGCACCCGAACGCTGAAACCGGCCTTTCGCAGGGAAGGCCGGTTTTTTAGTGCCGGACGCTGGACGAAAAAAGGTTGAGAACGAGCACGCCGGCAAGAATGAGGGCGACGCCGAGGAGCGCCGGCGCATCCAGCTTTTCGCCGAAACGGAACCAGCCGATCAGGGCGATCAGGACGATCCCCAGACCGCTCCATATGGCGTAGGCGATTCCGACCGGCAGAAGCCGGAAGGACAAGGACATGAAATAAAAGGTCGCCAGATAGCCGAGCCCCATCATGATCGTCGGCCATAGCCGGGTGAACTGTTCCGACTGTTTGAGCATGGTCGTGGCGAACACTTCAAATCCGATAGCGATGATGAGCCAGAAATAGGCTGTGGCAAGCGGCGGCATGTCTGAATTCCCTATTGGCTCGAAATGATGCTTCCGGTGCCTCCCTAAGACCTTACTGGCCTGTATGCGTCGATGTCGCAATGCTCGCGCCGAAAAAGCAAAAGGCCGGGTGTCCCCCGACCCCGGCCTTTCGGGCGCCGCCTGAAAAGGCGCGCCTTCCCCTCTCTTGGGGATTACATGACGATAACCTTCGCCCCGACCTCTGCGCGCTCGTAGAGATCGATCACATCCTGGTTGATCATGCGGATACAGCCGGACGACACATTGCCGCCGATCGACCAGTATTCCGGCGAGCCGTGCAGCCTGTACCCCGTGTCGCCGCGCTTGTTATAAAGGTAAAGCGCGCGCGCACCGAGCGGGTTCTTCAGACCGGGCGGCTGGCCATTGCGCCATTTGGCGGTGCGCGGATCGCGCTTGATCATTTCGGGAGGTGGCGTCCAGGTCGGCCATTTCCGCTTCGCGCCGATCCGAGCCTCGCCGCTCCAGGTAAAGCCTTCGCGGCCAACGCCAATGCCGTAGCGCATGGCCTTACCGCCTTCCATCACGAAGTAGAGATATTTCGCGGCGGTATCGACAATGATGGTGCCCGGCTTTTCCGTGGTTTCATAACGGACCAGAGCGCGGTGATATTTCCGGGCGACCTTCCCGGGCGGAACGCGCGGCACCGTGTAGGAGGCATCTTCCACAGCGTGGTAGGACATGCTGTAGGTACGGATCGTGCCGGTGGTGCAGCCCGCCAGCATGGCAAGCGCAAGACCAGCGCCGAGCAGAACGCGCATTCGCGGCATGGGCATCCTCTTGGAATCAAGGCGATCGCAGATCCGAACGCCACATTTCTGTCACAACCTATCTCTGACGCGCATATGGTTAGCAACAGGTTAACGGTAGGTGAGCTGCCGAGCCCACTCCTTGCGCGCAACAACGTTGCATCGATGCAACGTGTTTTGAAACGGAGGATGAGCGGCCGGAACTTTTCCTTCTCGAACGTTCATGGCATGTTCTTTCCATGAGTGTCGTTTCTCCTCTTCGATTCGCCCATCCTCTGGCTGACAGACGCCAGTCCGATCGCGCTATGCTCGTCAGACGCGGTGTGCAGCGGCTTTGCGTCGATCTCGGCGCGGCCGCTTTGCCGGAGGTCATGCTGCGCGGCGGGCGGCGGGCCGATCTTCTGATCCTGACGGCAAAGCAGGAGTTCTGGATCGTCGAGATCAAGACGAGCGTGGAGGATCTGCGATCCGATCATAAATGGCCCGATTATAGAGCTCATTGCGACCGGCTGTTTTTTGCCACTCATCCCGCCGTGCCGGCCGATATCTTTCCCGAAGACGCGGGTTTCATCCTTTCCGACGGCCATGGCGCAGAAGTTCTGCGCGATGCGCCCTGCCACAAGCTGGCAAGCGCAACCCGCAAATCCCTTCTGCAACGCTTCGCAAGACTGGCGGCAAACCGGCTGATGATGGCCGAAATGGCCGGGATCGATGTGCCCGGACTAGGGTTGGACGAGCTTGACGGCCAATAGCGTCACGTCCGCCGCTTGGCCCGCGCGGTCGGTTCAGCATTGGCGGGATCGTCCGGCCACACATGCTTCGGGTAGCGGCCTCTCATATCACTGCGAACATCCGCCCATGAACCGGCCCAGAAGCCCGGCAGGTCGGCTGTCGTCTGGATCGGTCGGTGGGCAGGCGAGAGCAATTCCAGCGTCAGCGGCACGCGATTGCCGATGGTCGGGTGCGATTGCAGCCCGAAAAGCTCCTGCACGCGAATGGAAACGACCGGCCCTCGTTCATCATCATAGCGGATGGGAATGGCGTTTCCCGTCGGAGCGCCGAAATGCGTCGGCGCGTTTTCGTCTATCTTGCGGTGCAGTTCGTACGGCAGACGGCTGCGCAGCGCATCGGCCAGTTTCGGCCGCAGGCCGTCGAGCCTCCCGGAGCCGTCGAGAAACGGGCCGAGCCATTCTTCAAGCGTATCGAGCAGGGTCTCGTCATTCATGGCCGGCCAGCTATCGCCATCATTGTGGTGAAGCCAACGGAGACGCTCCAATAGCCCCTTGGTCTTTTCCGTAAAGGGAAGAACATGCAAACCCGCCTGCCGGACTGCCGATAGGAGAGCCGCATCGGCCGTGGGCCCTTGCGCAATGCGCATCGGTTTTTCGGCGAGAGTGATCGCGCCGATTGCAATCCGCTCCCTGCCGCGGAGCCGACCGCTGTCGGGGTCGAACGAGGCCGTGGTGCTGGTTTCGATCTGTTCCGCCATGGTCCGGCGGACCATCTCTTCGTCAAGGGGCGCGGCGGCAAGGATGCGCGCTTGCGCCGCCTGCCCCGTCATATCCGCCACGACCAGCCACTCCTCGCCGGCAAGTGGATCGGTCTCCTCCAGCATGGCACCGCGGCCATTGGCGAGGAGATAACGGCCATGACCGCCGCGCCGGCGCGCGAGACGATCCGGGAAGGCGAGCAGAAGAAGCGCCCCGACGCTGACCTCACCGTTGGCTCTTTCTTTCGAGACGAAGCGCCGGGAGAGCCGATCGGCAAGATTGCGCGCGGCTTTGGCGCGCGGCGATGCGTCCCGATCGAATGCAGAGAGGCGTCGCTCGATGTCGGCCGCCATGCCGCCAAGCCCCCTTTCCGTCAGAAGGACGGCGAGCCGCGCTGCGATCTTTGCGTTCCCCTCCTCCCCTGCCTTCACGAGCATGAAAGCCAGCCGGACAGGCAATGCCAGTTCTCGCATGGCCTTGCCTGTCGGCGTGAGGCCGCCGCTGAGGTCGTCCAGCGCTCCAAGCATCACAAGCAGTTTCCTTGCTTCGCTCAAGGCCGGTCCGGGCGGCGGATCGAGAAAAGGCAATGTGCGCGGGTCCGTCACACCGAAAGCGGCGCTATCGAGCAGCAGGTTCGACAGGTCGGCTTCGATGATCTCCGGAGCGCCGTGGGCCGGCAGAGCGGCTGTTTGCGGCTCGGACCAGAGACGGATTGCGATGCCCGGTTCGGTGCGGCCCGCCCGGCCCGCACGCTGATCGATACTGGCGCGCGACGTCCGCACCGTCTCCAGCCGTGTCACGCCCGTATCGGGCTCGTATTTCGGCACACGGGCAAGCCCGGAATCAATGACCACGCGGACGCCATCGATGGTCACAGACGTCTCAGCGATCGGCGTTGCCAGCACGATCTTGCGCTGCCCGCTTTCGGCGGGACGGATCGCGGTATCCTGCGCGCGGCCGTCAAGACCGCCATGGAGAGGCAAAATCAGGACGTGCTCGGCAAGGGACGAGGGGATGGCTTCATGCAGAACTGTTTCGACGCGCCGGATCTCGGCCTGCCCCGGCAGGAAGGCCAGAATGGAGCCCTCTTCGTCCCTCAGGGCGGCGCGGATGGCCGACACGGTCGCGGCCTCGATCCGCTCATCCGGCTTACGTGGACGATGCCGGATATCAACGGGAAAGGTCCGGCCTTCGGTCTCGACGACAGGCGCATCGCCGAGGAGGGTGGCGACGCGAGCCGCGTCCAGCGTAGCACTCATGACCAGCAGACGAAGGTTGGGGCGTAGAGCGCCGGCCACGTCGAGCGCCAGCGCCAGGCCAAAATCGGCATCCAGACTTCGCTCGTGAAATTCGTCGAACAGCACCGCGGCGACACCGGAAAGCTCCGGATCGTCCAGAACCATTGCGGCGAAGACCCCTTCGGTGACGACGAGAATCTTCGTATCGGGGCTCGTGCGATTGTCCATGCGCATCGCGTATCCGACGGTCTGCCCGACCTCCTCTTCGAGAATTGCCGCCATGCGCCGCGCCGCGGCACGCGCGGCGAGTCGCCGGGGCTCCAGCAGGATGATGGTACCCTCGCCGCGCCAATCGGCACCGAGAAGGGCAAGCGGCACAAGCGTGGTCTTGCCGGCGCCCGGAGACGCGACGAGGACGGCGCGCTTTTCCGCCTGCAGCGCTGCAAGCAGCGGGGGCAGCGCTTCCCGCGCAGGAAGGGCAGGCAAATCGGCCATCGTCGGCCGGGGCGTGACTCTCATGTGGTTTCACCGATCACGACGATCGGCCCGCCGGCCGCCTCCGCATCCGCCAGGTCGTGGGTGACGAGAATGGCTGGAATGTGCGCGTTCCGGATCGCCGTGAATGTCAGTTCACGCATCGCCGCTCTCAGATCGGCGTCGAGGCTGGAGAACGGCTCGTCCAGCAGCATGGCTTCCGGCTGAGAAAGGAGTGTCCGCGCCAGCGCGACCCGCGCCTTCTGCCCGCCCGACAACGTCGCCGGGTCGCGGCTCTCCAGTCCAGGAAGGGCGATCTGGGCCAGAGCTTCCGCTACCCTTTCGCGGCGCGCTTGACGCCCCTTGATCGCATTCGGCAGGGCAAAAGCCAGATTCTGTCCGACATTCATATGCGGAAAGAGAAGCGCATCCTGAAAAAGCAGCCCGCAACGCCGCTCTGCGGCCGGGACCGTATCCAGCCGCCTGTCACCCAGCCAAACCTCGCCCTCTGCGTCGAAGGCCGGATCGAGAAATCCACCGATGTAAGCCAGAAGGCTGGATTTGCCGGTGCCCGACGGGCCCATCACGGTCAGAATTTCTCCCGGAGGCACCGACCGGTCGAGATTGAGCAGTGTCTTGCCAGCCAGAGCAATGCGAACGGCGCGAAACACGAGGTCAGCATCCTTCCCGCTGGTCTCCGACCTCATCTTCAGCACCCTGATCTCCTAACCCGCCATGGCCCGGCGATTTCGCCATAACAAGGCGGGCAGCATGGCGGCAATGGCGAACAGGATGAGCGGAGGCGCCGACTGAAAGAGAGCATAGGTCGATATGATACGGCGATTGCCACCCGCCGCGAGCGCCACCGCTTCCGTCGTCAGCGTCGGCAAACGGCCACCGCCGATCAGAACCGTCGACAGATATTGTCCAACGGACACAGCGAAGCCGATAGCGAAGGCTCCAAGGAGAGCATTAGCCATCATGGGCATCCTTATCCGGATGAAGACCGCCAGCGGAGACCGCCCAAGGGCGACCGCGACCTGTTCATATCGCGGGTCCATGGCCGCCCACGCATCCTGCATAGCGATCATAACGTAGGGCAGCACGAAGATCAGATGAGCGAAGGTCAGGGCGAAGTAACTTCCATCCGTGCCGGTCCGGATCGCAAGGAATTGCAAACCGAAGAGAAAGCCGACCTGCGGCAGAAGGAGCGGCAACCAGAGAATCGCCCTTGCAAGTTTGCCGGCTGGCGCGCGCGATGGTCTTGTCGCCAGGCGCAAGACCGCCAGAGCCAGGCCCAGTGCAGCCGAAGCAAAAGCGACATAAAGTGTCGTCAAGGCGGGGTCGGTGATCCCCTTCCAGGACTGCCGCCAGGACCTCAAGGTCCAGTCACCGGGCAGCACGTCTGGGAACGGCCAGAACCCGGCCAAAGACCAGAGAAACAGCGCCAGGATGCCTCCGATCAGGAGAAAAGCGGCACCCAAGGGAAGAGCGACCGCCAGCAATCGGAAAAGACCGTCGCGCCTCAGCCGCATCCCGCGGTCGCGAAGCAGAGACAAAAGAGCCGCAGCCACTCTTTCGAGACCCAACCAGAGAAGGATCGCGCCGAGCGTGACGCCAAGTTGCAGGAGCGCGCCGGCGCTGGCGACGAAGCGGAGCGACAGATCGGGATCGGCCATCCACTGCGCCAGCCGCACGGCGAGGGGTGCCGGAAGGTTGGGACCCAGAATAAGGGCGACATCGATCACCGACGAGGAAAAAGCGATGACGGCAAGAACGCCGAGACGGACCTGACGATAGAGCGGCTGCCATTGCAAAAAGAAGAATCCGGCCATGCGCCCATAGCCGAGCGAGGCGGCAAGGCGGCGACTTTGCACCACCGGTAATTGTGGCAGGGCGGCCAGGATAAGCAGAATCAGAAACGGTGTTTCCTTGAGAACCAGTCCCGCAATCAGCGAAAGGCCAGCCGCATCGCCGATCACGAGGATGTCGGGCGGGCGCTCTATTCCCGTCGCCCAGGGCGAGAGCAGACGCAAAATGAAGCCCGACGGGGCTACGAGAAAGGCAAAGGCAAAGGCCGCTGCAGCATGGGGAACGGCAAGTAGCGGCGCCAGCAGACGGCGCATCCTGCCAAAGGCCGCCGTGCCTGAAGCCGCTGCCGTGAAACCTGCCGCGAGGCCGAGCGCGATCGTCGCGGAAGCAAGACCCGTGATCAGCGACAGTGCGGCGCTCCAGCCAAGGCCGGGCGTTGCCAATAAGCGTCGGAATGGATCGATGGTGACCGTTTCGCCGCCGAGCACCGGCATGAAGCCGAAGGCGGGCATCACGGTGCCGATGACCCCGCCGACAACCGGCAGGGCCACGAGCCTAAGTGCAAGCCAAGAGAGAGAGCGAAGAACCCGCAATCGCCCGGTCAAGCTCGATCAGCCGCCGACCACATAGCGCTCTTCCCATTCCTCCTCAAGCCGCTCCTGCCAAGTGGCATGCGGCTCGGCAATGACCGGGCCTGTTTCGGCAGGCGACGGCGTTGCTGGTCCGAGCGGGAGTGCCTCGAACGAGGCTCTGTCCTCTTCCGGAAGTCTGGCGACATCCAGTACTGTCGGGTCACCCCAAATATCGGGGTTTTCCTTGCGGATTTGAGCTTCGGGCGAGATCAGGAAATTGGCGAGCAAAAGCGCGCCCTCCCGATTGGCGGCATTGAAGGGGATTGCGACGAAGTGACTATTGCCGAGCGTCCCGGCCGGAAAGGTGAGCGGCCGTACACTCTCGGGCAATTCGCCTGCCGCGATCCCGGAGGATGCCTCGGCCGGGTTGAAGGCGAACAGAATATCGACTTCACCATCGGCCAGGAGCGACTTCATTGCGGAGTAATTTTCCGGATGGCGTTGTCCGGAGCGCCAGAGATTGGGGCGCATTTCATCCAGCATGGCGAACATGGTTTTCGTCGCCGCCTCGAAACTCTCATCCGTGACCGGCTGCGAAAGGTCGATGTCGTCGGGAGCCGTTTCAACGAGAAGCTGTTTCAGAAAGGTTGAGCCGATAAAGTCAGGCGGGGCGGGATAGGTGAACCGGCCTGGATTGTCCTTCAGCCATGCGGCAATCTCCTTTGCCGAATGAGGAAGGCTTGCTTCATCGGTGCGCGCGGTATCGTGCCAGAATGTCAGCTTGGCCATGCCCCACGGGGATTCGAGCCCTTCGGTCGACACCGTAAAATCGGTCACGACCGTCGGCTTGTTCTCCACATCGACATATTGCCAGTTGGGCAAGTCGGTCGCCCAGCCCGGCGTCTCCAGCAAGCCTCGCTCCTTCATGGCGACAAAGTTTTCGCCATTGATCCAGATGAGGTCGACTGAGCCATCCTCGGTTCGGCCCGCCGCTTTCTCGGCCACCACGCGTGAAACCGCCTCTGCCGTGTCGGACAGGCGGACATGATTGACCGAAACCCCGTAAAGCTCCTCCATGCGCTCGCCGACCCAGTCAATGTAAGCGTTGATATTCTCTGCGCCGCCCCACGCATTCCATTGAACCGTCTGCCCTTTTGCCGCCGCTTCCACGGCTTCCCACTCGGAAACAGCGGGGGCCTTATTTTGGGCGAAAGCAGAGCCTATCGTCGCCAGCACGCCCACGAAGACAAACGAGGCAATTCGACAATATTTCTTTACAATCATGAGATATTTCATCTTCCCTGAGCTTGCGAACTAATTTTTATTTTTTGCGTGACATGATCCTCTGATGAACGGCAAGGATTTCTGCAATGCACACAAGTCTGCCTCTGCTATTCGGAACACTTAAGATTAAGTCCATTCAATATATGCGCCGCAGCGAATTGGCGCGTGAAGTGCCGGTTTTGCAGGTTGGTAGCCTGTATTTTGTCTGGTGGCGGAAAGGCCTTCGAGCACGCTCTCATTGATAAGGACCCGCACCGACCGTTCCTGTCTGACTGACTGCATGATTGATCCTTCTTGTATTCTCGCCCCGATAACGGCGGGCCAGGTTGTTTTGTTACAATAAGCTTTCTTTCTGCCGTCCTTTTGCAAGGGGCGAGCGGCACAGATTGCGACAACCGCGAGCAGGCGGGTTTTCCCTTAGCCACAAAAAGCGTATGCAGCCGACCGATCGGATTTTCGCTGCCCGGCGCATCGACGCTTGGTTGGCAATGCATGAGTGGAGCGACAGCGCGCTATGAAATTCACCCTGTCCTGGCTGAAAGATCATCTTGAGACGGATGCGGACCTGCCGACCATCTGCGAGCGGCTGACCATGATCGGCCTCGAGGTCGAGGATATCGATGACAGATCGGCACTGAAGCCATTCGCCATCGCCCGTGTTATGGAGGCATCGCGCCACCCCGACGCCAACAAGCTCCAAGTGCTGAAAGTCGACGCCGGTGGGGGAGAGCCGCTGCAGGTCGTCTGCGGTGCGCCCAATGCACGGGCCGGCATGATCGGCGTTCTCGCACAGCCCGGCAGCTACATTCCCGGCCTCGATACCACTATCGGCAAGGGCAATATCCGTGGAGTTGAAAGCTTCGGCATGATGTGCTCCGAGCGGGAACTGGAACTTTCCGACGCTCACGAGGGCATCATCGAATTGCCGGAAGATGCTCCGGTCGGCCGGAGCTATGCCGAATGGGCGGGGCTTGCCGATCCTGTCATCGAGATCAATCTCACGCCGAACAGGCCGGACTGCACCGGCGTCTACGGTATCGCCCGCGACCTGGCGGCAGCCGGCCTCGGCACCCTGAAAACACCCGATGTCCCGGTCATTGCCGGCGACGGTGCGTGCCCGACCTCGGTGACGATCGAAGCGCCGGACCTTTGCCCTGGCTTCGCGCTACGGCTCGTCCGAAATGTCAAAAACGGCACCTCTCCCGACTGGATGCAACGGCGCCTGTCGGCCATTGGCCTTCGTCCGATCAATGCGCTGGTCGACGTCACCAACTATATCACCTTCGATCGGGGCCGCCCGCTTCACGTCTTCGATGCGGCCAAGGTGCAGGGTGATCTCGTCGTCCGCCGGGCGAATGACGGCGAAACGATCGATGCGCTCGATGAACGCAGCTATGAACTCAACGAGGAGACCTGTGTCATTGCCGATGCGAACGGTGTCGAAAGCCTTGCGGGCATCATGGGCGGCCAGGCCTCGGGCTGCGATGAAACGACCACCGATGTTCTCATCGAATCGGCGCTTTGGGACCCCGCCAATATCGCCCGAACTGGTCGCGATCTCGGGATCATCACAGACGCTCGCTACCGCTTCGAGCGCGGCGTGGACCCAGCCTTCATGGTACCAGGGCTCGATCTGGCAACGCAGATGGTGCTGGATATTTGCGGCGGCACACCGACCGAAAAGGTCGTCGAAGGTTACGCCGAGCCCGAGAGCCGAAAGATCACCTTCCCGCCGGCCGAAGTGAAGCGACTCACCGGCATTGAGATCAAGGCCGATGAAAGCCGCTCGATCCTTTCACGCCTCGGTTTTGCGGCAGAAGATGGAGAGGGCGACGCGATTGTCGTCTCCATTCCGTCCTGGCGTCCCGATGTGGAGGGCAAGGCCGATCTGGTCGAAGAGGTCATGCGCATCCATGGCGTGGATGAAATCGAGCCGCAGCCGATGCGCGCACACGATGCGGTGAGCGGCGCGATCTTGACGCCGCTCCAGAACCGCACCCGCGCCGCCAAGCGTTCTCTCGCGGCGCGAGGAATGATGGAAGCGGTGTCATGGTCGTTCATTCCGGCCGAGCACGCGGCGCTCTTCGGCGGCGGAAGCGACTCCCTGAAACTGGCCAATCCGATCGCGGCGGATATGAGCGACATGCGCCCCTCCCTCCTGCCGGGCCTGTTGGCGGCCGCAGGCCGCAATGCCAAGCGCGGCTACGGCGATGTGGCGCTTTTCGAAGTATCCGGAACCTATGAAGACGATACGCCGAAAGGACAGCGCCGTGTCGCCGGCGGCGTTCGCAGCGGTACCGCCCATATGGGTGGATCGGGACGCCACTGGTCCGGCGCGATGGACTCCGTCGGCGTTTTCGACGCCAAATCCGATGCCCTTGCCGTGCTCGAAGCTGTCGGTGCGCCCGTTGAAAAGCTGATGGTGATGACCGGCGCAGCGGACTGGTATCATCCCGGTCGCTCGGGAACCTTGCGTCTCGGGCCGAAGAACATTCTCGCCAGTTTCGGCGAGTTCCACCCGCGCATTCTGGAAGAGCTCGATGTGAGCGGACCGACCTGCGGCTTCGAAGTCTATATCGACGCGCTGCCTGCGCCGAAAAAGAAGCCCACGCGAACCAAGCCTAAGCTGGAACTGTCGCCGTTCCAGGCCGTGTCACGCGACTTTGCCTTCATCGTCGACCGCGACGTTCCGGCTGGCGAAATCGTCAAGGCGACGGCGGCCGCGGATCGCGGCCTGATTTCTGACGTGGTGGTTTTCGATGTTTTCGAAGGCCCTTCGCTTGGAGAGAACAAGAAATCCGTTGCGGTCGCGGTCACGATTCAGCCCATCGAGAGAACCCTCACCGAGGACGATTTCGAGGCGCTTTCGTCGGCTGTCGTCACAAATGTCGCCAAACAGACGGGTGGTGTGTTACGCGGGTGACAGCCATAACCGCTACGCAACGTTAAGATTGTTGTCGGTTAATGGGCGCAAAAGAAGCCGAAGGACAGGACTATGATGCGCGGAATCGCTCTTGGAATGGCCATGCTGATCGGCAGCGTGACGATCGATTCCGTTCAGGCCGCCGATATTCTGGAGCCAAGTCTCGATACCGGAGCGATGCCGCAAGCCATCTCGGACACCTCTATTCTGGTCTTCGCGGGCCGCTCGATCGAAGGTCATGTCTGGCAAGCGGATTCGCTCCCCTTCGTGGCCGATTATGGCGGTCAGTTCCAGATTGGCGCAGCCTTGGCTCATACGCCCTATCAACTGCCGCTCGGCTTCGTCGTCGGCGCCGAGGTCGGGGCGTCAGTGCGCATCGACAATGACGATTTCGGTCCCGACGGGACATCAGGCGAGGTTTGGGCCGGGCCGACCATCCGCCATAGCGGCATCCCCATCGGACCGGTTCTCGTAAAGCCGGCCTTCACCTTCGGCCTGTCGGCGGTCACCAATTCCTACGGGTTGGAGCGCCAGCGGGAGATCGAGGAAGATGGCGATGCCACGCTACTGTACTTCATGGCGCCGGAAATCGCCCTTTCGCTGAAATCGCACCCCAATGTGGATTTCGTCTACAGGGCACAGCACCGGTCGGGCGGCAAGAACATCTTCTTCCTTCCCGCCCTTGGCGATATGGGCGATACGACCAACGCCAACGTCTTCGGCGTCAGGGTCCACTTCTGATCGAACGAAGCGTAGGCTTTCCCGGCCGAACGTTCGGAGCGCTTGAAGCATGGCGCTGCCGAAATAGATGAGTCTTTGACCGCACATTTCCGGGAAAAGGCATACCATGAGCACGATCGAGACCGAACGCTATCCGTACGAAGCGTCATCGGAGAAGAAAGCCGTCCTCTACCGGATGGTGATGGAAAACCATCTGTGCCCTTTCGGACTGAAATCGCGTCATCTCCTGAAATCGAACGGCTACACGGTCGAGGATCACCACCTTACGACCCGTGAGGAAACCGACACATTCCAGAGGACGCATGACGTCGCGACGACTCCGCAGACCTTCATCGATGGCGAGCGCATCGGTGGTCACGACGATCTGCGCCGCTTTTTCGGAAAAGCCGTCACGGAAAGCGGCGAAACGACCTATGAGCCGGTGATCGCCATCTTCAGCATGACGGCGCTCATGGCGCTGGCTCTCATCTACAATCTCTCCACCGGCTATATGCCCGGTGAAGGCTGGGGACTTTTCGCAAGCGCCATCCAATGGTTTCTCGCCTTTTCCATGTGCGCGCTCGCGATCCAGAAATTGCAGGATGTCGAAGGGTTCACCAACGGGTTTCTCGGCTACGATCTTCTGGCCCGGCGCTGGGTGCCTTATGCCTATATCTACCCCTATGCCGAGGCTTTCGCGGGCATCGGCATGATTGCCCTGATCGGCTCGGGCAGTCCCCTGATCTGGCCGGTCGGGCTCGTCGCCCTCTTTATCGGCATTGTCGGATCGATTTCGGTCTTCAAGGCCGTCTATATCGACAAACGGGAACTGAAATGCGCCTGCGTTGGCGGCGGCTCCAGCGTGCCGCTCGGCTTGATTTCGCTAACAGAGGACCTGGTGATGGTCGTGATGGGCCTTTGGATGATCGGGACCCTCCTGGTCTGACAGGACGGCTGGAACGTCTTGCGAGTTCTCGCCGCTTCGCAATGTTCGTAGCGAGACGGGGCAGCAGACGGTTGATCCACTCTCCTCGATAGCGAGCCGGCACGCATTTTGTGCGATGCCGGATGGTGATCGTTTCGCTTCGCGTTTCAGTCTCGTGATCTCGAACATGATGGGGTCGATGTTCTCGACCTTTACGCCGCCTGTAAGCGTCAGCATGGCGATGGAGCACTGCAGCAGCGGGAACTCCCGACTGTGCCCGTAGCGATCCATCCCCAGAATGTGTCCCCGCTCCCGATCGTCCGGGCGGTAGAGGCTTGCCGCACTTGTCGCAAAGCGCTCCCGCAATCTCTGAAGCTGGTGAAGCAGTTCGTCGGGAGAGACATCTTCCGCGCCCAGGAAAAAATCATCGCCACCCACATGGCCGATCATATAGCGCGAATCGTGAAACTGCCGCTTCAACAGATCGGCAAAGATGGTGATGGCACGATCACCCTCGCGGAAGGAGTAATTGTCGTTGAACGGCTTGAAGTGATCGAAGTCGAAATAGCAAAAGTGCCGCAGCTTCTCATCCTTCAGGGCCAGCCGCTCACAATATTCGGTCACCGTGACGTTGCCCGGCAGGTTGGAGAGCGGATTCTGATCTCTCGCGCGTTCCAGCCTCTTGTCGTTGATGATTTCGAGCAGCGACCGGGCCGACAGAAAGCCCGCATATTTCGCATTGTCGGTCATGATGATGCCGTCGGCACCATCGCAATAGGCGAAGATGTCGAGGATCGCATCGGCCGAAGTATGGATTTCGGCAATTGGACAGTCGCGAATGAAATCCGAAAGCCTGCGGCGGCAAGAACTGTTGACCAGCAGGTCCCGGCCATAAGGTGAATAGGTAAATTCCTTCAGATCCGATTCCCGCACCAGCCCCTTGGGCTCGCCGGCGGCGTCGAGAACGGGAAAGATCGCCTGCTCGCGTGAAAAACGGAACGCCTCGAAGACTTCGCTCATCGAGGCCATCTCGCTGACCGTATTGAGCGTTTCCAGGCGGTCATGAACAATGGTGGACGTGCTGGAATGGCGCGTGTTTTCGCTTTGGAGTGAAAGCCGCAGGTGGGGGAGTTGGAGAGCGCCATCCTCGAAATCGAGACGCGGCGGGCAGACGAAATATCCCTGAACCAGATCGGCCCCCAGCCGCCAGCACTGGCGATACTCTTCCTGCGTCTCAACGCCCTCTACGACGATGCGACTGCCAAGCACATGGGCAAAATTGATGAGGGTGGAGATGAAAAGCCGCTTGCGGCTGTCTGCCACCATGCCGGTCACGAAGAATCGATCGATCTTGATGAATTCGGGGTGGTATTCATAGAGGACCTTCAGCTCCGAACAGCCCCGTCCGAAATCGTCGATGGCAAAGCGGATACCCTGGCTGCGATGATCGGTGACCATCTGCTCGACCATCTTTGCCTTCGCGTAATCATAGGTTTCGGAAAATTCCAGGCAGAGCGCTGATGGCGGAAAGCCGTATTTTTCCAAGAGCTGCCCAGTCTGGCGGGCGAGATGCTTTTGCCCTTCGAGAGCGCGGCCATCCAGATTGAAGAACAGCTTGACCTCGTTGCTGCCCTCGATCGAGGTCAACTTCTTGAGCGACTTTTCCAGAAGGAGGAGGTGGAGCGTATCGGCCTCACCCAGTTCGTGAGCCATGTCGAGCACCTCGGCGATGGAGGAGAGGCCCATCGCCTGATAGCCACGCATGAGCGCTTCATAACCGTAGACCGTCCCGCTCTTCATCAGGGCAATCGGCTGCAGAGCCATTTCGAGACTATGCCAGGCGCGCGCCAGAAAACCGTCAACGGTCCAGACAACCTCCCCTGCATCGTCATGGGACAGAGACGTCCGCGACTTGGTCATGGTAACCCCCTCAAGGTTGAGACCGCAGCGGGACGCTAGCCGCCGAACGATAAGAGCAGGTAAATGCTCCTTTCATTTTCTCATTTCACACCAGTCACTTAATCGCATAGTAAAGCCAACCTTACGTAACAGAATGTGACATCGAAACCGGCTGGGCCATTTACCGCCTGACCGTGCCGGCTGCGGAAAACACGCTGAAGCACGAGGATGGAGGATGGAGGATGGAGGATGGAGGATGACATGTTTCGCTGGGGTATTCTTTCCACCGCCAAGATCGGGCGTGAGCACGTCATTCCGGCGATCTGCCAATCGACGAACGGGTCTTTGTCGGCCATCGCCAGTCGCAAAGAGGAAGACGCCCGACGACTGGCGGAACGCTTCGGTGCCAGCCACGTGTTCGGCTCATACGAAGCGATGCTGGAGAGCGAGACGATCGACGGCGTCTATATCCCGCTGCCGACGTCCATGCATGTCGAATGGGCGGAGAAGGCCGCACGCGCAGGCAAGCACGTTCTTTGTGAGAAGCCGATCGCGCTGAACGCCGGAGAGATCGAAAGCCTGATCGCCGCGCGCGATGAGACCGGAATGATCGTCTCCGAAGCCTTCATGGTCACCTATCATCCCCAGTGGCACAAGGTGCGCGATCTGATTTCCGACGGGGCCATCGGCACGCTGCGGCAGGTCGATGCCGCCTTTACATATTTCAATCGCGATCCCGGCAATATGCGCAATGTGCCCGATCTCGGCGGCGGCGCGCTGCCGGATATCGGGGTCTATCCGACCGTCACGACCCGATTTGCAACAGGCAAGGAGCCGAAGCGCGCCTTTGCGACGATCGAACGGGACCCGGATTTCGGCACCGATCGCTATGCGTCGGTCCTCGCCGATTTCGGCGATTTTGAACTACGCTTCTATCTGTCCACACAGTTGGCGCACCGCCAGACCATCGCTTTCCATGGTGACAAGGGATTCATCGAACTGAACGCGCCATGGAACTCCAATCTCTACGAGGGTGACGAAGTGCGCCTTCACGACGCGGGCCACAAGACGATGGAGGTGTTCCGCTTTACCGGGGTCAATCAATACCGGCTCCAGGTCGAAGCCTTCGCCAAGGCGACCATCGACGGCGATCATTCATCCCTCTTCAGCCTGGAGAGCTCCGTCAAGAACCAACGCCTGATCGATGCGATCTATCGCGCGGGCGAGGATGGCGGCTGGGTGGAGGTCTGACAGCCGAAGGTCTCTCTTCTCGGACGTCTGGCGGAAGGACGGCTTTCCGCCAACTTCGCATTTCCGCGATCTTCACATGCGCCTTTGCCTTGCGACCGCGCGAACCTCTCCTTATATGCGCTGCGAACGGCGCAAATCGCTTCGTGCAAACGGTTTTCGCCGCATTTTCAACCTCAATGGGGACTGCGACGGAACGCCATAACGGGTCCCAGCAGTCTGCTGAACGGAGAGAAGCATGGCTAAAGTTATTGGTATCGACCTCGGCACCACCAATTCCTGTGTCGCTGTCATGGACGGCAAGGAAGCCAAGGTCATCGAGAATTCCGAAGGCGCACGCACCACGCCTTCCATGGTGGCTTTCACGGAAGATGGCGAGCGCCTCGTAGGCCAGCCGGCCAAGCGCCAGGCGGTCACGAACCCGGAAGGCACACTCTTTGCGGTGAAGCGCCTGATCGGCCGCCGCTATTCCGACCCGACGGTCGAGAAGGACAAGAAGCTCGTCCCTTATGCCATCGTCGAAGGCAGCAATGGCGATGCATGGGTCAAGGGCGGCGATAAGGAACAGTCGCCTTCGCAGATTTCCGCGATGATCCTTCAGAAGATGAAGGAAACGGCCGAATCCTATCTCGGTGAAAAGGTCGAACAGGCCGTCATCACCGTTCCGGCCTATTTCAACGACGCCCAGCGCCAGGCGACCAAGGATGCCGGCAAGATCGCGGGCCTCGAGGTTCTGCGCATCATCAACGAGCCGACGGCGGCTGCGCTCGCCTATGGTCTCGACAAGAATGACGGCAAGACGATCGCCGTTTACGATCTTGGCGGCGGCACGTTCGACGTCTCGATCCTCGAGATCGGCGACGGCGTCTTCGAGGTGAAGTCGACCAATGGCGACACCTTCCTCGGCGGTGAAGATTTCGACATGAAGCTGGTCGAATATCTCGCCGACGAGTTCAAGAAGGATCAGGGAATCGACCTGCGCAACGACAAGCTTGCTCTGCAGCGCCTGAAGGAAGCTGCCGAGAAGGCCAAGATCGAGCTGTCCTCCTCTTCGCAGACCGAAATCAACCTGCCCTTCATCACCGCCGATCAGTCGGGTCCGAAGCACCTGACCATGAAGCTGACGCGCGCCAAGTTCGAGAGCCTGGTCGAAGGCCTCGTCAAGCGTACCGTCGACCCCATGAAGGCGGCTTTGAAGGATGCAGGCCTTTCCGCCAACGAGATCGATGAAGTCGTTCTGGTGGGCGGCATGACCCGCATGCCGAAAGTGCAGGAGACCGTGAAGCAGTTCTTCGGCAAGGAATCGCACAAGGGCGTGAACCCTGACGAGGTCGTCGCCATGGGCGCGGCCATTCAGGGCGGTGTCCTGCAGGGCGACGTCAAGGATGTGCTGCTGCTCGACGTGACGCCCCTGTCGCTCGGCATCGAAACGCTGGGCGGCGTCTTCACCCGGCTGATCGAACGCAACACCACGATCCCGACCAAGAAGAGCCAGACTTTCTCGACCGCCGAAGACAGCCAGAACGCGGTGACGATCCGCGTCTTCCAGGGCGAACGTGAGATGGCCGCGGACAACAAGATCCTCGGACAGTTCGATCTCGTCGGCATTCCGCCGGCACCGCGCGGCGTGCCGCAGATCGAAGTCACCTTCGACATCGATGCCAACGGCATCGTGCAGGTCTCGGCCAAGGACAAGGGCACCGGCAAGGAACAGCAGATCCGGATCCAGGCCTCGGGCGGTCTCTCCGATTCCGACATCGAAAAGATGGTTCAGGACGCGGAAGCCAACGCGGAAGCGGACAAGAAGCGTCGCGCCTCCGTCGAAGCCCGCAACCAGGCCGAAGCTCTGATCCACTCGACCGAGCAGAGCCTGAAGGACTATGGCGACAAGGTCTCCGATGACGACAAGGCTGCCATCGAGGCTGCCAAGTCCGATCTGCAGGCCGAACTCGACAATGACGATGCCGATCCTGAGACGATCACGGCGAAGACCCAGGCCCTTGCCGAAGCTTCCATGAAGCTTGGCCAGGCCATGTATGAAGCCAGCCAGTCGGAGGCCGCTTCGGCCGACGCTCAGGCAGACGCCGCTTCGGAAGGCAGCGCCGATGAAGACGTCGTCGATGCCGAATATGAGGAAATCGACGAAGACGGCGACGAGAAGAAGAGCGCCTGATCGTCCTTACAAAGCTTTGTAAGCGAAAGCCCCGGCTGGAGACAGCCGGGGCTTTTTGTTTCCTGTCGATAATCGCAGTGCTCCAAAAAAGCTATCGATCCACACCGATGATGGCGCGCCCGAGGAGAGCGCTCCGTCTTTTTGATGTGAAAACAGCTTATCCCTTCGCCAGCCGCCGCAGCTTTTCCAAGGCCGTGTCGGACGATTCGCCATAGGCGATCGTGCCTTTGAAGCGGCCCTCGCTGTCGACCAGCATCACAGAGGCGGTGTGATCCATCGTGTAGTCGCCATCTTCCAGCGGCACCTTCTTGGCATACACCCTCCACGCCTTCTCCAATTCATGAATCTCTTTCGGATCGCCGGTGATGCCGGTGATCCGATCGGTGAAATTCTCGACATAGGACTTCATCGCTTCGGGCGTGTCGCGCTCCGGATCGACGGAGATGAAGAAGGCCTGGATATTCTCTCCGTCCTCGCCAAGCTGGTCGAGCCAGCCCGCCAGTTCGTAGAGCGTCGTGGGGCAGACTTCCGGACAGTGCGTAAAACCGAAGAACACCGCTGCGGGCTGGCCCTCGATTGCCTCCTCGGTGATCGGATCGCCATTGTGATCGACCAGACGGAAGGGCGCGCCCATCTTCGTATCGGCGATCATGGACCGGTCCGACCCGCCATAAAAGGATTGATAGGCAAGTGTGCCCACAATCGCGACGACCAGCAGTGCAACCGCTGCCCAGGCTAGAACGCGGATGGTCTTCAGCATGGCTTATCCCTCCTTGTCCGAATGCCCCATCTGGTGGCTTGGGCGAAATGGCGCGACCGGCAGTTCGAGCGACACGGCACCGGCCTTTTCGAACTCGATCGTCAGAGGTCTGGTTTCGCCCTCCTTCAGCGCGCCCTCCAGGTCCATCAGCATGATGTGATAGCTCCCCGGCTTCAGTTCGACCGTTTCACCCGGCGCGATCGGCAGTCCGTCGACGAGCGGGCGCATTTTCATGACGCCGTCCTCGACCGTCATTTCGTGAATCTCGACTTTCTCGGCAAAGGGGGCGGATCCGCCAATGATACGATCGGCCTCGTCGCCTTCGTTGCGGACGGTCAGATAGCCCGCAGCCACCTTCGCGTTGGGCGGCGTCGCCCGCAGACGCGCGTCGGTGATTTCGAGTTTCCCCGCCGTGAACGAAGCTGTCGTCTGGTGCCCATTGGCGGCGTGTTCGCCGTGCTTCATATCGCCGGCAATCGCGGCGATGGTCATGGGAAGCAGTACAATTGCCGCCGTCGCGGCCAGAATTTTCTTTCGCATAATCGTCAATCTTTCCTGCGCTCATCAAAGAGCGTTTCGTCATGAATAGAATGAATGGCCGGAAGACCGGCTAGACGAACGAAGGCGGGGCGCGCGCAAGAAAGAGAGACGGCGAGGGTGGAAGAACAGGCGCGGACGCCGTGATCGCGCGCTCTGCGAGCGGGCGGAAACACGGTTCGGCGACGTCCGACGGCAGCGGCGGAAGCCCGGCGATCTTGGCGAAGGTACACAGAAAACAGTGCTCGACCGTCTTGCCGTGGTCGGGGCTGTGCTCGGCGTCGCCATCGCACAGAACGGGCCAACTGCCATCCGGAAGCCTATAGTCGGCTGTCAGCCGGTCTGGTCCGTAAAGAGCCGCCTCGAGGCTGGCAGCGCGAACGACCGATCCCATGCCAAGCGCAAGCACCATGACGGCCGCAAGGCATGCGGCCAGAAATGCCCGGGTTCTCGGCGCGGTTCGCGTTCGGCGTCTCATAGTGGTGCTTATAGCGGCGCGAAAGAACGAAATCCATCTGCGAACACCCACGCAATGACCGTGCAGGCACGGAAAAATTCGGTGCCACCACCTGTCATGAAGCCGTTCGTGCCGAAGACCGGCGAATCGATTGGAAAACGCCCCTTTCATCCTTTCCCAAGCCCCATTACATAGGCAGCGCAGCTTCCGCCCGGCCGATTGGCGGAAACCGTCTTTGCCAATTCAGGGATCCATCGCCGAGAATGGCCACCAAGACCGATTATTACGAACTCCTCGGTGTCAGCCGCGACGCCGACGAGAAGTCGCTCAAAAGCGCGTTCCGCAAAGCCGCCATGAAGTGGCACCCCGATCGAAACCCCGGGGATGCGGCCGCAGAGCAGAAGTTCAAGGAACTCAACGAAGCCTACGACGTCTTGCGCGACCCGCAGAAGCGCGCGGCCTACGACCGGTTCGGGCACGCCGCTTTCGACGGTGGCATGGGCGGCGGACGCGGCGCCGGAGGCTTTGGCGGCGGCGGCTTCTCGGATATTTTCGAAGACATATTCGGCGACATGATGGGCGGCCGGGCCCGCCGGAGCGGCGGTCGCGAACGCGGCGCCGATCTGCGCTACAATATGGAAATCACGCTGGAAGAAGCGTTCACCGGCAAGACCGCGCAGATTCACGTCCCCACCTCACGCAGTTGCGAGGAGTGCGAGGGAAGTGGCGCCGCGCCGGGCAGCCAGCCAATCACCTGCCCGATGTGTAACGGCATGGGTCAGGTTCGGGCCGCGCAGGGCTTCTTCTCCATCCAACGCACCTGCCCGCAATGTCAGGGCCGTGGAACGGTCGTCAGCGATCCCTGCAAGAAATGCGGCGGGGACGGACGGATCGAGGAAGAACGCTCCCTTTCCGTCAATATTCCCTCAGGTATCGAGGATGGGACCCGTATCCGCCTGGCGAGCGAAGGCGAAGCGGGCGTGCGCGGCGGACCACCCGGCGATCTTTATATTTTCGTCTCTCTGGCACCGCACGAATTCTTTCAGCGCGACGGGGCCGATCTCTTTTGCAGGGTCCCGATCTCCATGGCGACGGCGGCCCTCGGCGGCCAGTTCGACGTCGGCACGCTCGACGGCAGTCAGGCGCGTGTCAAAGTTCCGGAAGGCACGCAGAACGGCAAGCAGTTTCGGCTGAAGGGCAAGGGCATGCCCATCCTGCGTGAAACAGCAGTGGGCGACCTCTACATTCAGGTTGCGGTGGAGACGCCTCAGAAGCTCAACAAGCGCCAGCGTGAACTTCTGGAAGAGTTTGCCGAAATATCGGAGGCCGAGAACTCTCCGCAGAGCACCGGTTTCTTCAATCGTATGAAGGATTTCTTCGAGTCATTCGGCGAGTGAGGCAGGCCGACCATTGACAAAGGCGGCCCTGGCAACTTTCACGAATGGAACCGCTGGGGTAGACAGGACGCTATTCCGCCGTCAGAGACGAGCGATCAAGGGACG
Source organism: Notoacmeibacter ruber (assembly GCF_003668555.1). Lineage (NCBI taxonomy): Bacteria > Pseudomonadati > Pseudomonadota > Alphaproteobacteria > Hyphomicrobiales > Notoacmeibacteraceae > Notoacmeibacter > Notoacmeibacter ruber. The sequence continues at coordinate 48,621 of NZ_RCWN01000001.1, read as the reverse complement.
CACAGAACATGTCACAAGCTGAACGAAAACCGCAGAAGCGGGCTCGTTTCAACGAGGAAATCCGTTTTTTCAAGGGCTGGCTGGCCGATGTGAAAGCCGTCGGCGCGATCTTGCCGACCTCGTCCATCACCGCCCGTGTCATGGCCTCCGTCATCGACACGTCCAGCGGCCTTCCAGTGCTCGAACTCGGACCTGGCACCGGCGTCATCACCAAAGCCATTCTCGACCGCGGTGTTCCGGCCGATCAGCTCTACAGTATCGAATACTCCAAGGATTTCGCCGATCATCTCAAGATCGAGTTTCCGGACGTCAACATCATCCACGGCGACGCCTTCAACCTGGATAAGACGCTGGGCGACAAGAAGGACATGCTGTTCGATTCCGTGATCTGCGCGGTTCCGCTGATCTATATTCCAGTCGCGCAGCGAGCCAGTCTCGTCGAAAATCTTCTCGATCGCGTGAAGCCGGGCCGACCGGTCATCCAGATCACCTACGCGCCGAAATCGCCCGTCCCGCAGGGCAGCGGCAATTTCGAGGTGGTGCACTATGATTACGTTCTGCGTAACGTGCCACCGGCCAACCTCTTCGTCTATCGCCGCCCGGCCTGACGCATCATCGCTCCGACCCTGGACCGTCCGTGATGTCCGCTTCGACAGATGACAAGGCGCGTGAGCGCCTCATTCTCGCCCTCGACGTACCGACCGTCGATGAAGCGCGCGCCATCGCCGAAGAAACCATGGGCGGCGTGGGCTTCTATAAAATCGGCCACCAGCTGGCCTTTACGGGCGGCCTCGAACTGGCGAAGGACCTGATCGCCCAGGGCCAGAAGATCTTTCTGGATCTAAAGCTTCTCGATATCGACAATACGATCGAGAAGGGCGTCGCGTCGGTCGCATCGCTTGGCGTTTCCATGCTCACCATCCACGCCTATCCCAAGGCGATGGAGGCTGCTGTGCGGGCCGCGAAAGGTTCGGACATGACCCTTCTCGGGGTCACGGTGCTGACATCCATGGATGACGACGATCTGGTCGCGGCCGGCTATTCCGAAACATCGGAGCAGCTTGTCGGCCGCCGAGCCTCACAAGCGCGCGAGGCGGGAATGGGCGGGCTCGTCTGCTCTGGACAGGAAGCCGCGCTGGTTCGGAACCTCGTGGGACCGGATCTCGCCATCGTGACGCCCGGCATCAGGCCGCCAGGCGCGGAGGCGGGCGACCAGAAGCGAGTGATGACCCCTGCCGAAGCCATCGGCGCCGGCGCAAGCCATCTCGTGGTGGGACGCCCGATCCTTCAGGCCAATGACCGACGCAAAGCGGCTTCAACGATTGTGAAAGCGATCGACGAAACTCTGTCTGGGTAGTTTTCGCTGCGATGCAGCGCGACATACTCCGCGCTTGTGGAAATACACCTCCTACCCTAATGCCCCGTTTCGTCACGCGAAAGATGAGTTTCGGGCAAGCCACACCCCCCATATTGTGCCTCATACACACTGCGGTGCGTTGAAACTGTTGTATTGCAACAAATGCCCGTTAAGTTCGTTTTCTTTGAAAACCCCTCAGAAGAGGAGTGGGAGATGGGCATGCTATATCACGTCTATGAGTGGCAGAGGGCAGCTCTGGAGCCCGCCAGAGCCTTGGCCGACGCCACGCGAATGACGTTTTCCAATCCGCTCAACCCATTCTCCCGAAACGCGATAGGGCGCTCGATTGCCGCCTCGGCAGAGCTTTTCGAGCGGATGACGCGGCGCTACGAAAAACCCGCCTTTGGCCTGAGCGAAACCGAGATCGACGGAAAAACCGTCGCGGTCTCCGAGGAAATCGTCTGGCGCCATCCCTTTTGCAACCTTCTTCATTTCCGCCGGGATTTACCTAAGGGCAGGAGCGAGGGGGCGCGCTATCTGCTTGTTGCGCCGATGAGCGGCCACTACGCCACGCTGCTGCGCGGCACGGTTGAGGCGATGCTTCCGCATGGCGATGTCTTCATTACGGACTGGGTAGACGCGCGTGACGTTCCCTTGTCGCAAGGAGCGTTCGATCTCGATAGCTACATCGACTATGTCGTCGAAATGCTGCAGCACCTTGGACCGAACACTCATGTCATTGCGGTCTGCCAGCCGTCGGTGCCGGTCTATGCGGCGGTTGCCAAGATGAACGCCGACAACGATCCGGCGGCGCCAGCGACGATGATCCTGATGGGGGGGCCGATGGATACGCGGCTCTCGCCAACCGCAGTCAATGACCTGGCCGCGCAGAAAGGTATCGCCTGGTTCCGGGACAATGTGATCATGACCGTGCCATGGCCGCATCCGGGTGTCGGGCGAAAGGTCTATCCGGGTTTCATGCAGCTTTCCGGCTTCATGAGCATGAATCTCGACCGCCATGTGATCGCTCATAAGGACTATTTCCTGCACCTCGTGCAGAACGATGGCGATAGCGCCGAAAAACACCGCGACTTCTATGATGAATATCTGGCCGTGATGGACATGACGGCGGAATTCTACCTCCAGACCGTCGAAAGCGTGTTCATTCGCCACGATTTGCCGCTCGGCAAGTTCAAGTATCGCGATTGGACAGTCGATGCGAATGCCATCACGCAAACCGCGATCCTGACGATCGAGGGCGAAAAGGACGATATTACCGGCCATGGCCAGACCAGGGCCGTGCTGGACTGGTGCAAGGCGCTGCCGGATTCGATGAAGGTTCACTACACCCAGCCCAATGTGGGTCACTACGGTGTCTTTAACGGATCGCGCTTCCGCGCCAACATTGTGCCGCGCATTGTGGAATTTGCGAATACCCATGCCAGCAAGGGACAGGCGAAAGCCGCCTAAGTACAAGGCTGGCAAGGATTTTCTTGTCAGCCCCTCGGCTAGCGGTTTTCGTCGCCATGTTTAACCTTAACCAAAACTTACGTCATTCTCCGCCTGCGGATTGACCGCGACCCCTTCTGTTTCTTAACATTCTGTTAAGGATGGGACGCAGGGACGCTTTCGATGCGAATGGGTAAGGGTACAGGACTTCTCGCCGGACTGGCCGCAGCGCTTGCGATCACCGTGACCGGCGGAATGGGAGCCGCCGCCAGTTCCAACATGTGGACCGGGCAGACAACCTCGCAGCCAATCGGTCATTACGAGTTCTGTCTCGTCAATCCTGCCGAGTGCGACATAAGGGGCCGTGACAACGGCCCCTTCGTTCTGACCAACTCCATGTGGCAGCGCGTCGATACGATCAATCGCCAGGTCAACAACGCCATCGAGCCGATCAACGATTCCGACCTCTACGGCCGCGAAGAGCTATGGACGTTCCCCCAGGGAGCGGGCGACTGCGAAGATTACGTGCTCGAGAAGCAACGCTCGCTCGCCGCTGCCGGCGTGCCCTATTCCGATCTCCTCATCACGGTGGTCAGGAAGCCGGACGGAGAAGGCCATGCGGTTCTGACATTCCGCACGGATCATGGCGATTTCATCCTCGATAATCTCAACGACGATGTCCTGTCATGGGCGCAGACGCCCTATCGCTTTCTCAAGCGGCAATCGAGCACCGATTCCGGGCGCTGGGTCAGCCTGCGTAGCGGCAATGAGGTCGTCGTCGGCTCGGTCGAAAGCGCGCGCTAGCCGCCACACGCGCCATTTGGTGTCATAGCTCGCTCGGCGCTAGCATGGTCTAGTTCAGCAGCGCGCCATTTCGCGCATTTCGCGCAGATCAGGCCGCTTGCGCCAGTCGATCACCGGCCATTCGATAGGACAGCGCCTCCGCCAGGTGAATGCGACCGACGCTGTCGGCGCCGTCGAGGTCGGCCAGCGTCCGGGCGATCTTCAGGACGCGGTGGTAGCCGCGAGCGGACAGAGCCATTTTTTCCGCTGCCTCCCGCAATAGCGACATGGCGCCGCCATCGCAGTGCGCAGCTTCTTCCATGAGGGATGACGGGCACACGGCATTGGTTGTCGCAGAGCGCAGTCCCATGGCGGAGAAGCGTGCATCCTGAATGGCCCGCGCTTCGGCCACGCGTGCGGCGATGGCTGCGGATGGCTCCGCCCTGCCCGGCGCGATGAGATCGGCCGCGGTAACAGCCGGAACCTCAATCCGCATGTCGATCCTGTCCAGAAACGGGCCGGATAGTCGCGCCTGATAATCGCTCACGCATCGGGGACCGCGGGCGCAGCGATGGCCCGGCTCACCCGCCATGCCGCAGCGGCACGGGTTCATCGCCGTGACAAGCTGAATCCGCGCAGGATAGGTGACCCTGTGATTGGCGCGTGCGATCACGCATTCGCCATTCTCCAGAGGCTGGCGCAGACTATCGAGAACGGTCGGATGAAATTCCGGCAACTCGTCGAGAAAAAGCACGCCATTATGCGCCAGCGAAACTTCTCCCGGACGCGCGCGTGTGCCACCTCCCACCATCGCGGCCATGGAGGCGGAATGATGCGGCGCACGGAAAGGCCGCCGCTCGCTGAGCTGACCGCCGGCCAGTTCTCCGGCGATGGAGGCTACCATGGATACCTCCAGCAATTCCCGGGGAGAAAGCGATGGAAGAATGGAAGGAAGGCGTGCCGCGAGCATGGACTTGCCGGAGCCGGGCGGCCCGACCATGAGCAGGTTGTGCCCGCCCGCCGCCGCGATTTCCAATGCGCGCTTGGCGGTTTCCTGACCGCGGACATCCGCAAGATCAGGTAAAGAGCCCGCCATCTGACGGCGTGTCGGCGTCGGACGAGAGAGAACCTGGGTACCCCGAAAATGATTGGCGATGGCGATCAGACTGCGCGGGGCGAGAATCTCGACGCCCTCTCCCGCCCAGGCCGCTTCCGCCCCGCTTGCCGCCGGACAGATCAGTCCCCGACCCTGTGCATTGGCGCCGATGGCTGCCGGCAGAGCCCCCGCGACCGGCGCGATCGAGCCATCCAGGGACAATTCGCCCAATACTGTAAAGCCATCGAGCGCATCGGCAGGGATGGCGCCCATTGCCGCCATCAGTCCAAGCGCGATCGGGAGATCGTAATGGCTCCCCTCCTTGGGAAGGTCGGCCGGGGCCAGATTAACCGTCACACGCTTGACCGGCATGGACAGGCCGGACGCGTGGAGAGCGGCCTGGACACGTTCACGACTTTCCGCCACCGCCTTATCCGGCAGTCCGACGATCTGCGTGTTCATCTTTCCCGGCGCGACCATGACCTGAACGCTAACGGGGACGGCCTCGATGCCTTGAAACGAGACGGTATGAACGGTGGCGACCATAGCCCAATCCTCTACGCCCTATTGACGCGGAGGAAAGCACGCACGCTCATACAAATCAAGAACGTTTCAAGAACTTTTTAGCGGCCGTTCCGTCTTCGGGTTGTAAGAAGTTGCACCGTCGGAACGAAGCGAGCCCGTGGAGCTCGACGGTTAGCAGAGGCACCTCACCCAGCCAGCCGCTTCTCCACCGCATCCCAGAAAAGGCCGCCAATGTCCTGACCGCCGAAACGCTTGACCTCACGAATGCCGGTCGGGCTCGTCACATTGATCTCGGTCAGCCGGTCACCGATCACGTCGATCCCGACGAGGGTGAAACCCCGCTCGCGCAGGGCGGGCCCGATGCGTTCGCAGATCTCCTGGTCGCGGTCGGTCATGCCGACGGCTTCGGCACGCCCACCGACATGCATGTTCGAACGTGAATCCGTCTCCGAGGGGATGCGGTTGATGGCACCGACGGGTTCGCCCTCTATCAGGATGATACGCTTGTCGCCCTGGCGAACCGCCGGCAGGTAGCGCTGAACGATGTAGGGCTCCCGGCTCATCTGTTCGAAAAGCTCGATCAGCGATGTGAGATTGCGATCGTCCTGCCGCAGGTGGAAAATGCCGGCTCCGCCGTTTCCGTAGAGCGGTTTCAGGATGATGTCGCCGTGCCGCCTGCGGAAATCGAGCACAGCCTGTCTGTCGCGCGTAATCAGCGTCTCGGGCATGAGATCGGGAAATTCGGTGACGAAGATCTTTTCGGGCGAATTGCGCACCCATGCCGGGTCGTTCACGACGAGCGTCTGCGGGTGAATGCTCTCCAGCAAATGCGTCGTGGTGATGTAGTTCATGTCGAAGGGAGGATCCTGCCGAAGCAGGATGACGTCCATCGTCGACAGATCGATCCGTTCTTCTTCGCCGAGATCGAAGTGGTTTCCCTCCTCATCGCGAAGGATCATCGGCTGGGCCCGGGCCATCAGCCGTCCCTCGTCCAGGCTCATCGCGTCGGGAACGTAGTGGTAAAGTTCGTATCCCCGCTCCTGGGCGGCGAGGCCGAGCGCGAAAGTTGTATCGCCCGCAATGTGAAGACCGGAAACATGATCCATCTGGATCGCGACCCGCAGTGCCATGACTTACTCCCGCAACCGCTTTTCTCTCTATGACGGACATAACGCTTTGCCGCCGTTCGAGAAAGAGGCGCCTCGAGGCAGGAATTGGCGGGATTTGTCAACGCTTTGGCAAGCTAGGGGCGATAGGATGATAATCACGATCAGGAAAAGTTGCGAAATGCCCGCCCACACTCGCTTCGATAACCCGACAACGGCAGAACTCGTCTCGACCGACAGCCTCACCGGTCTGGGTAACCGACAGCGCTTCTTCAAGAAACTGTCCCTTTATATCGAGGCTGGTCCACGCAGGCTTTCGCCTTTTGCAGTCCTGATCTTCAATATTGATGGTTTCAAGCCGATCGCAGACCTTTTCGGTCGCGAGGCGGGCGATACGGTTCTGGCGCAGATTGCCTTGCGCCTGCATAGCGCGGTGGATGACAATGCTCTGGTCTGCCGTGTCGGGGGCGATGAATTCGCTGTTCTGCACCCGTCCATCTCCACGGAGGAGAGCGTCAGGGAGGAGGCGGAGCTTCTTCTGGAGCTGGTTTCTGCCCCCTACGATATAGGAAGACGGAATATCCGGGTATCCTGCTCCGTCGGGGCGGCGGTCTACGACAATCAGGACGATAGTCCGGAAGCCTTTTTCGCCAAGGCTGAGAGCGCGCTCTACACCGCCAAGCGGCAAGGCTGTGGCTCGGTTATCGTTCACAACAAGGAGATGGACGAGACGATCCGCCGTCTGACCCGCCTGGAACAGGCCCTGCGCAGCGCGGTATCCGAGGGCCAGGTCGAGCCCCATTTTCAGCCGATCGTCGAGTTGCGCTCCGGCAAGCTGATCGGCTTCGAGTGCCTTGCCCGCTGGACCGATCGGGACCTTGGCTCGGTACCCCCAAGCGTCTTCATTCCTCTTGCCGAGGAACGCGGCATCATCGGCCCCCTGACACAGTTGCTCCTGAAAAAAGCATGTCTGGCGGCCCGGGAATGGCCGCGCGAGATGTTTCTGTCCTTCAATCTCTCACCAACGCAGCTGATCGATTCACATACCACCATGCTGGTGCTGTCGACGATTGCCGACACCCATTTCGATCCACGCCGTTTGGAGATCGAGATCACCGAGACCGGGATGATGTCCGACCCGGCTTCAGCCAAAGAGATCGTCTCGCAGCTGCGCGACGTCGGTATTCGGATTTCGCTCGACGATTTCGGGACGGGGCAATCCTCGCTCGGGCGGTTGCGGGAGTTTCCCTTCGACAAGCTGAAGATCGATCGCAGCTTCGTGTCCGCGCTCCTCGACGACCGACCCAGCGAACATATCGTCAAGGCAATCCTGTCGCTATGCGATGGCCTTCACCTCGATGTCGTGGCGGAAGGTATCGAAACGCAGCAGCAGGCCGCGAAACTGAAGGCGATGGGCTGTCGCGGTGGGCAGGGCTATTACTTCGGCAAGGCTGCCGATCACAATCTGACGCTGGCACGCGTCCGAAGAACACTTTCCAGCGAGAAGAAGGGCGTCGCACATCATTCCATGCGGCTCGCCTCCTAAAAGAAAACGGCGGCTCAAGGCCGCCGTTTCGTCATGTATCTTCGAGAGTGTCCAACTCAGGCCTTGCTGTAGCAAACCGACGTATGGCCGGCGCGGATAAAGCCGAGCTTGGCGGCTGCGCCCTTGGACAGATCGAGGACCCGGCCATGAGCGTAAGGGCCGCGGTCGTTGATGCGCACGACGATCGAACGGCCGTTGCGCTCATTGGTTACGCGAACCTTGGAGCCGAGCGGCAGCGTCTTGTGCGCTGCGGTCATGGCGTTCTGATTGAAGGCTTCACCCGAGGCGGTCTTCTTGCCGTGGAAACCCGGCCCGTACCAGGAGGCCTTGCCGCAGGCTGCCTGAGCCGGCGCAGCGACAGAGAACGCAAGCGCGGCAGCAGCCGCGGCGGCAAAGAACGTCTTTTTCATTTTTCAAATCCCTCATCGTCGTCTGGGAGGACGCTATGGCACCGTCTGCGCGACACGAGACCCACATCCCTAGGTCTTCAACCGCTGCGCTTTCCAGCACCGTCGATGAGGCGCTTTTCTTTTGCGGATCGGGCGAGAATGTGATGGTTCCACGACCATTCAGGGGTCATTCGTGGGCATGACGGATCGGGAACGTCACGGATCGATTGCATCGCCCGAATTCGAACCCTATGAGACTATTGTCATTTACAAGGTCTCTTCGACGTTTCCGACCGATAAAGGGATCGAACGTCTGTCTGCCGAAAGACATTTCATGTCGAGAATAACAGAAACCCAGGATCAGGTTCGCGACGTCGCCTGGATGCATTATGTGGCCGGCCTGACCCAAGCGGAGATTGCAAAGCGTCGTGGCCTGAGCCGGATGAAGGTGCACCGGCTCGTTCAGGCCGCCCTGGACCAGGGAATCGTCCGTATCTTCGTCAATCAGGTCAGTTCCGATTGCGTGGAACTGGAAACGAAGCTGATGAAACGCTACGGCCTTTCGAGCTGTATCGTGGCGCCCGACACCGGCCTTACCCATTCCATGGCCGGGACCATGCCGGTGGTTGCCAGTGCCGGCGCGTTCTACCTTTATGGCCGGCTGGAGAATACGGAACCCAAGATCATCGGCATCGGCTCGGGCAGGACGATGGCGGAGGTCGTTCGGCAATTGCCTTCGATACGCCGTCCCAAGGTCGAGTTCATTTCCACGACCGGCGATTTCGCGGCGCTGAGCGCGGCGAACCCGTTCGAGGTGATCAACATATTGATGGAAAAGACCGGTGGCGGTGGATATGCCTTCACCGCGCCGCTCATTGTCGACACGCCAGAGGACAGGGAGCTGTTTCTGCGGCAGCGCAGCGTCTGCAAATCCAGAGAAAAGCTGGCCGAGGCCGATTTCATCTTCGCCGGAATCGGCCATATAGGACCGGGATCATTTTTCAGCTCTTTCGGCCTTCTGACGGAGGCCGAAATGGCCGAGCTCAACGGGCAGGGCGCCGTTGCCGACCTCGTGGGGAACCCGATCGACGAAGAGGGCAGGTTCGTCGAGAACGGAATCGCAAGCCGCATGCTGGGCTTGCAGCGCTCCGTGCTGCGCGAGAGCGAAACCATCGTGATCTGTTCTGGAACGGAAAAATGGCGCGCAGCCCGAAGCGCGCTGCGCTCGGGCTGCCTCAACGGTTTCATCACGTCGCAGTCGCTGGCCAAACGCCTTCTGGCGGAGCCGGCCTGATGACCCCGCGCAAGGCGGCTCAGGCCGCCTTCTGCAGTTTCGCCTGTTCTAGTGACCAGTATTCCATCTGGAACAGCTTGCCTTCGTCGAGTGGCGTGAACCGGCCGATCTGCTCGGCGCTCCAGACAATCCGCGCGGTCTGTTCGGCAAGATCGGCCGCTATGCCGGCTTCCTTTGCATTTCGCCCGATGCCGACAATTCCCGTTCCAGGGATCAGCGCGACGCGCGGCAGGGGATCGAGCATCGTCTTCGGCTCGTCGGCATTGGGTACATTGCGCTGGAAGTAGCTTTCATACCACTGCGCGAAATCATCGACTTTGCCCTTCCAGTCCTCGCTGGAGAAATCAGATGCACCGATAACGGGTCGAGGCTTGATGCGGATGACGTGATCCGGTGTCGCCGTGCCGCGCGTCGCCACGTCCTGCAGATTGTCCATGGCGAGATAGCGTCGAATGGCCGGGCTGTCGCGAAGATCGAGCGTCACGCCGCCTCCGAAAAAAGCCCATTCCGACAGCGCCGCACCGAGGTTTTCGACGACACGCGGCTGAGTCTCCACCTTCGTGTTTTCTTCGGGAGGCGTGAGCGCAGCTCCATTGTCCGCGAGGTAATCTTCACAGGCCGAGGTGAAATCGATGATCCGTTCATACGAGATGCGGGCGTCATCGCTGAAGCTGAAAAGACCATGATTGACAAGGAACATGCCTTCGCAGTCCCTGCCCTCACGGCGGAATATCTCGTCGGCCGCATGGGATAGCTTGAAGCCCGGCATGACGTAGGGCACCACGCACAGCTTCTCGCCGAAGATCTGCCGTGAAAGCTCTGCGGCATTGGGCTGGTTGGCGATGGCCAGAGCGGCCGCCGAATGCGTATGATCGACATAATCATAGGGAAGGAAAGCGTGCAGGAGCGCTTCGACGGACGGGGTCGGTCCGCTATCGTCCAGCATGTTGGTCCGCAGAAGTGCGACCATCTCCTCATCCTTCATGTCGGGAATGTTCCGTGCCTCCAGAAGCGGCTCCAGCCGCATTCCCGGCAGGCCCGGCGCCTCGATGGTCGCAAGGTCCCATCCCGACCCTTTGACGTGAATGACGTCGCGGTCGACGCCCGAGCCATCGGGACGCTTCACCTTGACGGAGGTGTTGCCGCCGCCGTGCAGAACGAGGTCGACCTCACGGCCGATAAGCTGCGACGTATAAACGCGCAGCGCGAGCGCCCGGTCGGCCGGATTATCGCCCGCCGCGCTTTCGATCCGTTCGGCTTCCGTGTCATTCCAATACGATTTCATCTTTCAGTCCTTTCTTGCGCCCGCGGGGGTCCAGAGCGGCGCCAATGTGCCGTTCTCGGCGAGATCGAAGCTCGCTGCCGAGACGGCACGCCACCGCTCCTGTTCACCACGGTAGAATTCATGGTTTTCCTTGTTCGGTTCGAGACTGCGCTCGATCGGGCTGGACATCGCGGCCACCGCCTCATCAAGGGAAGCGAAGAGCCCTGCACCCGTGGCTGCCAGCATCGCCGCTCCGAGAGCCGTGGTCTCCTTCACGCTCGGGATATCGACGGGCCGCCCCGTGACGTCCGCAACGATCTGGGACCAGACCGGGCTCTGGCTCGACCCTCCGGTGAAATGCAGCTTTTCGTAGCTTTTACCGGACAGCTTCTCGAGCACGCCGAGATGAGTACTGGCGAGATAAGCCGCCGATTCCATCACCGACCGGACGGCGCTGCCAAGCGCCATATCGGGCTGGTTTATATCGAATCCGGCAAAGCCGAGTGCCGGATGCTTCCAGGCGTCCGACTGCATGGGGTTGGCCGTGGTGGCGATGACGCCATTTGCGCCCGGTGGCTGCCTTGCCGCAAATTCTTCCATGATGTCGAAGGCACTGGCTGTCCCGCCAAACGCGCTACGCAGCGGCTCGAAGAATGCGTCACGCAGCCAGCGGAGGGTGAAGCCGCTCAAAAAACCGATCCCTTCGGTCATCCACTCATCCGGGCGGGCATGGCAAAGCGTGCGCGGCGCAAAGTCCGGATCGATCAGCGGCCGGTCCGACAGGATCGTCATCTGCCAGAAGCTGCCGCCGACAAGCGTCGCATCCCCTCCCCGCTGTCCAAGACCGAGCAAAGCCAGCTGCGTGTCGCCGCCACCGGTGACGACCGGTGTGCCTTGCGCAAGGCCGGTTCGCTTGGCGGCCTCTTGCGTGACGGAGCCGATAGTCGTGCCGGGTTCGGATACCGCAGGCACCATGGAAGGGTCGAAATCGACGATTGAGAGCAGCTCTTCGGACCAGTCGCGCTTTGCCAGATCGAAAAGCGCACTGGAGGAGCCAGCGGTCGGCTCGGTCGCATAAACGCCGCTCAGGCGCGTCGCGATCCAGTCCGACAGCATACCCATCCTGGATGCCCGCCGGTAGATTTCGGGCCGATTCTCCTTGATCCAAAGGAGACGCGCCGGCGCCGTGATCGAAACCCAATCGCCGGCCGTCCTGTAAATGCGGTCCGCATCACCGCTTTCCGCCAGAAGATCCGCCTGCGTCGACGCTCTGGAATCGACGTTGGGACAGGCCCAGATCGGCTGACCCGATTTGTCGTAAAGGACGAAGCCCTCACGCATCGACGTCGCCGCCACCGCGGCAATATCGTCACCTTTGAGGCCGGCCTTCTGAAGCGCCGCCCCGATGACGCGATCGATCAGTTCGCCGTTCGGCCCCGTGGCAAAATCTAGCCCGCCTGGCACGCCGTCGACCGTGGGATGGACCCATTCTTCCTGGGCCATGCCGGCGACGTTTCCATCCATATCGTAGACGATCGCGCGCCCACTACCGGTCCCGGCATCGATGGCGATGACATAGCGTTTCGTCATGTCCGGCCTCCTCTTGTCTGAGGGTGAAAACCTGCCGCTCAGGTGCAGGCGTTCTCGAGGGGTTGCCCCTCGAGATAGCGCCTGAAATCCTTGGCGATCATCTCTGCGGCAAATGTAGCAACCCGACGGGACGACCCGGCGATATGCGGTGTCAGCGTTACATTGGGCAGGCTCAGCAGATCATCATCCTGCTTGGGCGGTTCGACCTCGAACGTATCGAGTGCTGCACCGCCGAGCTTGCCACTCTTGAGCGCATCGACCAAGGCCTCCTGATCGATCAAGGAGCCACGCGCCGTGTTGATCACAACGGCACCCTGCTTCATGGCCGCGATACGTTCGGCGGAAAGCATGCCTGTCGTTTCTTTTGTCACGCGCGCATGCAGGCTGAGAATGTCCGACTGCGCGATGAGCGTGTCGAGATCGACCTGCTCCACGCCATCCATCTCGTCGGTCAGCGTGAGGCTCGCATAGGGATCGCAAATGACGATGCGGCAGCCGAACGGCTTGAGCAGCCGAACCACACGCTGGCCGATATGGCTATATCCGAGAATACCGACAGTGAGGTCGCTCAGCTCATCGCCGGTCAGTTCATAACGATAGAGATCGCCGCGCCAGATGCCGCGCGACAGGCTGGCGTGACCGGCGGTGATACGCCGGATATTCGCCAGGATGGCGCCCACCGTAAACTCCGCGACAGCGGAGGCATTGCGGCCCGGAACGTTGCAGACAACGACATTGTGGGCCTTCGCAGCCTTCATGTTGATATTGGTCGGGCCGCCACGCGAGACGCCAATGAAACGCAGCTTTTCACAGCTGTCGAGCAGGCCTTCCGTCACCGGAGCCAGATGGGTGATCAGCGCATCAGCGGAACTCAGGATGGAACGGATGTCATCGGGGCTTCCACTATATTCTTTGATCTCGCTGCCGGCAGGTCCGTCACCCTGAAAGAACGGAACATCGGGCCATTCCAGATCCTTGGTGACGACCTCGATCGGCCGATCGATCTGGGCGCGGATCGCGTCCTCGAATACACTCGCGCGAATGAACTGGTCGCCGATGGCCGCGACTTTCAAAGATTCCATATTGGGGACTCTCCCATATCGTTGTTTCTACAGCGGGAAAAATCCCGATTCTGGATGTGCGTCCGCGCGCTGAGCCTGATTAGGACAGGTGGGAGCGATTGGGTGGCAGGCGGCGCGGGCCGCCCGCCAAAAACATTTACGGATAGGTGCGGACAGGCTTCAGATCGATGGCATGCCCGGTGCCGGATTCCACGATGATCTTCAGCATGGGCTGGGTGTCGAGATAGTAGAACTCGATCGTTTCGCCGATGCGTCCGCCCATCATGATCTTGGCGCCCTCGTCCTGCATGCGCTTCTTGAAGGCATCGGATTCTTCAGGCGTGTGCTTCATGACGGCCATGTGATGAAAGCCTTCGCCATGCTCTTCGAGCCATTCGCTGTAGATATTGTCGCCTTCCAGCGGCTGAATCAGCTCGAAGCACATATCGCCAACCATCGTTTCCGCGCAGCGCATCGAAAATTTCGATTCCTCGCCATGCAGATGGGTGTGATGAAGGCTCGGCTCTACATGGTCGTACACGTTCCAGGGCCCCCAGCCGAGAAGGTCGGTATAGGCCTTCATCGTCTTGTCGAGATCGCGGCAGACCACACCGATCTGCGAAATTTGCGTTTGTTCACTCATGGATTTCCTCCCAGTTTTCTACTTGGATTACCTACTTGCCGCCGAAGCGCCGTGTGACCGCGTCGATGACGACTGCAACGACCACGATGAGGCCGGTAACGACCTGTTGCAGGTAGATGCCGACACCGCCAAGGACGATGATGTTGCCGATGACCACCATGATGGCCGCGCCGATGAGCGCTCCCCAGATGGTGCCGATGCCGCCGGTCGTCGCGATGCCGCCAATCACGGGCGCCGCGATCGATGGCAGAAGCCAGTTCTGACCGAGTGTCGCCTGGGCCGAAAGAAGGCGGAACGCCATCAGGATGCCGGCGGTGCCGGCAAGCGCACCCGCCAGGCTGTACGCCACGATGCGGACCTTCTGCGCGCTGATGCCGACAATGCGGGCGGCTTCACGGCTATTGCCGACCGCGTAGAGCTTGCGGCCATAAACCGTCACCGTCGTCAGCAGTGCGACCAGAACGAAGAGGCCGAGCATGATCCACAAAGGAGCCGGCAGGCCGAGAAAACGGCTACTGCCCAGAAAGGTCACTTCCTCAGGCAGGCCGACGATCGTCCGCCCCTGCGTGATGAAGAGGTTGAGTCCGGAATAGACGCTCAACATACCGATCGTCACAACCAGCGAATTGAGGTTGAACGTCGTGATAATGATGCCATTGATTGCGCCGGCGAGGGCAGCAGCCAGGATCGACAGGCCGATCGCCAGTACCGGGTTGAACTCGAAATCAACCAGCAGCTTGGCGCAGACGATGCCGGCAAGGCCGGCAATTGCGCCGATGGAAACATCGATATCGCCGAGAAGCAGCAAGAGGCCCTGGGCAATCGCGACGATGCCGATGAAGGCCAGTTCGCGCGCCATGATGGTCATGTTGTATTCGGTCAGGAATTGCGGCGAAACGAACGCGGCAATGCCGACCATAATCAGAAACGCGCCAATGATCCCGGAAAGCTGACCGGGCAGTTTCAGTCTGAACCCGCGCGACTGCCGAGCATCGGTTGAACTTGTACTCATAGTGTCCTTCCTTACTAAGCGGCCGCATCCGTGGCCGGTCGCGACCCGCCTGATCCGATGATCGCACCGAGAATGGTTTCCATATCCAGCTGGTCTTCGGGAATTTCCGAATTCATCCGGCCTTCGTAAATCGTGATGACGCGATTGCAGCACCGCAGCAGCTCTTCCAGCTCCGAGGAGATCAGGACGATACCCATCCGGTTCTCTTCGGCGATGCGCTGCATCAGCGTGTAGATCTCTTCCTTGGCATTGACGTCGATTCCACGGGTCGGCTCGTCCATGAAGAGGACGCGCGGATTGGCCAGCAGGCTCCGGCCGATCAGCACCTTCTGCTGGTTGCCGCCACTGAGATTGCGGATGGCCGTCTTGTCGGACGCCGTCTTGACCTTGTAGTCGGAAATGATGCGGCTCGTGGCCTCACGCTGGCGGCGGTCACTGACCACACCCATCGTAGAGATCGTCTTCAGAAGACCCGCAGCCACGTTCTGACGGATCGAAAGATTGGGAAAGATGCCGTGGCTCTTCCGTTCCTCGGAGAGGTAGATCAGCCCGCGCTCGATGGCCTTACCGGTATTGCCGAACGTCCATTCCTCACCGAGGAAACGGGCCGAACCGGCCGTATGCTTCCGATAGCCGAAGATCGTCTGCATGATCTCGGAGCGCCCTGCCCCGACCAATCCAGCAAAACCGAGAATTTCACCTTCTCGAAGGGTAAAGGAGATGTCGCTGAATCCGTCGCCTGCGAGGCCCTCGACCTCCAGCAGGCGGTCGCCCAGCGGCTTGCGTGGGCGGTAGAGGAAGTTGAGATCAATGCCCTTGCCGGTCATCATCCTGACGATCCAGTCCTCGTCAATGTCTTCGCCGCTGGAATTGCCGACCACTTCACCGTTGCGCAGGACAGTCACGATGTCGTGCAGGCGCATGACCTCATCGAGACGGTGCGTGATGAAGATCGCAGAACGGCCTTGGCTCTTCAGGTCTTCGAGAACAGCGAATAGCCGCTCGATCTCCATCTTGGTGAGTGAGGCGGTCGGCTCATCAAGGATGAGGACCCGGAACTCTGACCCAACAAGGGCGCGGGCGATCTGCAGAAGCTGTCGTTCCGCGACGGAAATTTCGGACGCCAGGTCGGAGGGCGACGACTCCATCTTGAGCTTTTCCATGATGGGCGCGGCTTCCCTCTCGCAGCGCCTGCGATCGAAGAGCAAAGAGCCCGAACCGGTATTGTCGAAGGGAAGGAATATATTTTCCGCAACAGTCATATTGTCGAAGAGATTCAGTTCCTGAGGAACATAGGCGATGGCCTTCGACATTTGACCGGTGCGGTCCTCGTCCTCGATATAGAGATTGCCGCGATCAGGACGCTCCAGTCCGGTGAGGATTTTGACGAGCGTTGATTTTCCGGCGCCGTTCTCACCGACAATGCAATGGATGTGACCGGGTTCGACCTCAATCGTCACGTTGTCCAGAGCGGTTACGCCGGGATAGCGCTTGGTGATGTTCTCGGCACGAAGGAGCGTCATACTCGGTCCTTTCCCGTCGACCTTGAGCAAGGTTTTCGGAACGTCTGTCCGACGGCTGCGGATAGATTTTGCTTGAGGTGAACGGGAGAGTGCCTGCCCCAAGCACTCTCCCGGTCGCTGGGACCGTCGGCTCAGAAGCCGTCGATATTGCCTTCAGCGACCATGTCCGGCGTCATGTAGCCGATGCCCGTATCGATCCAGCTTGGCGTATCGATGCCAAGATTCTGCAGAAGCAGCGTAATCGTGGACCATTCACCGATCATGCGCGGCCGCGTCGCGATCGAAAGATCGAGGACGCCTTCACGCATCAGCTGCTGCAACTGCGGAACATCATCGATTCCGACATAGGCCACTTCGCCGACACGGTCGGCCTCACGGAGCGCAAGTCCAACACCGACCGGGCCTGCCGCATCGACGACAGCGATCGCGTCGAGATCGGGGTTGGCGGCGAGAATACGAGACGCTTCCGTCTGCGCCTTCTGGACATCATCCATATCGTAGGCAGTGTCGACGACTTCGATGTCGGCGTTCTTTTCGAAAAGATCCGTCAGAGCCTTGTACCGGTCCGCATGGGCGGAGTTGGTCGGCACGCCATGCATGATGGCGACCTTGCCCTTATTGTCGATCCGCTTCAGCAGTTCTTCGCCGAGAATGCGACCCTGATCGTAGAAATCGTTGGAAATGTAGGTGAGCTGCGAGCCCTGCGGCGCGGTCGACACGAAAAGGACGATCGGAATGCCGCGGTCCTGCGCTTCCTTGATGATCGGCATGCTGGCATTGACGTCGATCGCATCGATCGCGATGCCGTCCGGGTTGGTGGCGATCGCTCTTTCGAGCAGAGTATTCTGCTCGCCAAGATCGGCCTGAGCCGGTGCCTGGTAGTCGATCGTGATGTTGGTGCCGAGCTGCTTGGAGAGCTTTTCGGCAGACGATGCGGCCGCATTGTGAACGATATCGAACCAGGCCTGGGCAAGAATCGGAATCATCACGAAGCGATACTCGCTTTTCAGTTCCGGCGTGTCTTCACTGCTTTGTGCCTGCGCCGGCCCGATGGCGGCAGCTGCCACGCATGCGGCCATGGCAAAAGATCGAATCAGTCTCTTCATGAGTACCTCCCGTGAGCCGCGCCTCCCGCGGCCTGATAACAATGCAGGCGACGATCGGCCGAAGCCGATTGCATTGCCGCCATGACGACCCGGCATTGCCGCCAGACCGCTCTCGTTGCGCTTCCGATCGCTTTAGCCAGCCCGCCTCCAAAGTTCCCTGCGAGCCCATAAACGGTAGAAATCACATGGATGATATTATTCCCGTTTATCTCGTTGTCAACAGCCCGTCACATATTCGGAGCAGTCGTTCGTTCTGTCGGAGGCACATACAGCGCGTGCCGATGGATTGCCGGGTTGCTATCGGATTGCTTTTGGGTGGCGTCACAACGGCCTGGTGAGCATGAGGCGAGCCGGAATCTTGTTCAGACAAAATCCGGTCGGGCCGTCGGCGCCGGTCCGCTCGAAGCACGAACCACCAGATCGGCATCGATCTTGCGGAGCGATCCCTGCTGAGGGTTGTCATTTCTCAACATCCCGATGAGAAGTTCGGCGCCCTCCCGGCCGATAGCCTCCCGAGGCTGACGAATGGTCGTGAGCGCGGGAATGAAGCGGTCTGCAAATTCGATATCGTCGAAACCCACGACACTCACATCCGAAGGCACGTCGAAACCGAGGCGGATGCATTCGGAGATGAAGCCGAGGGCGCATTCGTCGGAGGCGCAGAAGACCCCACTCGGCCGGTCCTCAAGTTCCGCCCACCGACGCGCCGCATCCGCGCCCGACCGCATCGTGAAATCACCCTTCAATATGCTTGTCCGGATGGACCGTTCTGCCGATGCGGCATGAAAGGCCTCGCGGCGGGAGATCGCGAGGACATTGTCCGGCGGCCCTTCGACATGGCCAAGATGCGTGTGTTTCAGACCCGCCAAATGAGCGACGGCGAGATGCACCGCTGCCGGATTGTCGATAACGATACCAGGTGCCTGATAAAGATCGTTCCATTCGCACAGTTGGGCGACCGGCAGGCGCCAGCCATTGACCAGGGCGGGATCCAGGCTGGCGTCCAGCAGCATGATGCCGTCCGCCCGTCCGTCATGACCGAGCGTCGCCAGCTTATCGCGCCCGATGCGGCTATCGGATATCTGAACCGTCAGCCCTGCAGCAGCCGCCTCATCCTGAATGGCGGCGAATATTCGGCTGAAAAAGGTGTTGGCGAGATTCGGCGCAAGAATAAGGATCGAGCGGGCACGCTTCTGTCGCAGGTCGCGGGCAGCACCATTGATCCGGTAGCCGGTTTCCTTTACGGCATCCAGTACCTTCTTGCGGGTGCTTTCGCCCACTTTTTCGGGAGCCGAGAGCGTACGGCTGACGGTGGCCGTCGAAACACCCGCCAGCGCCGCAACATCGGCAATACGCGCTCTCTTGTTCATGCAATGCTCCACGAAACAACGGCCTCGTAATCGATTACATTTCACTTGCGTTCAAGAGGAGAATAAAATGTAATCGATTACGAGGCGCTGGGAGGAGACCGCGCCGCCGTGGAGGACATATGAAGACGATCAAGGGCCCTGCGCTCTTTCTCGCCCAGTTTGCGAGCGACGAAGCACCATTCAACGACTGGCACAATATTACGCGCTGGGCTGCCGATTGTGGCTATGAGGGCGTTCAACTACCGTCGTGGGAAGGGCGTCTGTTCGACCTCGGAAAGGCGGCGTCTTCCAAGGATTATTGCGACGAGATTGCCGGGGTTGCGGGTGAGAACGGCGTCGTCGTCACCGAACTCTGCGCCCATCTCCAGGGACAACTCGTCGCGGTCCACCCGGCTTATGACATCGCCTTCGATGGTTTTGCAGCAAGCGGCGTCCGTGGCGATCCGCAAGCCCGGCAGGCATGGGCCGTCTCGCAGCTCCGCATGGCGCTCGATGCGTCCCACAATATGGGTTTGTCGGCGCTCAGCACTTTTTCGGGCGCCTTGGCCTGGCCGTTTCTCTATCCCTGGCCGCAGCGCCCGGCGGGCCTTGTCGAGACCGCCTTCGACGAACTGGCGCGGCGATGGCGCCCGATTCTGGATCACGCGGCGGAAAGGGGGATCGATCTTTGCTACGAGATCCATCCAGGCGAAGACCTGCATGACGGCATCACTTTCGAGATGTTTCTGGAGCGTGTCGGCGGCCATGAGCGCGCCAAGATGCTGTACGACCCGTCGCACTACGTGCTCCAATGCCTCGATTATCTCGGAAACATAGACGTCTATGCCGAGCGGATCGGCATGTTCCATGTCAAGGATGCCGAGTTCAATCCGTCGCCGAAGCAAGGTGTCTATGGCGGATATCAGTCTTGGGTGAACCGGGCCGGGCGCTTCCTCAATCCGGGCGATGGCCAGGTGGATTTCGGCGCAGTCTTTTCAAAGCTGACCACGCATGGCTTTGACGGATGGGCTGGGGTGGAATGGGAGTGCGCGCTGAAGCATCCCGAAAACGGCGCGCGTGAAGGCGCGGCTTTCGTCCGCGATCACATCATCCGCGTCACCGAAAAGGCTTTCGATGATTTCGCCGGCGGCGAGGCCGATGAGGCGACCAACCGCAAGATGCTGGGGATTTGATCATGGAACGGATCAGGCTGGGCATGGTGGGCGGTGGCGAAGGGGCGTTCATCGGCGACGTGCACCGCATGGCGGCGCGGCTGGACGGCCGCTTCGTCCTTGTTGCCGGTGCCCTGTCGTCCGATCCCGAGCGGGCGCGGCGCAGCGCCGAAGCTCTCGGCCTCGATCCGTCCCGCAGCTATGACAGTTTCGAAAATATGGCCGAGGCGGAGGCCGCGCGCGACGATGGCATCGAAGCCGTATCGATCGTCACGCCGAACCATCTTCACGCGACTGCGGCAAAAGCCTTTCTGTCACGCGGCATTCACGTGATCTGCGACAAGCCGATGACCGCAACGCGGGAGGAAGCCGAGAGCCTCGCCGACATCGCGCGGCAGAGCACGGCGCGCTTCATCCTGACGCATAATTATTCCGGCTATCCGATGATCCGGCAGGCCCGCGAACTGGTCACGAAGGGCGACCTTGGCACCTTGCGGCTGATTCACGTCGAATACCTGCAGGACTGGCTGACCGACCCGGTCGAAAAGGAAGGGTCCAAGCAGGCGGAATGGCGGACCGACCCTGAGCGCGCGGGCGCCGGCGGCGCGCTTGGCGATATCGGCACACATGCGCACCATCTCGCCTGCTTCGTCAGTGGCCTGAAGGTCGAAAGCCTCTCGGCGGACGTCCACCGCTTCGTCGAAGGCCGGCTCCTCGATGATAACGCACATATCATGCTTCGCTATGAGGAAGGCGTTCGCGGCACGCTGATCTGCAGTCAGATCGCGCCGGGCCAGGAAAACGGCCTGACCCTCCGCCTATTCGGAAGCAAAGGCGGCCTCGTCTGGCATCAGGAAAAGCCGAACGAATTGTGGTTCACGCCGCATGGCGAGGCGACCCGGCGCATCACGCGGAACGGCGCGGGGGCGGGCGAGGCCGCCAATGCCGTCTCGCGCATTCCGGGCGGCCATCCCGAAGGCTATCTGGAAGCCTTCGCCAATCTGTATGTCGAGGTGGCCGAGGCTTTGAGATCCGGGCAAGCCGCCACGGCACTTCCCGGCATCCAGGAAGGGCTCGACGGCATGCGCTTCGTCGCGGCCTGTGTCCGATCGTCCGATGCCAATGGCGAATGGGTGACGCCATGAAACTCGGCATCAACCTTCTTTGCATCGGCGGGCATATTGACGAAGCGGCGCTTCCGCATCTCGAGCGCATCGCGGAGATCGGCTACGATCACGTCGAGGTGCCAGTGATGCATGGCGAGCCGGAGCATTATGCGTGGCTCGGCGAGCGTCTGGCTGCGTTTGGCCTCGGGCGAGCGCAAACCTCGATTATCCCTTCCGAAGACTGCAACCCGCTGTCCCGCGATCCCGCCATCAGGTAGCGCGGGCTGGAGCATCTTTCCTGGATACAGGATTGCGCAGAGGCGCTGGGGCCGGAAACGGTAGGCGGTCCCTATCACGCGCCGATGGCGCATTTTACCGGTGAAGGGCCGACGCAAAGCGAAATCGAGTACGGAGCTGAGGCGCATCGGGCCATGGCCGAATCGCGGCGGCTCACGTGATCGAGGGTGAAGCGGGTCCGGGTCCGGGTCCGGGTCCGGAATGGGTCCTCCCGCAGCCGGCCATCACGCAGGACAATCTGGACGAATACGTCAATCCTGCCATGCCGCCGCTGCACTATGCGATGTGCGGCTGCGACGAGATGGAAAGCTACCCCGAAGCCTGGGGCGGCCAGTAAGCCAAAAGGGCCTGACCGGAAGTCGCTCTTCCGGTCAGCTTTACAGCGCCTGTGTCGAGGCGCATCGGAGGACGGCTCATTCGGCGTCCTCCTTGGGTTGGGGCGGCTTCACCGGCCCAGCCTCACATTCAATTGCCATTCGGATCGCCGCGGCGCTTGCCGCCGCCCTCGCCGATAAATGATCACGGCCCGCCCATTCGCGATAATCGAAACGCATGCTCCCGGTTGTACGGTTGCCGATCCTTGCCGCGAG
This sequence comes from Notoacmeibacter ruber, assembly GCF_003668555.1. Lineage (NCBI taxonomy): Bacteria > Pseudomonadati > Pseudomonadota > Alphaproteobacteria > Hyphomicrobiales > Notoacmeibacteraceae > Notoacmeibacter > Notoacmeibacter ruber. The sequence goes on along the minus strand of NZ_RCWN01000001.1, from coordinate 26,363 downwards.
ATCCCGCGCATTACTCAGCATCGCATTGCCTTCGAGCCAGGCTTTTCGGCGGCTCGGGTCGTTCGTGGCGAGACGGTCCCAATCGGTCAACGTCTGCTCGGCCGTCCCGACGGACAGTTGCAGCGTCAGAGGCTTCGCCTCGGAGGGTCGTTCCGCCAGAAATCGTTCGACATCGCGGATCATGCTTCTGCCGTTGAACCAGAGCGATGGGCTGCTGGCATAGTAGCAGACAAAGGCCTCCGGCTTCGTCACCATTCGATGCAGCACCATCAACCCGCCGAGGGAATGGCCGAACAGGGTCTGTCGTGCGGGGTCCACCGGGAAACGGCTCTCGATTGCCGGCTTGATCTCCTTTTCGATCATGGCAAGGAATGCATCGCCCCCGCCAAGCGGTGGCCAAGGCTTGCCGTTCGGACGGGTCGGCATGTCGTAATGATCGGCCGCGGGTGTCATGTCGTAGACCCGGCTCTCCACCGAGCGATCACTCTCGGGATAGGCCATCGCCACGATCATGACCGGATCGAACCCCGCACGCTGGCCAGCGGCATTCAAGTCGCGAGCCAAATCGGTCAGCATGCCGAAACTCGTTTCGCCGTCGAAGGCATAGAGCACCGGATAACCGCCTTGCGGGGGTGCTCCCTCGGGCGTCCAGATAAAGAGCCGCATCGCGCGGCCTGTCTCCGTCGAGCCGATGGAGAGGGTGGTGCTGCCTGCGATGGTGACCTGATCCTGTGCTGCCGATGCGTGGCCCAAAGCGAGAAAGGCGAGCGCCGCGACGCCCGCCCCCAATCCCTTACGCCATTTCACCCACCAGACGCTCAACATGCCGGCGACCAGTTGAAGGCGGGCTCCTCGCGCCATGCGAAGCGCTCGAAATGCTCCTGAACGACAGCCCGTGTTCGCTGCAATGCGGGATTGTCGGCCGAAGAGCACTCGATACGAAGCGACGTTTCGTCCGCCCACATGCGGCAGTCGCCGAAAGGGAAGTTTACAGAGGCCGTTTCGGTATCAAAGGTCACAGGCACCTTGTGAGCGAAATGCTTGCAAAGCTGTTGCATGTAGCGCGAGGCCTTGGGCGTGCTGACATTGGCAGTGGTGCTCGGCATGTCCTCTCCCCTCAGAAACTCGCGGTCAGCTTGAATTTCGCGTTCAGCGGTTCGCCATAGAAATTGAAGACCGAGTTGCTGCCGACCCGCGAATAATACTTCTCATCGAACAGATTGTTGACGATCAGCGTGGCCTCGACGTGTTCGTTGAACTCATAGCCCGCCGTCAGATCGACGACCGTGTAGCCAGGCGCATCGATGGAATATCCGCTCTGCTCGACAGTCACGGAACTGAACGCCTTGACGCCGCCGCCGATGGAAAATCCGTCGAGCCAGCCGTGGCGCTCGTCGAAATCGTACGTCGCCCAAAGGTGGAACATGTGCTCCGGCGTATAGATCTGAAACCGCTCGCCCGAGACCTGCGCGAACTCGGTGTCCGTGAAGGTGTATCCGGCGGCGACCTCGAGGCCCATCAATGGCGAACCTGTCGCTTCGATCTCCAGCCCCTGCACCTCCACCTCGCCTTGCGCGATGTTGAAACCGGGATTGTCGATGTCCGCCACGGCGCGGTTGGTATCGCTGAGATTGAAATAGGCGATCGAAGCATTCATGCCGCTGTCGAAGAGTTCGGCCTTGAAGCCCACTTCGTATTGCTCGCCTTCACGCGGGTCGAGAACCGCCCCGGAGGCATCGGTATCCGCCTGCGGCTGAAAGATCGAGGTGTAGCTCGCATAAGCCGAAACCCAATCCGTCAGATCGAAGACGACGCCCGCGTAAGGCACGAAATAGCCATTCTCGCTCACGCTGTCCGTTTCGGTGCCTGTCAGCAGGTCGCGGGACGTCGCCTCGTACCATGTAAAACGGCCACCGCCGATCAGCGTAAGCTGGTCGAACGGCTTCACCCGCAACTGGCCATAAACACCGAATTGTTCCGGGTCCGTCTCAACCTGGCTCGTATAGTCGACATCCGGCCTGCTGATATCGGTCGTCCAGTCGTAGATATTTTGCGATACCGCAATCGATCCGCGGCCCTGGAGGGTCGTCATCTCCTGATTCTGATAGTCGACGCCCAGAAGAACGTTCTGCTCCAGACCACCGACATAGAACGGCTTGCTGACATGCGCGTCGAGCGACAGAGCGTCGGCCTCATAATCGCGCGCCAGCCAAGCCGAGTCATTGGTATCTGCGCCCCTCGAAATGATATCGCCGTTGGGAGCCGCATAGCCGGCCGCATAGGAATAGAGGAAGTCGACATCGGTCGCCTGATAGCGACCGGAGATCTTGGCGTGACCGCCATCGTCGAAGCGATGCTCCAGCTCCGCGATGTAGTCGGTGACCGAATTGTCGAATCCGTTCCAGGAAGCGCCGGTAAAGGTGGAGCGATCCAGATCGATCAGCGAGCCGTCCTCGTAAGTCGGCAATCCGTTGAAGGGCGTGATATCGCGCTCCAAATGGCTGATCGAAAGCGTCGCCGTTGTGTCGGGCGTCAAATCGGCCTGCAACGTGCCGTAAGCGACGCCGACATCGTTTTCGACCTCATCCACCCAGCCATCGGCATTCTGCAGCGTGCCAACAAAGCGGCCTCTTATCGTCCCTGACCGATTGAGCGGCCCCGTTACGTCCATCTCACCGCGCGCATGCTCCCATGCGCCATATTCGCCGCTCAGACTTGCTCCGAACTGATCCTGCGCCTGCTTCAAACGCATATTGATCGCGCCGGCAGGCTCGCCCGTTCCGCCGAAGAGGCCCGCCGGCCCCCTGAGGATCTCGACATGGTCAATGATCGACATGTCGGGCTGGGTTCCGTAAATGCTGGAAACGGGCGCGGGCAGACCATTGTAATAAAGATTGTCGAACTCGAAGCCGCGGGAGAAGATGCTGGACCGGCCATCATCATTGTTCAGCACCACGATCCCGGGCGTTTCACGCATCGCCGTATCGAGAGAGGTGTAACCGGCATCTTCCAGACGCTCCCTCGTCAGGACCGTCGTCGATTGCGGGATTTCGCGGACAGAGCGGACGTCTTTTTCCCCGACGCTGACAAGGTCTGTCGTATAGCTCTCAGACCCTTCGGTCTCGTAGCTGGCGCCTTCGACCACGATTTCCGTCAAGACTGTCGGCGTTGCGTCATCCTGCGCCAGAGCGACCGTGGCGAGCACCCCGCCAATTGCGGTGGTCGCCAACAGAATAGCTGTATGACGTCCCGATCCGATCACTGATTTCCGTTGCCCCATAACGATCCCTCAAACTGAATGTGACAGCCAGCCTTTTAAGTTGACTGCTTATGTCCTGTTATTAGAAGGGGGAGCGGGAACGCGCCACTGCGGTTTCTTTGCGCGCCGGTCAAACTCCTTTGACGATGCTGCGCTCTGGCCATTGTGGAGAATCTGCAACAGTCGCTTTGAATGGATGAGGCTTGTCGAACCGATCAGCAGATAGAAGCGGAACGGATATCTCGGTGGAGGATCTCACCGATCTATCCCGCATTTCCGGCACGGGTTTCGCGCTGCTGGAGACGGCACGCAAGCAGCAGCGATCGCCGCTGAAAGGCGCCTTCACGATGGCCGAGTTGCGAACCGGCTTGAAGGTGCACGCCACCGACGCCGTCGCGACGCGCGATTTCACGACTATGGTGGAGCAACAGCCGGGACTGACGATCTATCTGTTTCTGGAAGGTCAGGTGGAGGCCACGCTTGGCGATGTGGATCTGGATCTCGGCCGGCGAGCAGACGAGCCTGTTCACGGTGTTATCGTCTCACGGGCCAGGCCAGACCATTTCACGCGCCGCGCATCCAAGAGCGAGCGCGTGCGGAAGGTCAATGTCACCCTGACGCCGGAATGGCTGCACGACTGCCGGTTCGGCTCGCGTCAGGAACAGGAAGCGCTGCGACGCTTCAGCGAGCGGCACCTTGCGCATTTCCGTTGGCGGGCCGACAGCACCATGATCGCGATTGCGGAGCAGATGCTGCATCCGCCTTACCCGCCAGGTCTATTGCGGAACCTCTATCTGGAGAGCCGTGCTCTCGATCTGGTCGCCGAAGCGTTCGCCGCCTTCAACCGCCATGAGGGCATACCCCGCGAAGGAAAGCTCCGACAAAACGACCGCCGGCGTCTCGATCTCATCGAAGCCTATATCGAAGCCCACGACCACAAAAAATTGTCGTTGGACGACATCGCCCACGAAAACGGCGTGAGCGTCAGCACACTCAGCCGGCTCTTCCACTCCGTCTACGGAACCGGGGTTAGGGAATATCTGCGAAGCCGCGCCCTGCAAAAGGCGCGGATTATGCTGGAACGGGACGGTGTGAGCGTGGCGGAGGCGGCGCATGCGGCCGGCTATAACAGCGCCGCCAATTTCGCCACGGCCTTCAAGCGCGAGTTCGGCATGACGCCAAAGGGTGTTCGCCGGTCGTAAAACGCGACGCTGCACCCCTTCTTCAGAGGTGACCGCAGCGAGCGAAGCCTCTGCGTGGAGAGGCGAAGGAATAAGTTGATAACTTCAATCCTATTTGTTAGCCCATCGCCAATCGACGGCGATCCAATGGGAAGTCGCCTCTTCCAACCTTTTTGGAGCATTCAATGGGATCGAAAGCGTTTTTTGCCGGCAAGCTGGTTTTGCCTCTTATCTGCATGCTCGGCTTTCTCGCCCTGCCGGCGTCGCTCAGAGCCGACGAAATCGTGATCGACCATGCGCAGGGACAAACGACGCTTCCTGCAAAACCGGAAAAGGTTCTGGTCTACGATCTCGGCGTTCTTGATACGCTCGACGCTCTCGGCGTCGATGTAACGGGCGTGCCGACCGCCTTCGTCCCGGATTATCTCAAGCATTATCGCGAGCCATCCTATCTGAAAATCGGCTCGCTTTTCGAGCCGGATTTCGAGGCGGTCAATGCAGCCGAGCCCGACCTGATCGTGGTCGCAAGCCGGTCCGCACCCCAGTACGAAGCCCTTTCAAAACTGGCACCGACGATCGACCTCACCATCGGCGCCGACGAGTATCTGGAAGGGGTGGAACGCAATGCCGCCCTGCTCGGCCGGATCTTCGACAAGGAAGAGAAGGCCGGCGAGCTGATCGACGAACTTGAGCGCTCCGTGACGGATGTGAGGCGCAAGGCGGCCGAGGCCGGCAATGCGCTGGTCATTCTGGCCAATGGCGGCAAGCTTTCGGCATACGGGCCCGGCTCCCGTTTCGGCTGGCTCTACCGTGACCTTGGCTTCGTCCCTGTGGTTGAGGATCTCGATGCAGCCACCCATGGGGAAGCTATCTCCTTTGAGTTTCTGCTGAAGACCAACCCTGACTGGCTGTTCGTGATCGATCGGGATTCTGCCATCGGCCAGGCCGGCCAATCGGCGCGCAAACTGATGGACAATGAACTGGTCGCGGCCATGTCGGCGGCGCAGAATGATCGCATCGTCTACGCCGATGCCGTGCGCTGGTACTTGACCAATAGCGGGATCTCGGCTGCGCAGACGATTGTCGAGAATGTCGGAGCCGCCCTCAACGCCAAGCAGCGCTAGACAACGAGCGGGCGGCCGGAAACCATGAAAGAGACGGTACGACCTGTCTGGCCGCTTGCACTCGCATTTGCCCTCGTGCTGACACTTGCCGCGATCAGCCTCTTCATCGGTGTCGCCGATCTGTCCGTTGCTGCGCTTTTTGGAGGCGATGGCGACGCCAGAGCGACCCAACTGCTCCTCGTCAGCCGCATCCCCCGCACACTGGCGCTCCTTCTGTCCGGCGTTTCGATCGGCGTTGTGGCGCTCATCATGCAGATGCTGTTTCGCAACCGCTTCGTCGAGCCGGGCACCACCGGGACCGTGGAAGCGGCAAGCCTCGGCCTTCTTGTCACCGCTCTTCTCGCACCGGATATGGCAATCTTTTCGCGGATGATTGTGGCGGCGCTTTTTGCGCTTGCCGCCAGCTTCCTTTTCCTGCGGCTGGTCAGCCGCATTCCCTCCAGTGGCGGTCTGATCGTCCCTCTTCTCGGGCTGATGTTCGGCGGCGTCATCAACGCCGTCACGACGTTCTTCGCCTACCGCTACGATCTCCTGCAATCACTGGCGCTATGGATGAATGGCGACTTCTCCAGCGTCCTGCGGGGACGCTATGAGCTCCTGTGGATTGCGGGAGCGCTGGCCGTCCTATGCTACATCGCGGCCGACCGCTTCACGGTCGCCGGACTCGGCGAGGATTTCACGCGCAATCTCGGTCTCGATTATAACCACATTGTCACCCTCGGTCTGATCGTGGTCGCACTGGTCACGGCCACATCCGTGGTTACGGCGGGGGCGGTGCCCTTTCTTGGACTGATCGTCGCCAATATCGTCCGCCTTCTTGCCGGCGACAATCTGCGCAAGGCCCTGCCCTGGGTGGCGCTGTCCGGCGCGGGCTTCCTGCTCGCCTGCGACATCGCTGCAAGAACGATCCGTTTTCCCTACGAGATCCCGGTCGGCACCGTTGCCGGTGTGCTGGGTTCCGGTGTCTTCCTTTATTTGCTTCTGAGCCAGCGAGCCCGCCTTGGCTAGCATCGAGAGCTATAACCCGGGTTCATGGCAACGACCTCATTTCGTGGTCGCATCCCTTGCGGCGATCGCGATCGTTGCGGCGATTCTATTCATGACGCTTGGCGCCAAGGGCCATTGGGACTTCGTCCTGCCCTTCCGCGGAACGAAACTGGCGGGGCTCGTCATCGTCGCCACGGCAATCGCCATCGCTACCGTGCTCTTTCAGACGATCACGCAGAACCGAATCCTGACCCCGGCGGTGATGGGGTTCGATTCGTTATATGTGGCGACCCAGACTGCCATGATTTTCTTTTTGGGGTCGCACCTTCTCTCAGGCGTCGATCCCCGGCTGCGCTTCATGCTCGAAGCGACGCTGATGGTCGGGCTTTCGCTTCTGCTTTTCCGCTGGCTCTTTCTTGGCGGGCGCCGCAGCCTGCATCTCGTCGTACTGGCAGGGCTCGTCTTCGGCATCTTCTTTCGCAGCCTGGCGCATCTGATGCAGCGTATTCTGGACCCCAACGAATTCGTGGCATTGCAGGACATGCTGTTTGCCAGCTTCAACACGATCGACCATCAACTTCTGGCCGTTTCCGCCGCCATGGTCGTGCTCATCGCCGGCATCAGCATCGGCCTCCTGCCCAAACTGGACGTGCTCGGCCTGGGGCGCGATGTCGCGATCAATCTCGGCATCGATTACCAGCGCCTCGTCATGCGGGTCTTCGTCATGATCGCGGTGCTGGTCTCCATTTCGACGGCCCTCGTTGGGCCGGTAACCTTCTTCGGCCTGCTGGTGGCCAATCTGGCCTATCAGGCCGTCGACACGGACCGGCATCGTTACACGCTGCCCGCTGCGGTCCTTGTCGCCATCATCGCGCTGGTCGGAGGCCAGACCATTCTGGAGCGGCTGTTCGGGTTCGATACGGCACTCAGCATCATCATCGAATTCGTGGGCGGCCTCGCCTTCATCATTCTCCTCTACCGAAATGTCTCACGATGATCGAACTCGACCGGGTCACCAAAACCTACGACGAACTCACCGTCCTTCGGGATATCAGCCTGCAACTGCCGGAAAACGGCATTACCGCGATCATCGGCCCGAATGGCGCCGGCAAATCGACCTTGCTTTCGATCATTGCGCGCCTTTTGCCGATGAGCGCCGGAAGCGTCCGGGTCGATGGCATGGACGTTCGCAAGACACCGAGCGCGGACCTCGCCAAACGGCTCGCCATCCTTCGGCAGAACAACGACGTCGCCATGCGGCTGACTGTCGGCGAACTGGTCGCCTTCGGACGCTTTCCGCATTCTCAGGGACGGCTCAACGAAGAGGACAAGCGGCATATCCACTCCGCCATCGACTATCTCGGTCTCGGCGCACTGCAGGATCGTTTCATCGATGAATTGTCGGGCGGCCAGCGTCAGCGGGCCTTCGTGGCGATGGTTCTGGCTCAGGATACGAAATATGTGCTGCTCGACGAGCCGCTGAACAGCCTCGACATGAAGCACGCACGGGCGATGATGAAGCGTCTCAGACGAACCGCCGACGAATGGAAGAAGTCCGTCATCATCGTCATCCACGACATCAACTTCGCCGCCGTTTATGCCGACCGCATCATCGCCATGCGCGATGGAAGCATCGTTCTCGACGGCACAGCGGACGATCTGATGCGCGAAGAGACGCTTGAGGCGATCTATGACACGCCGATAAGGGTGCATGAGATCGAGGGCCACAAGCTGGGCCTGTATCATTTGTGATTCGGAGGCAACCCTTTCGGCGACCGAGACGGTCGGTGGGCTTCATCAGCAGGTGAGACCCGAAGTAAGGCCGGCTGTGGCCGGCTGCGTTACGGCAAACAAATGGAAATGGTGCCCAGGAGAGGATCGGGCACTGTCAGCTTAAAGACACTATGATTCAATAACTTGAGGCAACTCCACTGGAGTGGTTTGTATCACTAGATTGTAGCACTTTGCAAGCTGCTGCTCGTCTGGTCTATTAGATCTGAAAACGTCGCCGAAGACTATTGCAATCGGAGATACCGGTGAAGCGGCGCGGGTATGGTCGGGCCACCAGATGCGGTTTTGCGATCAGGATGGGCGTTCAAGTGTTGGGTATTTCTGAAGCGAGCACGGACATTCGATGATGAGAAAATCGAAGAAACCGCGTCGCCGACCATCGAAAACTAAGTATGAAGACCGCGATCAGCTACTCGAACGAATTGAAAGCTATCGCGCCTCTGGAATGACCATAGCCGAGGCGGCCGCTCAGATAGGTTTTAGCAATGACTCAGTCTATCGCTGGCGACGCGAACAGGAGCAGATCGAGGCTGGCAGGCTCGTTCTTGCAGATGCTCAACAGAATTGGCTGACAAAGCGGCTTTATCGCTTATGGAATCGAGATCAGTCCAATCACTATCAGACGGTCATGACTATTCTCGAGATGTCGATATGGATGGCAGCACCTACTTCACCACAGGCTTACATGCCTATGGCGTCATCTTTAATAATACAATATTACCTAAAGAAGTCTAACGTTAAAAGACTAAGCGACATACCGAAGGAAGACTTAGATCTTATCACGAGATCGATTTCTGCGAAGGCCTTCGATTTCGGATTAAGGCTGACGACATCTTCATTCATAGAGCCAGAACCTACTATCGCGCCGCAGCCTTACATGAGTAAGGCCGACCGTTATGAGATCGGTGACAATTTCACACATCGCGATTATCTAGTTGATCTCTGTTGGTACCTTATGACCTCGAAAATTGACAATAATTATAGGAAATTTGCGAGCCTCACCCTCGGACGGAAAGCACTGGCGAGTGGCGCACTATCTGGTCGATGGAAGATCTCTAAGTCATCTTTCAACGAGATGCTGAGGCGGAGGGGTGTTACAATGCCCTTCCTTTTCGTCGAGCAGCGGCACTCCAAGTTAGAGTGGCGTTTAGATCCTACGGACGTAGACTTTGCCGATTTCGTGGACGACCTCATCGAAGATCATCAAGCTATCCGGGACTTCTTGAGCAAAAGCAGATGGACTGCTGAACAGCTGGAACTGCGATTGCATCCGCGTGCCCATCTTCAGCGAAATCTTCCTATCTTTCCAAATTGCATCGAACCGATCCCAGTGACCGAAATAGAGCTGCCAGCAACTTTTATTTAGTAATTACTTAAATATCATAGGTCGTTGTTCTCACTTCAGATATTCATTGTCTGCAAGTGTACAGACCTTCGAATATCGCCGTATGGTGCCGATCTCTCTCCTGCAGACAAAAAGGAGAGTATGAATGTCTGACTATCAAACTAGATCACAGTCTGGCCATCGAAGCGGTCGGCATAGAGCCAGCTACTGCCTCGGCGCGGGTTACATTGTCATTGAGACCTACCAGGAGGACTACAATGGGTAATCTGCAGATCATCGTTCCCAAACATCTCAAAAGGCGGATCAACTCTGCTCCTTCTGGCGAGAGATACTCCGACGTGCGGAGTGACATCGAAAATATCAGGACTGAAGTTGATGGTCTTGTAAACGGATTCCGAGAAAGCATCTACCGAGAAGTCGAAGCGGCTTGTGCGATAGGTCTCCGTTTAGCCCAACATACCAAGTTGTGGCGTGATTTCACGGAGGACAACTACTGGGCTGGGATGGAGCGAGGGCGCCCAAAAATTGCCGATCAACCCGACGCAGTCCGCTTCGTTTTGCTATGGATCTTCAGGGATAGCATCCATGGCGATAAAGCGAGTCTTTATTGGCGAGCCGTCGAATTGCGATTGGAGGCTAGGAATTCGGCAGAAGGTATCGCCGACTGGATCAAGAATAATGGAGGCGTCCGAAAGTTGGCCGACGAGGCCGCTGCGCAGAAGAAGGAGGCGAAACGACAGGCTGAGGCTGAAGAGAGGGTTAAGAAGATGTTTCATCCTTTAATCTGGCCATGTAAATTGGAATTGGCCAGAGAGGCGGAGGATCTGAAGGCAGAGCAGATAGGCGCGGACCTGAAATTGACTGTTACGCTCGAAAATATCGAAGCAGGAACGGCTCATCTGTTGGTGCACAGCTATGAAAAGGTGATAGTCTAAAATCGGATTATCCGATTTAGGACACAGACATTTTTGAGAACTCGGCCACCGCCGGACAATACGTCCGGCGGTGGCTTTTCACGCCTTTAATTCGATCTTACCGGCCGCCCCAATCGGCTCTGTTCCTTGAGGTCTTCGCGCCGAACAATCCTCGCCTGCTTCCGGTTCATCATTCCGGGCTTCATGGTCAGTTTCTCGTTCCAGTAGGAGACCTCGCTCGATGATAGAGGGAGCACGAGAGTGTATCCTGATTCCACCCGGTTTCGATCAAGCGATTTCATGGCATATCGCGTAGCCTTCGCTACGTCCTCTTCTTCAATGGATCGTGCATGAAGCTGAAGCAGCGGTTCATTCGGCGGTGCGTATACTCCCTGGTTATCGAAGAGGTGCTCTTCAACAGTCGCCTTAGGAAAGCGGCGCCGCATCGGTGTCAACGAGACGACATGGTAATGAAGTCCGTCATTTGAAAGAATGTTACGGAAATGGTCCTTCTTGCTGAGGGATTTGGGGACCGGCCAATCCGCGCAGCCGATCCAAAGAGCGCGTTTGGTTAAATCCTTAGGCGGGTGCCGGTGAACACGTGTTGTGAAACTAGCGTAGACCTTGGTGATAATGGACTCCATCTCTTGCATCTGCCTGCTTCTGCTACCGGCAATTTCTCTGAACATGAAGGTCAGGAGAGTGGGTTCATACCCAGCTGCGACATATGATTCCAACCATTCTCCATAGGAACGGGTAATCTGTTGCTGAGGTCGTTGATGTGAATTGTGTTCGTTCTTCATGTGATCGGTATCCATTGTTTTCATTGTTTCAGGTTCAAAACCCATTGTTTAAATCCATCCCAAACACTCTCATTTGACATGGCGAAGCCAAATGCCGGGGTCTTCAAAACCTCTGCATGGTACTTCTTCTGGACGGTGATTTTTGCATCCGGGCTTTCCCATTGATGTTCCAACCATCGATTGTCGCGGCGTTTGCCACCCCCCCTTTACCGAGGGGTCCGACCGTTCCGGTCGCGGTGGTTTTCGCGCTTCGCGGGTAATTGGCATTTGGGAGGAGTGGCGTTCGCAGCGCCGGGACGGGTCTTGACCAGCGCTATCGCTGTCCGGCTATCGTTCGGTTTCCATGCAGACCGAACACGCAGAGACGCTGAACAACTCCGCGATCACGCTGGTCGAGAGCATCGTCGGTCTACAGTCTTTCGACTGGTTGATCGCTCTTCGTCGACGGCTGCAGCCGGTTCTCAGGGCGCATGCCGATGGCGACAATGATCCGCTCTTTCGCTACCTGCTGACGGCGTTTCAGTATCAGGGCATGACGGATGCAAACGTCTCGGCCTTGCTGGAGCAAACGCCGGTGCCGGGTACCGCGGAGATTGCATGGGCTCTTCGATCCGGCTCCGATTGCGACCTTCTGACCAGCCATTGGCATTTTGAGGGATGCGGATACCGGAAGACCGAAGGGATATGCCGCAATCCGCATCTCCTAGACGGATGCGCGGTTCCGAATATGGATCTTCGCAATGGCCGTCTTTGTCAGGGGGCCGCCAGTTTCTTCCTCTTCGTTCGTGATGTCTGCGACGATGATCTTCTCGGCTGGATCGACAAGCGTCTCAGCGTGTCCTGCCCGGACCTCTCGGACCGACAGCAGGCAAAAGAAGCGATGATTCGCCCGCTCAGCCATGTGTTCGGCGTCTCCGATAAGGTTCTGTCGCTCGCACTGTCCGATGTCCTTCTGGCCGATCAGAGACATGCGATGCGGGTCAGAGCCGGCGCGTCGCTCATCGTCGTGGATACGCTGGTTCATAATTTCCTAATCCGCACGGGCATTCTTCGGCAATTCGGCTTCGAACATCCCTATGGTGCCGGTTGCTATGATGAGCGGGGATGCGCGACCGCCATCGATCATCTGACGGATCGTCTAAGCGAACGAGACCCGGACGCGTTCAGCGGCGAAGAGACGCTTTTCCCGCGCCATGTGCAGAAGGCGATCTGGTCGTTCTGCGCTCAGTCCGGTTTCGACATCTGCAACGGCAACAGGATCGATGATACGCGGAGATGCGGCAACGAAACCTGCCCGGTTTTCGATCTCTGCGAACGACGGCCTCTGCGTCGGTCGAATATCGATAAAAGCCATTGAAATCAGAGTCTTATTGCGTTTTTGCGTGTGTTTTGCTATGAACGGGGCGCACGACAGGCAAACCTTGCAGGCAAAGGCATGATCGAACCATCGCAACATCGACGTCAGTTAGACCGCCACCGCCACGTGCGACCTCATCTTCAAACGATCCGAACAGGGCCCCATCCGGGCCCTTTTTCTTTGGGAGACCGACATGACAAATAAATCCGCCAAACCAGCCGCAACCTCCGCCAATCAACCGAACGGGCTGGCCAGCATCATCGTGCTCGGCCGAGACGACAAGGCCAAGCCGCATGCCTCATGGTTCGGGGCCAGCGAGGAAGAGATAGCCAGGAAGGCTGCCGGTCTGATGGGCATGGCGACCCTTACGGTATCCGGTGAAGAACTCGAAGGGCTAAGCAGGCGGCTGCCGCAGGGCAAGGTCTTTGCCAGTGGCAAGGCGTTCGTGCCGTTCGTGAAGGCCGATCTGTTCGAGCAATTGGCCGGCCATTTGCCGGAAGCCGAGCGTGAGCTGCTGAAGCCCCACGAGCCGCCCGAACCGTTCGACGGTGAAACGGTCCTGATCGAATCCTGGGACAAGCTCTCCATCGGCGGATTGGTCCTCGCATGGGAGGGCAAGGATGCCGGCTGGTGGGAAGCGGTCATCACCACCATTCACCCAAACGATCTCGTGACCCTGCAATGGTGCGACTATCCCGACGAACCCAGGGCGGTTCGCAAGCGTAGCCATATCGCACTGCTCCACCCGAAGCACGACCAGCCGATCACCGGCAAGGCAGCCTGAGGCCATGGACCAGATGGTGATGGCGAACGACGCTGAAACGGATCGTGCGGTGATGAAACAGGCCGATGCGATCCGCCGCCTCAACGATCAGTTCAGACAAACGTTTGTCGGCGGCACGGTTCTGACCACGGTCGGCGTGCGGGAATTATCAGATGCCGATCAAGTGGCGATCATTCGTGCCGTGCAGCGGTTTGACGATTTCCACCCGGAGAATGATCCGTTCGAAGAGCACGATTTCGGCGCGTTCGACCATGACGGCACCCGCTACTTCTGGAAGATCGACTACTACGATCTCGACCTTCGTCATCGCTCGAAGGATCCGGCCGATCCAGCCTTCACGATGCATGTGCTGACCATCATGCGGGCCGATGAATACTGATCGGCCCAACGTCGCCTGGCAGGCCCATACAGCGCCATCGACGGCGTGCCGCCCCCCCTTGGCCGACCGAGCGGCGCACAAATGCCCCAGCGGGCCCGCTACGCGCCCCGCTTCACCTTTGGCTTACGGCCCGATGGAAGCCTTGGCTGCTCATTACCGGCATCGGTCACAGTGGTGAACAGGTCTGCGACCTCGACTTCCAATAGTTTGGCGACCGCCTCGAGCGTCGACACGGTAACATTCTCCGAACCGCGCTCGATGCGGCCGACATATGACCGGTCAATGCCGGCCTCGAGGGCCAGCCGCTCTTGGCTGAGACCTTTTGCCACCCGTAGCCGCCGCATGTTCCAGCCGATTGTTGCGCGTACATCCATGCACGCAGATCATCATTCTGCGGCTTCAGTATCGACGGACTGTCTGTCCCGTATTACTATCGAACAACGACACGCCGCATGGAAGCGAGGGGAGAACCATTGAAACGACGACTTATGATCGCCGCCATGGCATTCGGGGTGAGCTCAGGCGCAGCATGGGCCGCGCAATGCAACGACGCAGACGTCGAGCGGCTGGTCCTGAACATTCTGGAAGAGAACTGGCTTAACACGCAGAACCAGCGCGTACAGCGCTTCGCGGCCTTCCCCGCCATCTACGGCGGAGAACTCGTCTTCGACTTCTCGCTCAGTGGCATTCGTGATCGTGGATACGACGATCAGTCGATCCTGCAATGCGCAGCGACCTACAGCGGAAGCATGGATCTGGTCGGATCTGACAATCCCGAGGGCAAAGAAATCATCGGACTGGTCGGTTTCTCGAACCTATCCGGCGAAGTCGTCTACAGCGTCGAGACCACGCTCGACGACCAGCTCTACGTCAATGCCCGGTGGTAAGCGACCTGGCCGATAGCCCTTCCAGAGTTTCCCATTCCCTATCTCGATGAACTGGAGAACCCCGATGCGTTCTTACCTCAATGCCATTCGCAAATACGCCACCTTTTCCGGACGTGCGTCGCGAACGGAATATTGGCTCTTTGCGCTGTTCTATTTCATCTTCGGAGCGGTCGCCGTCTTTCTGGACGCTTTGCTGTTCGATGCCGTTGGCGAAGATCCCGGCCCACTGACCATCCTCTTCGTTATTGCTCATATTCTTCCCGGCTTCGCCGTCTTGAGCCGGCGGCTTCACGATACCGATCATTCGGCGTGGTGGATGCTTCTCTATCTCACCGGTATTGGCATCTTCATTCTGCTCATCTTCGCATTGATCCGCGGCACGGAAGGGCCGAACCGCTATGGCGTGGACCCACATGGCGAGGGAAGCGTCATGCCGGCCGCAGCGCACGGACACCCTCAGGGGGGAGGAGGCGCGGATATCGTTGCGGAGCTCGAGCGGCTTTCCAGCCTCAAAGAGCGCGGCGCGATCAGCGAAGACGAATATGCGGCGATGAAGGCAAGAGCGCTCGGAACGGGAAATCCCGCTTGAGCGACGATGCCGCCTTCATGCTGGACATGATGATTGGCGGGGTGATCCTGTTGATGATTGTAGTGACGCCCATCGTCATCGCCTTTATCCGCAGGCACCCCAATCGCTGGGCGATCTTCATCATAACGGTCGTGTTTGGCTTTACGCTTCTTGGCTGGCTGATTGCTCTAATCTGGTCGCTGCATGGCTTCCACCGAAGCGAAGGACCGCTTCGAGATGGCGGCGAATCCGGCCTCAACCTGTTCGGCAACGACACCCATGTGGTTGGATCAGCGCTTTTCCACGATGCTCGTTCGGCACAGCCTAGAGTTCCAGCTAGAACTTACGCGGCAGCATTCGCATCACAGGCCGGCCTCGCACACCAGATCGAACGCCTGCTTGAGCTAAAAGCCAAAGGCGCGATCAGCGATCAGGAATATACGCAACTGAAAGCAGACCTCATGAGAGCGTGAGGTGAACTTGCAAATGTCCACTGTGCGGCCCATTCCTACCTTTAACGATTGAAGGTCCAAAATGCCGTCGTTAAAAGCTTAATGAACATTCAGCTTCCGTGCACATCGGTCGCCTTTAGGGGATACAGGAGAAATACTCATTGCGAGCAACCATATTCGCCTTGGCTACGCTTGTGTCGGTGGAGGGTGCAGGCGCGGCAACGGTTCTTGCCAGCGTTCATGGCAACGATCTGCACCCCCACTGCACAATCGAAGATCCCACCTGCCTAGCGTATGTGACGGGCGTTGCGGATGCATTGGAAATGGTTGCGCCGCACCTGACGAATATTTGCCGTCCATCAACCTCAACCATGGCGCAAGTCTTCGACATCACGATGTCCTGGCTCGCGGACAATCCTGCGGAACGACATCGTCCGGCCGCCGCATTGATAGGATTAGCTCTTGCGGAGGCTTGGACCTGCCATCAGTGACCGCAGTGCGCCTTCAATCTCGCTATTCCGTGAATGATCATATCTTACGCAGGCGGTCGTTCGATGGCCTGCGTAACCCTCTGCGAACGACTGAAATGGGGTGGATATATGCCCAACGGCCTCTGAGTAGCGATGCTGGTCAGCAGACGCCTAGGTAGCCTCGACATTTCGTCGGCAATGCGCCCATCCCGGTCGTTAGATGGTAATTCCCAAACGCCTAAAAGCGGACATTGGCTTTTCAAGTGCGAATTAGGGTACGTTCGGACGATCCGGTTATTCCGCTTCGGGGTGACAAGTGGATTAAGCCTTCGATCGTTCAGCCACTTCGAAGGAATGGCCTAGCGCTGGTGCCTGAACGAGAGGTTCCGATCTGCTAGTTCTTGCTGCTCTAGGTTACCCAGAAAGTGAAATTGTTGGTCCAACTGGACAGAATGAGCCCTTGATCGTCGATCAGCGATGTTGTTGAGAGCTCTATAAACGGACGAAAGAACCGAATTCCCGACCGGGAGGTGATGCAGTAAGTCGCATAACAAAGTAAAAATTGTTCAAACTGCATCTTCGATCGCGTTCGTCATTCGCCATACTCCGCTTGGGAGGATGTTCGAATGATGCGCACGACGGATTTGCAGTACGAGGTCACGGACGTCGTCATTTTCGGTGCCGGGTTGTCCGGCATTGGTTGTGCCGCGTATCTGCACCGGAAGCTTCCCGGCAAATCCTATCAGATCCTGGAGATGCGCGACGATCTGGGCGGCACGTGGGACCTTTTTCGCTATCCGGGCATCCGGTCGGATTCGGATCTCTACACGTTCAGCTACGAATTCAAGCCGTGGAAGAGCGACAAGTCGATAGCACCAGCGGAAGAGATCAAGTCCTACATCGCGGAGACCGCCGACGAATACGATGTTCGCGAGCGTATCCGCTTCGGGCGAAAGGTCATCGCCTGCGACTGGTCGTCCGAAGAAGCATTGTGGACGGTCACGACGGAACGGACCGGTACGGGCGAACGCGAGACCTGGCGGGCGCGCTGGATATTTTCGGCGACGGGCTATTACGATTACGACCAGGGTTACCGTCCAGAATTCGCCCAGGAAGGTAGCTTCGACGGACCAATCATCCATCCGCAGTCCTGGCCGGACGATCTGGATTATACCGACAAGCGCATAGCTGTGATCGGTTCGGGCGCGACAGCAGTGACGCTTCTGCCGGCGCTTTCGGAAAAGGCCGCGCATGTCACGCAGGTGCAGCGCACGCCCACCTACGTCCTGCCGCTGCCCACGCAAGACCCTTGGCTGAGGTGGTTGCGTCCTTTCCTTTCGGCCGACCGGATCCACCGCACGCTTCGCACAAAGAATATTATGCGCCAGTCGGTCTTCTGGCGCATTTCGCGGCGGTTTCCGAACTGGATGCGAAATTTCGTGCGCAAGTTAAATGTCAAATATCTTCCGGAAGACTACCCGATCGATACCCACTTCAATCCGCCTTACGATCCTTGGGATCAGCGACTTTGCTTCGTCCCGGGTGCTGACCTCTTCAAACGGCTTGAAGATGGAAGCTGCTCGATCGTGACGGGCAAGATCGCCCGTTTCGATGAGTCTGGAATTGCGATGGAGGACGGCAGCCATGTCGATGCCGACATCATCGTCACGGCAACAGGCCTCAACCTGAAACTGATGGGCGGCGCGGAATATGCCGTCGACGGCAAGGCTGTGCATTGGCCTGACCATCTCATCTACAAGGGAATGATGCTCGACAACATTCCAAACTTCGCGTTCTCGATCGGCTATACGAATTCGTCGTGGACGCTGAAAGTCGGCCTTCTTTGCGAATATTTCTGCCGTCTCCTCGCCGAGATGGACGAGCGCGGCATGGGTATCTGTTATCCCGAACGTCCCGACAGGCAAATGAAAACGCGGCCGCTGCTCGACTTCCAGGCAGGCTACGTGCAGCGTTCGATCGACATCCTGCCGCGGCAGGGCGACACCTATCCCTGGGAGATGACGTTTAACTATCGCGAAGACGCCAAGATGATGAAGCGTGGCGCGGTCATCGGGCCGGAACTGCATCTCGAACCGTCGCCGGCACCATTTTCGGATGCTGCGCAATGAATGCAGATAGGGATGAATTCGCGAAACTACCGAACGGCATCGATATCTGCTATCGCGATGAAGGCAGCGGCGAGCCGATCGTCCTTATCATCGGCCTAAGTTTCCAGCTGATACACTGGCCGCGCGAATTGATCTCCGCGCTGATCGCCGGCGGCCATCGCGTCATCACCTTCGACAATCGCGATTCAGGTCGCTCGTCCTACGTGACCGGCCGCGGCCCGAACCTGCGGGAAATGATCTTTCGAAAAGCGCCTAAAGACGCTTACACGCTGGACGATATGTCCGACGATATGCTGGCCCTGATGGACCATATGGGGATCGACAGGGCGCATTTCGTCGGCATGTCGCTCGGCGGCATGATCGCGCAGGTCACTGCGGTAAAGGCGCCTGAACGGGTGTTGTCATTAACATCGATCTTCTCGACGACCGGCGCACGGCGCGTCGGCCAGCCCTCCTTTCGCGTGGCTTGGCAGATGTCCAAGAAGGCGGCACGTGACCGCGACACCTTCATCGAGCACCGCGTGACCATGTCGGATCTGATCGGCGGCAAGGGTTTCCCGGCCGAGCCGGCGGCCAGACGAAAACTCATTTCCGATGCTTGGGAACGGGGCGGTCCGACGCAATATCGCGGCACGGCGCGGCAATTGGCGGCCATCTTCGCTTCCGGCGACCGGACGAGGGAACTGAAGACCATTGATGCGCCGACGCTGGTGATCCATGGCGACCGCGACTCTCTCGTGCACCCGTCAGGTGGCAGGGCCACGGCTGCGGCGATCCCGAATGCGCGGCACGTTACAATCGAGGGCATGGGCCATGAACTCCCGCCAGCGGTTGCACCAAGATTGGCCGAACTCATCCTATCCCACGTCAAATCCTGCAAGGCGGAGCAGCCATGAGCAATATCTTTCGCGACCGCGTTGCGGTCGTCACCGGTGCCGGTAGTGGCATTGGTCGCGCGTTATCTCTCGGCCTTGCCCAGCGTGGCGCCAAGCTCGCGATCAGCGATATAGAGGAAGGGCCGGTCGAAGCGACGGCGAATATGGCTCGTGACAATGGCGCGGACGTTATTGCCGATCGTCTCGATGTCACCGACCGTGCAGCCTTTTCGGCCTATTCGGAACGCGTAGTCGCCGCTTTCGGAAGGGTCAATCAACTCTTCAACAATGCGGGCATCGCCTCTCGCAACGACCCTTTCGTCGAGATGCCGGCAGAGCAGTTCGACAGGGTCATATCGGTCAATCTGGATGGCGTGGTGAACGGCACCCGCGTTTTCCTGCCCCATCTCATCGCCAGCGGCGAGGGCCATCTGGTCACGATTTCGAGCCTGAATGGCTTTATGGCTCAGCCGCACATGTCACCCTACGTCACGTCAAAGTTCGCCGTGCGCGGCCTGACCGAAGCGATCCGCCAGGAGATGCTTTATGATGGCCACCCGGTAGAAGTGACGGTGGTTCACCCCGGCGGTGTTGCGACCAATATCGCGTCGCGGAAAGCTTCGGAGATCGACCAACTACCGGCCGATAAACAGGCTGCTGCGAGACGGCGTTTGAAGGTCTATCAGGAAAAACTTCTGACGATGCCGCCGGAAAAGGCGGCAGCAGAAATTTTGGACGGAATGGAGCGCGGCAGAAGGCGGATCATCCTGACCTCGAAGGCAAAACGCCTCGATTATCTCGTCCGGCTGATGCCCTCTGGCTACATTCCCATCGTTACGAAGAAACTTCGCGAGGTTTTCGGGTAGCCGCTTCGGCCAAAGGGGGCGCCTAAACGTAACCTCATGGCCGCTTCGGGAGTGCGGTGCATGGGGCAGGCACTGGGAGGATGTCATGACCACGATCGAGCGCATGCAATCGACGCGAACGACCCGGGTGGCGGAGGGAGCGGGTGGCGTCCTCGCTTTGCTGTTCACCGCGAATTTTCTCAACTTCTTCGACAGAGCGCTGCCCGCCGTTCTCGCTGAGCCGATCCGCTTGGAATTCGGTCTGAGCGATACACAGATCGGGTTGGTCGGCTCCGCCTTCACCGTCGTCTACGCTATTGCCGGATTGCCTCTCGGCCGTCTTGCCGATCGCCTCTCGAGAAAATGGATTATTGCCATCGGTCTTGCCATCTGGTCACTGATGACCGGCGCGACCGGCCTCGCGGGCAGCTTCGCGACATTGATGGCCGTCCGGATCGGTGTCGGCATCGGCGAGGCCGCCTTCGCGCCGGCGGCAAACGCTCTGATCGCAGACTGCTATCCCTCCGAAGGTCGTTCAAAGGCCACCAGTCTCTTCATGATGGGTCTGCCTGCGGGAATCATCGTTGCATTCTTCTCGACCGGCGCCATCGTGGCCTTCTTCGGAACCTGGCGCGCCGCGTTCTTCATCGCCATGGTGCCAGGCATTCTTGTCGCGGTTTGGGTGCTCAGGATGCGTGAGCCGGCACGCGGCTACTCCGATACGCCGGAGCTGGCGATTCAGACCACCGACAAACCGATCCGCGCCGTTCTGTCGGTCCCGACGATGTGGTGGCTGAGCGCTGCGGGTATCACCTTCAATTTCTCCAGCTACGCGGTCACCACATTCATGGTGCCGAACCTGCAGCGCTATTTCGGCCTGTCGCTAACCATGGCCGGCATCTCGGTCGGTGTCATCATCGGCGTTTCCGGTCTTATCGGATTACCAATCTGCGGCTGGCTCGCGGACCGCTTGCATATGGCCTTCATACGTGGACGGCTGCTCTTCGGCGTCGGCTGCATGATCGTCTCGGCAGGCCTGACTTTCGCGGCGATGTCGCAACCTTCCGACGCTGTCATCAGCTTTGTCGCACTTTTCGCTATCGGCTGGTTCCTTCAATATGCTTTCTATTCCACGGCCAACCCGACGATCCACGATGTCCTGCCGCCGTCTTTACGGGCGACCGGCGTCGCCATCTTCTTCTTCCTTTTCTATATCTTCGGTGCGGCTTACGGATCCGTCGCCTCTGGCATGCTTTCGGATCATCTGGCGGAACGTGCGCAGTTGGCCGCGAACGCGCCGGAAATGACCGAAGCGTTCCGCGCCATCGGTCTCCACGGCTCCCTGTTCATGATACCGGCGCTGTCGCTCGGCACGGGGCTCTTCCTGTTGATCGCGTCGCTGCGGTATCCGAAGGACCACCGTCGATGATAACCGTAGATGATACGTCGCCGAACCGCTGCGCGATCGTGACGGGCGGTGCGCGAAATATCGGTCAGGCGATCGCGACGCGCCTTCAAGCCGATGGCTGGCGCGTTTTCGTTCTCGACACGGAGGTTCCTGAGGACGTTTCGCTACGCTCCGACGCGACGAAGATCGATCTCTCCGACACCGCCGCCACCCGAAACGAGGTGTCTCGCATTGCCGATAGACACGGTCTCGGTGCGCTGGTGAACAATGTCGGTATTGTCAAGCCGGCACTTCTTGAGGACGTCGACCTCGATGATTTCGACCGCCTGTTTCATCTCAATCTACGATCATCAATTGTCGCCGCGCGCGCCGCTCTGCCGGCATTGAAACGGTACGGCAATGGCCGCATCGTCTTCAACACCAGCCGCGTCGTCCTCGGCAAAAAGGCCCGAACGCTCTATGCGGCGACGAAGGGTGCGGCGGAAGCAATGGCAAGAGGATGGGCGCTCGAACTCGCGCCGGCGAGAATCACTGTGAACTGCGTCGCGCCCGGTCCGATCGGGACCACGGCCTTCTGGGAAAACAACAGGCCGGAAGCTCCGCAAACGCGCGACATGATCGAGGGCATACCAATTGGGCGCATGGGAACGCCTGAAGACGTTGCCAACGCCGTCAGCTTCTTCTGCGACGATCGAACGAGTTTCGTGACGGGACAGACCCTGTTCGTATGTGGTGGCGTCACGATCTGATCGAGCTGTTCAGCGCCTGGCGACCTCCAGTTCTCAACCCGCTACCGCTTGTCGTTCTTTGCGGCGTCGGGCAGCCAGAGCAGCATTTCAAGGGCAGCGGCAATCTCGATCCTCGCCTCTGAGAGCTTTCGTGGCAACTGGTCCTCGGCCACGGCGAGATGGCGTATAACCGTGTTTCGGTGGATCGAAAGCAATTGGGCCGTCCGGCTCGCGTTCTCACCCTCGTGAAGATGAACACGTAACGTTTCCTGCAGGTTTTCGGGCGCAAAGCGGAACGATCCCAAGACTTCGGTCACGAAGCTTTGAGATTTCTCATCATCGGCGGAGAGCATCGCGATCATCCGCACATCTGCGTATCGCGTGACCCTTCGAGACGCGGCCGCACCGGCCAACATGCGTTGTGCGATCTTCGCATCCTCATGTGTGCGTCGGAATCCATCCAGCCCCCGCCGCGGCTCGCCTAGAACCATACGGCAATCTTCCGGGCAGATCGCTGCGGCCCGATCCGTTGAGATCGGCTGGGTCATCCAAATCCAGCGCCGATGACGATCCTCGATGATTGCCAGGATTGCCGCTTCGGGATTCGATCGTCCCAACTCGTCGACCACCAGGTCCAGTTGGGCCGGTTCGATATTTGGCGCGACAGACCAGAGGATGATGGCCTGATGCGTACGATCAAATCGGTAGCCGAGTCTGCGACCATCCAGCATCGGATCGACCGGATCGCCGGATAGGACGCGTTGCACGAGCCGACGGCGCTCGGATGATGAGCCTTCCGCCGTTTCCGCAAGGCCCCTCGTGTTCTCCGCCCTGATCGCCGTTGCAGCGTCGGCGACAAAGCTCGTCATCGATCGATGCGAGAACTCCAGGACAGCGCGGATCTCTTCGCTGTCATCCGTCAGGCCGAAAACGATGGTCATCCATTCCGACCAGGCGAAGGCGGCACCTGCGCGAAAGGCTTCGAGCGCAACTTCGCCCCATCCCGTGCGCGCATTCTCGCGTATGGCACGGAGAATCTCGGGTGTCGGCTCGTATAGTGGAATGCGATCGGGCTCCAGGATCGTCTGCGTCAACCATTGCTCAAGATTCATGCGGTTGCCGTGCCGGATCCGACGCGCAAGAACCGGATCATCGGCCAAACCGATGGCCTTCAGCACTTCGGCATCGATCGCGCGATGAACCGGGCCGGCCTCCCTGGCGAAAGTCGCCGCTTGGCGGATAAGAAACTGAACGCGTTCGGGATCGGCAGACATGGCTTTGAATATAACGCAGAACCGACTGACTTGTCGTCAGGCGACGCACTGGCCATTCCGGCGAGAGGTCTCTCTACGGCTCACTGCTAAGGACGCGCTTCATCTTTCCACGAGGCGTCTCAGTCTTCAATGGGTGCGGAAGTAGTCGGCATTATCATAGAGCCGCGGCGATGGTTGGGAAATGGCTCAGGAGAATCCGAACCGGAATGGCAGTTTCCCGCCGGTGACATCCAAAAGCCGACCTTCTGCTATCGGCCAAGATTCAGCGTAACGAATGCACGGATGGTTAGATACCGCGGCCCTCGGCAATTCTGAGACGGCCCTCAGTATCCCATACTGTTCCAGAATTCGCACCGGTGGCGGGCGGCGAAGTCAATAATTAGGCTTTCGCCTTCCGGGGACAGGCGTAGCGGATTTTCGCTGTCGAAGGTGGGCCAGTCCGCTAAGCCATCCACATCAGGTTGACCGCTTGCGGCGAAAGCCGTCCAGTAGCGCTGAATACGATCCGACAATTCGGCCTGCTCGGCAGACCAGTCGTCGGGGCTTGCGAACAGGAACCGGTGTCCGAACACATAAGGCAGCTCGGCTGCGTGATATGAACCCTGCGACGGGGTGAACGGGACGCGCGGCGCTGCACTACGTGCGTTCGGGTCGTCGAACTCGTAAACGTAATCCGCCGCGCGTCCCGCTCGCAGCCGGTGCATCGACAGCATTGGGCAGGCGAAACGAGAGTCTGTGATGATATCGGCGTAGGCGTGATAATAGGATCGCTCCGCCTCATCGGCGTATTCGCCGAGCACCTCGTCCAGAATATCGGACCGGATGGCCCGGCCCACCTCACGTTCGTAGCCTTTGCGGCTCGTCCAGGCGAGCGTCAACGAGAGAAGGTTGGCGAACAATCGCCCCTCATCCCTATTGCTGCCCATCAGCAGCGGTACCGGCGCATCCTGGCCGCGCGCGAAAAGAGTGCGTGGCTTGTCCGGCAACACCTCGCCACCCACCATGGGCGACCAGCTGTCGCGTCCGACATTGCCCCAGCGGTGGCTTTTGGCCTTTACAAGCTCGCCAACCGGCAGATCGCGCAGACAGGTCAGCGCATCGGCTCCATTGCAGCCAAGATCGCGCGCCATCGCAATGCCGCCTGCTTCAGCGCCAGCGCGCGAAATCCATTGTTCGGGAAAGATGCAAGTATCGGATTGCAGGATGATGCGGTGGAACAAACCGCGGCTTCCGGGCGAGACCATATGCGTGCAGGCGCTGGTCGCGCCGGCGGATTCGCCAAACAGGGTGACGCGGCTTGGATCACCGCCGAACGGTTCGATATTGCGCTGCACCCATTCCAGCGCCGCGCGCTGATCGAGTAGCCCGTAATTTCCTTCGTCCGGTCCGCGCAGTAAGGGGTGTGCGAAGAAACCCAGCGCACCGAGACGGTAATTCGGCACAACCACCACGACATTCCGCCGCTGGGCGAGACGGCTCCCGTCATACTGCTCGTTTGATCCGAAACTGAGGCCGCCGCCGTAAAGCCAGACCAGTACTGGCAACCTGTCTCCTGCCTTGATGTCGGCCGGAGTGTAGACATTGAGATAAAGACAATCTTCCGACTTCTCTCGCGCGGGCACCAACTGCGGACAGGATGCACGAAGCTTGGTCGCATCACGCACACCCGCCCATGCAGCGGCAGGTTGCGGCGGGGCGAAGCGTAATGGCCCGACGGGCGGTGCCGAGAATGGAATGCCAAGAAAGGCGCTGCCCTCTGGTGCAGACGTGCCTCGTATGACGCCTCGATCGGTTGTAACCTCGTGATGTTGTGCTGCATCCGACTTGACGATGTGATGGACCGCGCCAGGAGCGGCACAGGCGGAGAGGCCAATCGACCACGACAGAGCTAAAAAGAAGCGCCGCCAACGCTGCCTTTGGCTTTCTTCGATAGGTTTGCGAACTGTTTCGGTCATGAGGCGCAGGCTACCATTTTCTTACGGATGAAGGTAAGCCTGCTAAGGCGATCCTGCGAGCGGCCTGCATGCGTAAGCTTATCCGTCACCAAACTTGCAAGCCTTTGGCTCCCTCCGCCCTTAGGTGCGGCCTCAACGGGACGTAAATGTACGGCGCGGCCGTTCATCGAACCAATTGTAGACTTGTGGAAATGGCGCAGTAGGAAAGTAGCGCTTATAATGACAAGGCACCGTCGAGGTGACCGATAGATTTTGTAGTTCAAGCGGATGTGAAAAGAAGCATATGAGTACTGAGGAAAGCTTATAAAGCGTGCCACGCGAGGCGGAGGGGAATTAGCGTGTTCAGATCAAACACCAGAAAGCTTCGCTGAAAACCGACGCACAGGATCGAATCGTTATCCTAACTTATAGCGCCTACCGGTTTCTTTCACTACGGCAGCTTCTAGGCCTCCCACTTGCGATCCGAAAAGGCGATCGTTGGATCGGAACCGGAAAGGCCCTAAGCCGCCTGTCCGCTTCCGGCCAAAAAATGCTGTTTCGTCTGCATCCTTCGCGTAAGCTTAGGTGCTGTTGTCATTTATGATGCGGTAGACCTGCATTCGCGAACAGCCAACATGGCGAGCGATTGCTGACACCTGTTCGCCGGCTTCGTGTAGCTTCAGCACTTTAGTACGGTTGATACGGCGCTTGCCGCCCTTATAGGTGCCGTTCGCCCTGGCGCGTTCGATGCCCTCACGCTGACGCTCCTTAATGAAACGACGCTCCATTTGTGCAACCATGCCGAGCACGGTCAGGATCACATGGCCCATTTCGCCCCGGGTGGAAACGTGGGGATCCAGAACGGTAAC